>JAKQKF010000072.1 GCA_029560815.1 bacterium
GGCGACGATATTGGGCTGGGAGACCAGCAGCCGGTCGCCCTTCTGATAACTCTGGTCGAACCACTCGCCGATAAGCCTGAATTCGGCCTTGGTATAATAAACATCGAAGAGTCCGGCTCCCGAGGCCGAAAAGAGCCGGAAACCGAGAAAAAGGGCCACAGTCAGAATGGCGATGGTTTTGGCCGTCCCCGCCGCTGACCAGCGTTTCGGCCAGTAATAGATCGTCAGGGGAATCAGGGAGAGGGCCACCCAGATCATGCGGGGCTGATACTGCGGATAGGGAAAGCGCGCGGTCAGCACCAGAGCGAGGGTGACGCCGGCCGCGGCGGCCGCAGCGAAGGCGGACAGCAGGGGCCGCTTGCTGATCCAGCTGATCAGGCCGCACTCCCCGAACCGGCGCCTCACCGCCTTGAGGAGCGCAAAGAGGCCGGCGAAGATGAGGAGCAGGGCCGCCCAGGAGGCCATGACCAGATAGTCCGCGCCAGGAAAGGGCCAGATCACATGCAGGGCGGCGAAGCCGGCCAGATAGGTGCCGAGCGCCAGGGTTGCGCGCCGGTCGCTCCGCCACAATTCGACCACGCCGGTGAGGAAAAAGAGAGCGGCCGCCACCGCCCCGATCCGGTACCAGGCCAGCGGCAGAAACTCGAGCAGCTCGGACCAGAAGCCGGTGAAAAAGCTCAGATTCGGCCGCCAGTGGGCGAAATAATCGGCATAGCTGCCGCCGCCATCTCCGCCGGAGGAGAGCAGGCTCCAGATCACCAGAAAGGAGGCGGAGAGCACCGTCACCAGCACACTCTTGAGCCGCTGCTTGCCGAAGACGAAATCGGCCAGTCCGAAGGCTCCGATCGCCATCGCCCCCTCGTAGCGGACGGCCGAAGAGAGAAAGCCGGCGCCGTAGGCCCGCCAGTCCCTGCGCACAAACCGGTCGAAAGCCCAGAGCAGCAGACAGGTGAAGAGAAATTCGCCCTTGGGCTTGATCGCCAGCTTGAGAGTCGAAGCGTGCAGCGCCCAGAACCAGACCACCCAGGGTGCGGAAGCGGGGTGCAGAAAGCGCGCGATGCGCCAGAGGAACCAGAGCGAAAAGAGCGCACTCGCGGCCGAGATGATCTCGGCGGCGTAGAGCTCTGCGAATTTGCCCGGGATCAGAGGCGAAATGAAAGCGATGAGCAGGGAGGTGAGCGGCGGCCGCTTGAAATTATCCGGCCATTCCAGATGACGAAGCTTGACCGCCTTTTCGGCATAGTCGAAAAAATCGCTTTCGGGGACGAGAAAATTATTGACGTGATCGAGGAGAAAGAGTGCGAAAAAAACAAGCAGGGCGGCGTAAAACCACCAGGCTCGTCTGCGCGACTCGATCCGGATCAAACCATTTTCTTTGTGTTTGCTGGAAACCTTTTCCATCTCTACCTTTCCCGCCCCGTTCCCCTCAGTTCATTGGCTGCTCCCAGTAGTGCTGCCGGTGTTCGCGGTAATAGGCGATCGTCCTGGCTAGCCCCTCCTTCATCGGCGTCCGGTAGTGCCAGCCCAGCACGGCGCGGATCTTGCGGTAATCGGCGTAGAAATCACCGATATCGATGCGCTTCTTCTCCTCAGGAAAGGGCACCATCATGTACTCGCCCCCGCCCGCGGCCTCGAGCAGCAGCTTGACCAGGTCTTCGAGCATCATCGCCTCATCCCCGCCGAGATTGTAGATATTGCCGTTGCAGTCATCAAAAGCCGCCGCCAGGCAAAAAGCGTCGACCACGTCGTCGACATAGTTGAAATCGCGGATCTGCTTGCCGTCGCCGAAGATGCGGATCTTCTGGCCCTCGATCGCCTGGCGGAGGAAGACGCTGATGAATCCCTGCCGGCCGTGCTTCATCAGCTGGCGCGGCCCGTAGGTATTGGTGAGGCGCAGCGAGGTGGCGCGGATGCCGTAGACATTGTTGTAGAGGATGTGATACCACTCTCCGGCCATCTTGTTGATGCCGTTGACGTCGGTCGGATGAATGGGGTGCTTTTCGTCGACCGGCAGATAGTCCGGCTTGCCATACTGCTGACGGGTCCCGGCGAAGACGATCTTGACCTCGGGGTTGTTGTGCCGGCACGCCTCAAGGATGGAGAGCTGGGAGCGGCAGTTGATGTCCAGATCGGTGAAGGGATCCTCCATGCTGTCGATGTGACTGACCTGCCCGGCGAGATTGAAAATATAGTCCTGCCCCTTGACCAGATAATTCATGCCGTACTGGTCGCGGATATCGGCGATGTTGACCTGCACCCGATTCTCCAGCCCGGCGATATTGAAGAGATTGCCGCCGTACTGCGGGATGAGCGAATCGACGATCAGCACATTGGCACCGTACTCGACCAGACGGTGGGCGAGAGTGCTGCCGATAAAGCCGAGCCCGCCGGTGATCATGCAGTTCTTGCCCCTGAATCTGGGCGGCAGCTGTTCACGCTTGGGCATGGACGCCCTCCTTGCGCACAACCAGCCGGAACCAGAGTTTGGAAAAATCGCGCGCCACATGGTAGAGCCGGACAAAATTGAAAAACTGCGACTTGCCGCTCGAACGGAAAAAGTGGTTGACCCCCACCTCCGCAAACCGGCAGCCACTGCGGCTCATCTTGTGGATCATCTCCACGCAGATCGTGCCGCTGTTCGAGGTCAGCTCGAAGCGGTCAAATATGCTCCGGCGCATCAGCCGGAAATCGCAGTCCACATCCTCGATCGGCAGCGAGAAGAGAAACTTGGAGGTGTACTGGTAGATCTTGCCGAGCACGACACGGTAGTAGGGATCGTGGCGCTTGATCTTGAAGCCGTTGACCACATCCACTTCCTCGTTCATCGCATCGGCCAGGAGCAAAAGCTGGCGCACATCGTACTGGGCATCGCCGTCGGTATAAAAGACGAATTCCTTGCGCGCTTCGCGAAAACCGGTGCGCAGCGCGCCGCCGTAGCCGCGGTTCCGCTCATGATGGATGACGCGGATCTGCGGGAAGCGGCTCTCGAGAAAAGTGAGGATCTCCTGGGTCTTCTCCTCGCTGCCGTCATCG
>JAKQKF010000098.1 GCA_029560815.1 bacterium
CCCATCCCGGACGGCCAGGCTTGGCTTTTCCGCCCCTGGACGCTGAAAAAAGATCCCGGCTGTGCCGGAGCCGGTCGTGGCCCGCCAGGCGATATGCTCTCCTTCCCCATCCGCCGTCGCCGGGGCGGCCACCGGCCAGGAACCCGTTTGCGGAAGAGTAAAGAGCTCCTCAAAGCGGCTGCCGGCGAGATCATAGCGGTAGAGATATTCTCCGGCCGCATTGTCAGCTGAAAAGAGCAGGCTCTCTCCGTCCGGGCTCCAGGCGAGCGACAGGACGATCAGAAAAGGTGTGGCCAGATAGGAAATTGCATCGCTGCCTGGATCGAGCAAGGCGATCCGGCCGAGGCTGAGAAAGGCGATCCGGCTGCCGTCAGGGGACCAGCGGGGGAAAGACTCATTTCCGGACAGGGAGGTGAGACGGCGCCAGACAGTGGTGGCCGGGGTGAAGAGCCAGAGATCCTGGCTGCCGGCACGGCTGGAGGTGCAGAGAATGGTGCTGTCGGAAGGACTCCAGGAGGGAAAACGAAGCCCGGTGGAATCAGTCAGGATGAGGCGGGTGGTTCCATTCCCGACCTCCACCTCGCGCAGCTGGACCATTCCCCTTCCCCCCTGCGGCTGGGCGCAGTAGAGCAGGTGCCGGCCGCCGATGTGCCAGGCGGGATAGCTGCTGATCCAGCCCTCCTCAAACCCCAGAGTGCGCTGTGCCGGGATGATGGTCTCATATTCGACGGTGGTCTGTTCGCCGCAGGTGAGCAGGGAGAGGGCCGCGGCCAGGAGGAGTGTACTGCGCACAAAGCGCGCAAGCTTGCAGGCGGCTCGTATGGATGCTGTTTTCAAAGGGTGCAGGGGCATAATCTTTATAATAGCGTCACGGACGGGAAATCGCGGAAATCGGCCGCAGGGTTTGCCAGTTCCAGCGCGGATTGCGGCGGGCCAGACTGTGCAGATTCAGGGTGATCATCTCTCCCGCCTGCCAGAGAGGCTGCTGATCCCGGTAATGGCTGCTGAAGGGATGACCGCTCTGCCCGGCGGGAAGAATGACATGCCAGTCGGAGGTTGACATATCCGAAATCTGCCGCACGCAGGGGCCGATGACCGTGGCAAAGGGCTCGGCCATGCTGTAGGTGCTGTTGTTGAGCGTATGGTTGCCGCCCGCCGAGGGCGCCGGGCCGATATTGAAATAGCGCCGGAAAGGGGTATGCAGTCCAAAGGGATGGGGCTGGGTGAGGGTGTGCAGGCTCCCCCAGTCCCACATGCCGGGATTGGCGCCGTGGCGAAGGGTCAGCGAATCGATCGCCGCATAAAAGGCGGCAGCCAGCTGGCCGTCGAGGGTCTCGAGACCCGGCGTCCGGACGTCATCAAACCAGAGGGAGTCGTTGATGGCGATCAGACGGTCGAGAGCCCGGATGTTGACATGCGAAAGCTTGAGAAAGCGGCGGTAAAGCTCATCGCCCATTTCATCGGCGAAGGTCAGGCGCATGAATTCGTTCAGGGTCATCTCGTAGACCGTGCTGGCCACGCTGGAGGTGGTCTGCTGATAATCCCAGACCGAGAGCAGTTCGCGGCCAAAGTCGGCGGGCTGGTTCCTGGGCAGATCGAGATACTGGATCGCTTTCATCAGCAGGGGTACGAAAGA
>JAKQKF010000103.1 GCA_029560815.1 bacterium
GGCGGCGGGCCTGAAGTGCATCATCTTCGTCCCGGCGGCGGCTCCCAAAGCAAAGCTGGTCCAGATCCTGATGCACGGCGCCACCCTCCTCCCCGTCAGGGGCACCTACGACGACGCCTTCCGCCTCTCACTCGAATTCACAGCAAAATACGGCGGCCTGAACCGCAACACCGCCTATCATCCCCTCACCATCGAGGGCAAAAAAACCGCCGGGCTGGAGATCTTTCGCCAAAACGGCGGCCGCGCACCGGAGGCCATCCTGGTGCCGGTGGGCGACGGGGTTATCCTCAGCGGTGTGCACAAGGCTTTTTCCGATCTGAGGGCATCGGGGCTGATCGAGAAACTGCCGCGGCTGATAGCGGTGCAGGCGGAATCATCAGACGCCATCCATCATTTCATTCAGACCGGCCATTACCGGAATGCCGAAGAGCCGCACACCATCGCCGATTCGATCTCGGTCGCGGCCCCGAGCAATGCCATCATGGCACGCCAGGCGGTGCTGGAGTCGGGGGGGTTTTCTTTGACAGTTTCAGATGAGGAGATTCTGGCAGGTCAGAAAAAGCTGGCGGAGACGACGGGGATTTTCGCCGAGCCGGCGGCGGCCGCAGCGGCGGCAGGAATGCTCAAGCTGAAGGGGGACGCACGCATCGATCCGCAGGCCCGGATCGTGCTGCTCATCACCGGGCACGGTCTGAAGGATCCCGGCGCGTCACTGGGCCGGCTGCAGCTCCCACAGGCCGTTGAGCCGGATCTGGGTCAGGTTGAAGCACTGCTCAATGGTGAATAATTTAGCCAGGAGTGCGAAGGAGGAACGAACGAAAGAGATAAAAGGTGGAGGGTGAGAAATCCTGTCTGACTCGAGTTAATCGACTGTCGGCCGATCTTTTTGCAGACCCTTTGCATCCAGCAGGTCCTGCTCCCTGCCGGAAGCCAATTTGGCCGCGATCAGATCCTCTCTGCTGATCATGTTCATGGGGACATCCCCGTACTGCGTTACTTTCCGCCGCTGCCAGGCGATGGCAAAATCAACACCCGCCACATCCATGAGAATATCAATCCGATTGGGCGCCAGACCGATCTGGTAAATCATCTCGAGATTGCAGAAATCATCCAGCGAAACCTTTTCAAGGGGTGCGCCATACTCAGCCAAAGCCCTCCAAACCGCCCTGGCATTTTCCGGGACAGGGTTGATCCAGATATCCAGGTCTTTGGTAAAGCGCGGTTCGGAATAATACATCACCGCGTATCCGCCAACCACAAGATACTCAACCTTGCCGTCGTTCAATAGTTTCAACAGATCGTAAAAGTCTGGGTTCAGCGCCATCCTGACCTCGAAATGCACGTACTTCATTGACCATCTGCCACGCCGCAGCAAAAATGGCCATGCCACCCTGCGCCTGCCAAAAGGCAATATCGAACGAACGGTCATCTTTGCTGCGCTTGATCAGCCTGGCTGTTACTGTCCGCCCTGGTTTCAATATCCTGTTTTCCATGGTCTAAAATAATTAATACCCATCAAATTGACAAGAGGATAATTTCCCGATTCGAAGGATCCCCTGAACCAGGGACCAGCCTGCCTCCTTCAGCCCCAGCTTCTTCCCAAATGATGTCTTGTTTCTATTCTATCTGTTTTAGCAATCGCAGCAGCCCGTCCAGAATGGTGAGGGGATGGGGCGGACAGCCGGGAATGTAGAGGTCGAGGGGCAGAAAAGCGCCGGCGCCGTCGTGCACGGCGGAGTGGCCGCGAAAGAGGCCGCCGCTGAGGGCGCAGGCCCCGACAGCCACAGCCAGTTTGGGCGGCGGAGTGGCCTCCCAGGTTTTGAGCAGGGCGAAGCGCATATTCTCGCTCACCGGTCCGGTGACCAGCAGTCCATCCGCATGGCGGGGCGAGGCAACGATCTGGATGCCGAAACGGCCCAGGTCATAGACCGTGGTGCCAAGTACATTGATATCCACCTCGCAGCCGTTGCAGCCGCCGGCACTGACCTGGCGCAGCTTGAGCGAACGGCCGAAAATCCTGCGCGCCTCCTCCGACAGCGCCTCGGCCAGCCTGATCTCCCCTCCCCTCATCACCAGATCCTCA
>JAKQKF010000105.1 GCA_029560815.1 bacterium
ATCGGCACCTCGGCGGTGGTCTGGCCGGCGGCCGGCTATCCCGAGCTGGCAAAGAGGAACGGCGCCTTTTGCGTCGAGATCAACCCCGAGCCCTCGGAGATCAGCGACCTCTATGAGCGCGTCATCCGCGGCAAAGCGGGGGAGGTGCTGCCGGAGCTGTTTGAATAATAGCCCTTACTTGCAAGAGCCTGGCTGTACTTCTCTGCCGTTCGGGCAAATTTAGCGATTGCTCAATGAAACCGCCCCTATTGTCAGCGTTCATCCATTCAGGCGCATGCCCTTCGCAGCCAAACCCGAGGCGTTGTTCAGAGACTTAAAATCAACCCTGAAGAAATGCCGTATAGATATAATAAAGCCCACCCAGCAGCACCAGCACGCCCGCGCCCTTTTTCACCCACGCCGCGGCGCGGGAGTGCGAACTCCAGTTGAGATACTCCTGCACCCACCGGCCCAATCCACCCGCCAAAGCGATCACCGCGCTGTGCCCGATCCCGAAGGCCAGGATAAGCAAAATCGGCTTGATCCAGCCGGACTGCGCCAGAGTGAAGACAATCCCGAGCACCGGCGCCATATAGGCAAAGGTACAGGGCCCGAGGCCGACACCGAACAGCAGACCCAGGCCAAAAGCGCCCCAGTAGCCCGGGCGGCCGGCGGATAACGGCAAGCTGCTCCAGTTCAACGAAATGAGATCCAGCAGATAGAGTCCCATGACGATAAAAATGGCGGCCACCAGGATATTGCCCCAGACTCCCACATCCCCGATCAACCGGCCCAGCGAAGCGGTGACCGCCCCGACCAGGGCAATGGTGACGAGGATGCCGAGCGCGAAAACCAGCGCCAGTAAAAACGATTGGCGCGTGGTGGCGCTTTCCCGGCTGGTGATATAGCCGATGATGAGCGGAATGCTGGAAAGATGGCAGGGACTGAGGAGAATGCTGAGAATCCCCCAGAGCAGGGAGGCCAGCAGGGCGAGATGAAAACTGCCGGCCATGATGCCGCTGAGATGACTGAAAAGGCTTTCGATCACGTCTTGCTTTCCTTTTTGACAGGCTTTAAACCATGGCTTTGCAGCAGCGTGTCGATCTCCTCCTCCGGGAAAAATCCCTCGTGACGGAAGATCTCCTTGTCCGAGGCATCAAGAAAGACCTGGGTCGGGATCAGGCGGATCCTGTATTGCTGGGCATATTTCTTCTGATCCGGCTGCCAGACATCATAAAAGACCACCTTGATCTGGTCGCCATATTTTTCCTCGATCGCTTTCATCACCGGCTGCATGGCCTTGCAGGGGATGCAGTTGACAGAACCCAGCTCGACAAAGGTGATTTTGGCCTGGTTGCCGGCCGCTTTGGCACTGTTCTCTTTTGGCTTGTCCGCGCCATTACAGGCGCTCAAGAAGAACATCAAAAAAAGACTAAGGAAATAGTGGATCATTTTTTTCATCGCAATCTCATTAAAGATGATCGCTTCATGCCATTCGATGCTGGCCAGTTTTAGTTATCATGAATGCCAGATCAAGGTTTAAACGGCTTGCTTGATCGAGACAAAGATTTTTTTGCTGTTATGGATGCCGCGACAATATACTCCTCCAGGTTCCGGCCCGGCGCCCAATCCGTAATAAAACTCCTGCTCTCGTCCTTCGGCTTGATATCAATCCGGGTGAAACCCGCTTCGGCCAGCAGCACCTTCAGTTCCGCAATGGTCAGGGCACCGGCGGCGCAGGCGGCATAGAGATCAAGATTGGCGCGGATCTCCAGCGGCAGCTCCGCGGTGGCGACAACGTCGGAGATGGCCAGGCGGCCGCCCGGCTTGAGCACACGAAAAGCCTCCATAAAGACCGCCAGTTTGTCGGTGGAGAGATTGATCACGCAGTTGGAGATGATGACATCGATCAGATTGTCCGCGACCGGCAGCGCTTCGATCTCACCCAGGCGGAAAGAAACCTGGCTGTAGCCGCCCTCGCGGGCATTGGCGCGGGCCCGGGCGACCATCTCCGGAGTCATGTCGACGCCGATAACGTAGCCCTCCTCGCCCACCTGTTGA
>JAKQKF010000110.1 GCA_029560815.1 bacterium
GGGCAGCACCTTGATGCCGGACTTGATCAGCTCGACGGTGGCCTCGAGAATGGCGCGGATCTGCATCTCGGTGATCTCCGGGAAGGTGACGCCGAGGCGGACGCCGCGGTGGCCCATCATCGGGTTGGTCTCGTGCAGCGCCTCGACACGTTTGACGAACTCGGCCTTGTCGATGCCCAGCGCCTTGGCCAGCTCGGTGCGCTTGTTGTCCTCCTGGGGCACAAACTCATGGAGCGGCGGATCGAGCAGGCGGATGGTGACGGGCAGGCCGTTCATCACTTCCATGGTCTCCTTGATGCTCTTCTTGACATAGGGGAAGAGCTCATCGACCGCCTTGCGGCGCTCGGTCTCGGTCTTGGAGATGATCATCTTGCGCAGGGCGAAGAGGGGCTTTTCCGAATTCTTGCCGTAGAACATGTGCTCGGTGCGGAAGAGGCCGATGCCCTGGGCGCCGAATTCGAGGGCCTTTTTGGCGTCTTCAGGGGTATCCGCGTTGGTGCGCACCTTCATGCGGCGGTTCTTGTCCACCAGCTTCATGAATTTGAGAAAGCGGGGGTTCTCGGCAGCGCTCATCATCGCCAGCTGGCCGGGATAGACGTGGCCGCGTGTGCCGTTGAGGGTGAACCAGTCACCTTCCTTGTACTCCTTGCCGTCGATCTTGAGAAGCTTTTTGGCGGTCTCGATGTGGAGTGCGGAGCAGCCGACGATGCAGCATTTACCCCAGCCGCGGGCGACGAGAGCGGCGTGGGAGGTCATACCGCCGCGTCCGGTGAGGATGCCCTCGGCCGCGCGCATGCCTTCAACGTCTTCAGGGTTGGTCTCTTCGCGGACCAGCAGGACCTTCTTGCCCGCTTTCGCCCACGCCACGGCATCCGCCGCAGTGAAGACGATCTGGCCGGTGGCGCCGCCGGGACCCGCAGGCAGACCCTTGGCGATCGGAGCAACCTTCTTCTCGGCCGCGGGATCGACGATAGGATGAAGCAGTTCGTCGAGCTGGGCCGGAGCCAGGCGCATGACCGCGGTCTTTTCGTCGATCAGCTTCTCTTTGAGCATGTCCATGGCCATGTTGAGGGCGGCGGTGCCGGTGCGCTTGCCGACACGGCACTGCAGCATCCAGAGCTTGCCTTCCTGAATGGTGAACTCGATGTCGAGCATGTCCTTGAAATGACCCTCGAGTCCGAGGCGGATCTTGTCAAGCTGGGTGTAGGTCTTGGCCATGGCTTTCTGAAGGGAGGCCATATGCTTGTTCTGCTCGTTCTTGGTCGCCTCGTTCAAAGGCGCCGGGGTGCGGATGCCGGCGACGACGTCCTCGCCCTGGGCGTTGATCAGCCACTCGCCGTAGAACTTGTTCTCGCCGGTGGCCGGGTTGCGGGTGAAGGCCACGCCGGTGGCGGAGGTGTCGCCCATGTTGCCGAAGACCATCGCCTGAACGTTGACGGCGGTGCCCCATTCATCGGGAATGCCCTCGATACGGCGGTAAGAGATAGCGCGGCGGCCGTTCCAGGACTGGAAGACCGCGTTGATGCCGCCCCAGAGCTGCTTGCGGGCATCATCGGGAAAGGACTTGCCCAGCACCTCTTTGATCTTGGCCTTGAACTCCTCGACCAGTTTCTTGAGGTCTGCGGCGGTCATGTCGGTATCGGAGTCATAGCCCTTGGCCTTTTTCAGTTTGGCCATGATGTGCTCGAGCTGATGGCGGATGCCCTTGCCCTCGGCCGGCTCGATGCCGGCGGCCTTTTCCATCACCACATCGGAGTACATCATGATGAGGCGGCGATAAGCGTCATAGGCGAAACGCTCGTTGCCGGTCTTTTTGATCAACCCCTTGATGGTCTTGCTGGTCAGACCGACATTGAGGACGGTCTCCATCATGCCCGGCATGGAGCTGCGGGCGCCGGAGCGGACCGAAAGG
>JAKQKF010000179.1 GCA_029560815.1 bacterium
CTGCTGTGGTCACCCCGTATATCTGTAAATAAAAATTGCCAATACCAAAGCAAAAAACAAGGTTAATCAAGTAAAACAGGCGGACCCGCTTGTGTAGACCAATTAAGTTGCAGTGAGTCTCGAAGGATCTCATCCCGCCGACCCCTTCCGAGGTGAAGAGTGTTGAAGAATAATGTTGCTAAAGGCGTTTTTTTTTATAACTTGTAAAAAAGTTACGACTGCATCCGATCAGCACCCGGGAGCTCCCTTGATTAGATACGATGGAGCAATCCGATGACTTTGATCCAGCGAAAAACTCTTCTTGCGCTTGCGGGAGCGCTCCTCTGCGGCAGCCCTTCCGCCAATGCCCAGGGCAGCTGGCAGCAGATCATGCCGCCCGGGCCCACATCCAATCAACTCACTTCGATCTATTTCACCGACACCAACACCGGCTGGGCGGTCGGGGAATTCGGCACGGTGGTGAAAACCCGGGACGGCGGCGAGAGCTGGCAGCTGATCGAAATCCCGTGGCAGAACAGCCTGACCGATCTCCATTTCCCCACTCCGGCCGATGGCGTTATCGTCGGGGAAAACGGCCTGATCCTGAAATCGGTTGACGGCGGCGAGAGCTGGAGCCAAAAAGAGATCCGCTTCACCAACAACCTGCGCCGGGTGCTTTTTCGCAACCGCGACGAAGGTTGGGCGATCGGCGAAAAGGGGCTGATCCTGCACACTGCCGACGCCGGCGAAAGCTGGCAGCAGCAGGTCAGCAACTCGAGCGTGGAATTGAAGGGTCTCGCCCTGATCGATGACAGCACCCTCTGCGTCACCGGCAAAAACAAAACCTTGCTACTGACCCATGACCGGGGGGCCTCCTGGCAGGCAATGGCGCCGGCCGGGCTCAGCGCGAGCTATACCTACCACTTTAACGATGTCTATTTCCTGGATAATAAGACCGGCTGGATCGGCGGACAACAAATCATCTCCGATTATCTCATTAACGCCCTGATCCTGAAGACCACCGACGGCGGCAGGAGTTGGCGCGAGCGCAAAATCCTTTACAGCAGCTACAAAGATTACAGCACTTCAGTAAAGGGCAATGGAGCGCGCAGCATCGAGCAGATCCATTTTACAGACCCGGCCAACGGCCTCTTTCTCCACTCGGCCCGCGCCACACCCGACTCCAAGCTTTCGCATAACGGGCCTTTTTTCACCAGCGACAGCGGCGCCAACTGGCAGTGCTTGTTGCCCGGCCATTCCGAGTATATGGATAGTGACGGCCGCTTTTTCTATGTCTCCCCTACTAAGGTGATCAAGATCGGCCATCGCGGTGAATTCATAACCTCAAACGACGGCGGCCGGAGCTGGACCTTTGGTAAAGCAACTATCCGGGGATTCGATGGCCTGCGCTTTTTGGGAGAGGGGAGGGTATGGGCGAGCAAGTGGGACATCGATCCGAAGGCCAAGGTTTGGCTGGAATCGCAGGACGCCGGCCGCAGTTGGGAAAAAGTCGAGCCCCTCTTTTTCGACACTGACGGCAGCCCGATAACACCCGGCCTGCACCAACGCCTCGGCTTTGACATCGAGAGTAAGCTTTGGGAATACCTTTGGTCCGCGGCGACAAACGAGTACAGCATGTTCGAATCGGTGGATTGGGGCCACACCTGGCGTCAGCTCTACGGGCCCCTTGATGTCTCGCCCCACCGCCTCTATTTCCTGACCCCAGACACCGTGATCTCCTATTCCTTTGATATCAGATCTGCAGGTGCTGGACAGGATGTCTATCTGATTTTCTATCGCAGCACCGACGGCGGCCGCACCTTTACCAAATCCGAAATCGCCGGCGTATGGAATCAGCTCTCCCCCTTTGATGCCACAAATCCGATTATGAATAATCACTTTTTTCTCAACAGCCGCAACGGCTTCATCGTCGGCAGCGACGGCAACATCCTCAGGACAACGGATGGGGGAGAAAGCTGGAAAAATCTATACAGCGGCGTAGCCGACGATCTGTGGGACGTCTGCTTCCTCACGGAACAGATTGGTTTTGCAGTCGGCGAATTCGGCCGGATTCTCAAGACCGAAAACGGCGGCGAGAGCTGGCGCAAGACCGCCACCGGCACCCAGGAGGCCGTCTACTGCATCGCCTTTAAAAACGAGCACGAGGGCTGGGCCGGCACCGAAAGCGGCATGCGCTATACCAGCGATGGCGGCGCATCCTGGCAAGCGGTCCCCCTGCGCTACCAGCATGGCCCCATACGCTACATTCATTTCGACCAGCAGGGCAATGGCTACGCCACGCTTCACTATTACTTCGAGGAAGAAGAGGGGCCCGGGACCAGGATGCTCAATCCGCAACCACTTCCCAGGGACTATGAATACTTGCTTTACTGGCCTGGGGAGGGCAGCCGGGTGACCGATCCGGAGCGCAGCAGCTGGCCTGCTTCGCCGCAGCTTGCACACAATTATCCCAATCCCTTCAATGCGGCCACCCGGGTCGCTTACATGCTCCCCTTTGACGGGGAGGTCCTCCTGACAATTTACAACCTCGCCGGCCAGCAGGTGCGCACCCTGCTCCATGAGCGCCAAACTGCCGGGCAGCACCTGGCGCACTGGGACGGCTGCACCGATCAGGGCATCCTGGCGCCCTCCGGCGTCTATATCTGCAGGATGGAGGCCGGGGGCGTCATTCAAACCAAAAAGATGGTCTGTATGAGATAATGCTCAGCTCTTCGCCGGCCAGCTAAAACCGGCTTTCCGGAATGCGGACTGAGATGCATGGGCAGATGCCTGAAAATTCTGCATGGGTTGGGGAATTGAGCCGATGAGATGGGCACATCTTCGTGTAACGCGGCAATTGGCTTTTCTTCTTTTTGGCTATTACTCAATCAGCTCCGCCGGCATCACCGGCAAGATCGCCGGGCGGGTGTGGGATGCCTCCTCCCATGCCCCTCTGGTCGGCGCCCAGATCCTCATCGAAGGCACCAGCCGCGGCGCAGTCTGCGACGCTGAAGGGCGCTATCTCCTTCTCAACCTGTCACCGGGCCGCTACCGCCTCTCCTGCCGCATGGTCGGCTATGAGCGCCAGACCATCGAGGAGATTGCCGTTTCGGCGGACTATACCACCGCCATCGATTTTTCCCTCCGGCAGACCGTGATCGCCGGCGAGAGCATCACCATCATCGCCGCCAAACCGCTGATCCAGAATGATATGACCTTTTCCACCGCCTCGCTCTCCGAATCCCGCATCGCCGAGCTCCCCGCCGAAGAGATGGCGCGCCTGCTGCAGTTGCAGGCGGGGGTCACCATCGATACCCGGGGACAGATCCACATGCGCGGCGGCCGAGCCACTGAGGTGGCCTACCTGGTGGACGGCATGGCCGTGACCGACGGCTTTGACCGCAGCCAGGCCATCGAGGTGGACAACAGCGGCATTCAGGAACTCCAGGTTATCTCCGGGACCTTCAACGCGGAATACGGCCAGGCGCAGTCCGGCGTCGTCAATATCGTCACCAAAAAGGGGACGGAACAGCTCAGCGGGACGATTGGTGCCTATGCCGGCGATTACCTCAGCAATCACAAGGCGCTCTTTTATAACATCGACGCTATGGATCCGCTCGCCGAGCGGAATATCATCGCCTCGCTCTCCGGCCCCATTCCGCTCCTCAGCGGCACCTTTTTTCTTGCCGGCCGCCGGGCCGGCAGCGACGGCTGGCTATATGGGCGCCGGGAATTCAGCCTGCCCGTCGACGATCCCCACAGCGAAGGCTATACCACGTACAATTCGCACGCCCACTCCGGCGATTCCGCCTGGGTGGCGATGAACAACTTTCAGCGGCATACCCTGCAAGGCAGCGTGGAGCTGACGCACTGGCCAGCGTTGCCGATCCGCTATACGGTGTTCTACAGCGGGGAGGAGAACGGGGAATACGACCAGCGCTACGCCCGGTTCCCGGAAGCAGACAGCCGCCGGAGCATCCGCGCCCTGGCCCAGGCCCTGAATTTCAGCTACAGCCTATCCGCCCGGAGCCAGCTCTCCCTCAGCCTCTCGCAGCTGACGAAGACGAACAAACGCCGCCTTTTCGCCGATCTCTATGATGAGCGCTATCTCTTCCCGGCAATCTCCACCGAACAGATCTATCAGCGCAACGCTCAGGAAAACCTGGAATATGTGACCGATGCCAGCAACAACGAGCACAGCGAAATCCGCAACCGCACCGCGATAGCGCGGCTGGAGCTGACCTCCCAGGTGCATCCCATCCATTTGCTCAAGACCGGCATCGAGGTCAAGCGCTACCGCCTGGGCTATTCCTGGCGCGAGATCGTGAACCGCCCGGACAACAAGATCGAAGGGCTCTTCATTCCCTATCTCGCCGGCCGCGAGACCACCCAGTTTGACGAATATACCAACAAGCCGGTCGAGGCCGCCCTGTTCGTACAGGACAAGATCGAATACAAGGAGATCGTCGTTAACGCCGGGCTGCGGTTCGACTATTTCGACGCTCATGGCAGCCTGCCCTCCGTGCCGGACCAGAAGGCGGGACTGGTGCTCTCCGCGCCGCGGCGAGGCGCCACAGTGAAGACCCAGCTGAGCCCGCGGCTGGGTCTGGCCTTTCCGATCTCGGACCAGGGGGTGATCCATTTTTCCTACGGCCATTTTTCCCAGATCCCGGATTTCAAATCGCTCTACTGGAACTCCGAGTACGAGATCAAGCTCGGCGCCCTCTCGACCATGGTCGGCAATCCCGACCTCAAGCCGGAAACGACGGTGAGTTGGGAAGCCGGCCTCCAGCATCAGCTGGCCGCGGATGTGGCCGTCGATGCGACGGTCTATTTCAAGGATATCAAGAATCTGTTGGGGCAGGAGATTATCCGGCTCAAAGGCGGACAGGCCTATGCTCGCTATATCAACCGCGATTACGGCAATGTGCGCGGTTTCGTCATCGCCCTGGAGAAGCGGCCCGCGCACGGATTCGCCGCCAATATCGATTACACTTTTCAGATAGCACGCGGCAATGCCTCCGATCCCTTCGCCGTTTTCACCGACAACCAGGGCACGCCGCCGCGCGAGAGCGAAAAACAGGTACTGCCCCTGGATTGGGACCAGCGTCATACCCTGAATAGTTCGGTCACCTATTCCACCGCCGCCAACTGGGGCATCAGCCTGATTTTCCAGGCGGGATCGGGCCTGCCCTATACCCCGACCGATCCGGACCGTTCGCTGCGCACCGCCTTCGAGAACAGCGCCCGCAAACCTCTGACCTTCAATTGCGACCTCGCAGCGCATTATGATCTGCGGCTCTTCTCGCTGACCCCCTCGTTCTTTTTCAAGGTCTACAACCTCTTCGACCAGCGCAACGAGATCGACGTCTTCACCGACACCGGCAGGGCGAGTTTTACCCATACGCTCAATTATCAGCTGGGCGACCGGCGCCCCGACTTTTACAGCGCTCCGCGCCTGGTGATGGCCGGCGTGCGCATCGGCTTCGGCGGCGCAAAGGGGGAAGCCCGATGAAAACCGGAACCGTTGCAACCTTGCTTCTGCTCTCAACCGCCCGGCTGCTGGCTCAGGAATCAGTCTATTCCGGCGGCGTCACTAATGTCGGCACCGCCGCGGCCCCCTTTCTCGGCATCGGCGTCGGGGCGCGCGCCATCGCCATGGGCGGGGCCTTTGCCGCCGTCGCCAACGACGCTTCGGCCCTCTACTGGAATCCGGCGGGATTGAGCCTTTGCCGCCGTCCGGAGATCACGCTCAACCATTCCGACTGGTTTCTCGACATCTATCACGATTACATCGGCATGGTCGTGCCCGCTGGGCGGCACGGCTTCGGCGCCGCCCTGACCTATCTCGGGGTCCCGGATCAGGCGGTGCGCACCATCGAACAGCCCGAGGGGACCGGCGATTTCTACAACGCCGCCGATCTGGCCCTGGCGCTGAGCTACTCCTTCGCCTTTACCGACCAGTTTGCGATGGGCTTTACCGCCAAATATATCCACCAGAGGATCTACCACTGCACCGCGGCAGCAGGCGCCGTCGATCTGGGCGCACTCTACCGGCCGTCGGCGATAAAATGGCTCACCCTCGGGGTCGAGATCGCCAATTTCGGCACCGATCTGCGCCTTAGGGGGAGAGATCTCACGCAAAAAGTCGACATCGATGAGCAGCATAATTCGAGCACACAGCTGCCCGCCGCGCTCGACACCGACGCCTTTTCCCTGCCGCTTACCTTTCGCTTCGGCCTGGCGGCCCGGGTGCTTCACTCCCGGCGCAACAGCCTCACGGCCGCCGTCGATTTCCTGCATCCTTCCAACAACAGTGAAAGTCTGAATCTGGGAGCGGAGTATCTTTTTCTTGGCGCCTTCGCCCTGCGCGGCGGCTATGGTACACTTTTCGAGCAGGACCATGACCTCGGCGGCGGATTGACTCTGGGCGCCGGACTCAAGTTGTATACCGCCGGCGCCCTGTTCGTTCTGGATTATGCCTGGCAATCCCACGGCATACTGGAAAATATCAACCGTTTCAGTTGCGGTCTGCGCTTCTGATCGGTGCAGGTGGTACTTGATCATCCTGTGGAGTAATCCAATGACTTATATTC
>JAKQKF010000119.1 GCA_029560815.1 bacterium
CCTCCGGAGCGGCCTACGAGCCGACCTTTTATAACAGCGAGGACCACAAATACAAGGGCTTCCTTTACCTCACCGACCTGGTTCCGATCACCCGGCCAATGATCTTTCTCGGTCCATCCTCAACCGACCATACCGTCGCCCATGAGGTGGGACATTTTATGAACCACATCCTCTGCGGCGAGTCGCGCTATCTGGTGCTGGAGGCGCAGGCACCCGCCGAGCACATTCCGGGCATGGCGCACCCCGGGCGAGCCATGATGGTGGAAGATTACGCCCACTTCAGCGACTACTTTTGCACCGGCACCATCCTGAATGCCAATCCTGAAGAACCCTGGAGCATGTTCCAGAGCTTTACGGCCAGCACGGGGCTCTCTCCCAGCGCGGTGGACTGGCCCAGTCTTGAAGGGTTCGGCGCCGTCCTCCTCACCGCTCTCGTCCGCCGCTCCCCCACCATCCGCTCCTCCGCAGGCCAGCAGGAGGATTTTCCCGTCATCGGGGCGAGCTTCGGCGATGTCTGGATGTTGACGGCGAGCGGAGCGCCCGGCATGGGCGCCCTGCGCGATACCGTAGAGGCCTTTCTTGGTCGCAGAGGCCAAAAGGCGCTGTTGCCGGTGCTCGGGGAGCGCATCGGCTGGCGCTATAATGCCAAGGGCCGCCTGGTCAATGAAGAAGGCAAACCGGTCTCGGGGGCGAAGGTGCAGGCCGTTTGCACGGCGGGTGGGCGGACCTGGCGCACCCCCGGAACGGTCAGGACCGGCGCCGACGGCCGCTTTAGCCTCTCCCGCCTCTTTCCGGGAGAATCGGCGTTACGCGTCTGGCAGGATAAAGACTCCAGCGACGTCACTATCACTATCCCCTGGTCCCGCCCCACCAATCAGGAGGTCGACCTGGGCGATCTGACTGTGGGCGGCGCACTCCTCGAGCTGCTGCGCAAAACCCGGTGGATCGATATCAAGTTCGAGGGGGAAATTCGCTACAGCGACGGCTACACCCGGGGAGGTATCCTGCTCACCAGCTTTATGGATAACTATGATCCACCGCTCTGGAATGGAACCAACTTCAATCTGGAAAAGAGCGTCACCTTCCCCAGCGGCTCCGTCCGCGTCGCTGTGCAGGGGAAGGTCAATGCGACCGGACGCCTGCTCGAATCGCTGCACGCCACCTATGCGGTGACGAGCCGGGATTACAACATCAACCAGCTCTTCGATCTGCGCGATATCGAGGTGGAGTATTATGACGAGGATGCGGTCTGGTACGGATTGGAGGGCGCTGTTGCGCAACAGCACGTTGACCAGATGATCAATGACACGACCTATCCCGGCCAGCCGACCGTATCGATCTCATCGGTCAACTGGCTGAGCACGGCTACGCCCCCGAAGGTGATCTTTGAATTCAATATCAAATGACTCGCCTTGATTTTATCTCAGCGTTACCCAGTCCTCCAGCACCCCCGTGCCGCCGATGAAATTCTCACCGGCGCAGGTGAGGGGATGGGCGTCGCGCTCCGCCCGGCTGATGATGACGTCGCTGCGATCGGCCAGCCCGCGCGCTTGATAGCGCTGAAAGAGAGCGTCGGTCATAACATCAAACCAGGAGATCAGCCTGCGTCGATAGGGGGTGATGAGGGCGACCGCGATGTCGGAATAGGTGCGGCCGCTGAAGTGGGTGCCAAGCAGCTCACCAGCGCTGACCTGGCGGCCCTCCGCCAGGGTGGAATCGGCCAGGAGGAGATGGAAGATGCAGAACTGGAAGTCGGGATACTCTTCAGAGCGGATCCAGAGCTGGGTGCCGAGGAACTCCTCGAAGCGCCAGACCACAGTGCCGTTGACCGGGGAGAAAATGCGGGCAGTCTCCCAGCCGTCGGAGCCGTCCAGCCAGAAATAGTGCTTCATGCTCCGGCAATCCTCGTCATCGTCGGAATAGTCGTGGCCAACCGCAGAGCGGAATTTCGATATTTTATACACCCGGTCGAAATCGATATAGTTGACGTCGACAAAGCGGGGGATGCCCCAGCCCTCGATGTCCCAGTGGCAGTTCAGAACCGTCCAGTTTTCAAGACGGCCCGCGCTGGTGAAGAGTCCGCCGCTGCAGGTGAGGGGATCGGTGTCGCGCGCCTCTTTGCTGATGATGAACTCGCTCGCATTGGCAATGCCGCATTCGCCATAGGTGAACCAGAGGGAATCGGTGATGATGTCGAACCAGGAGATC
>JAKQKF010000122.1 GCA_029560815.1 bacterium
GACGTCGTCGGTGTAGCGGCCGAGAATCTCGAAATCGATCTCGTTCCAGGCGGTGGCGGCAGTGAAATCGTGATAGGTAAAAAAGGAGGCGAGAGTGCCATTGCCGCGCGGGGGCTTGATGGAGGCCTCGAAGCGTCCGTAGACGAATCCTTCGTAGGTGCGGTATTCCCCACCATAATAGACAACCGGGAAAACGTTGGTGACAATCATGCAAAGAAACAGAAAAACGCGGCGCACGCAGCCCATGCATTCTCCTTCATATCCCGGCACTTCAATGCCGGGAGAGGGGTGTGATCTGGCTCCAGGGCGGTTACATCAACGCTTAAAATAGTACAATTTTTGTTCTTTGTAAAGGAAAAAAATAGGCAGATAGAGCACGAAGCATTTTGCGGCGAGCTGATGAGGGCGCAGGCCGCAGGAGATTCTTTCCGGGCTTGACAGGACCGGGATGGCTGGACGCGTGGCCGCTTGCGGTAGAGAAAGCCGGCCGAAGCGGGCTTGCGTCAGCGCCTGCCGTGACCGGGACGTCCGGGCGCACGGCCACATGCGGTAGTGCGCCTGGACCCCTTGGGGCTATTTCAGAGTGAAACTCTGGCTCAGGCCGCCGACGGTCACCTGGAATTCACCCGGCTCGACCACCGGTTTGCCGTCCAGGCCGATAAAACTCGTCTCTTTCGAACTGAGCGTAAACGAGACCGTCTTGCTTTCTCCCGGCGCCAGCTCGATCTTGCGGAAGCCTTTCAGCCGCTTGTTGGGCGGGGCGATCGAGGCCACCAGATCGCTGAGGTAGAGCTGGACCGTCTCCTGGCCTGTGACCTGGCCGGTGTTGGTCACCGTGACGCCGGCGGTGATCACCTCACCCAGGCCTGCGCTGCTCTTGTCCAGCTTGAGATCGCTATAGGCGAAGGTGGTATAGCTCAGACCGTAACCGAACGGCCACTGGGGATTGTAGGTGTTGGTGCCGCCGGCGTTTTCCGCCCAGACGTGATCGTAGAGCACCAGATCGTTGGGCCAGCGTGGATAGGTGACCGGCAGCCTGCCCGAAGGATTGACGTCGCCAAAGAGCACATCGGCGATGGCGCGCCCCCCCTCCATCCCCGGCAGCCAGGCGAGCAGGACAGCCGCGGATTTTTCCACGATCGGGCGGACGACGCGCGGCCGCCCCTCCACCAGCACCAGGACGACCGGCTTGCCGCTCTTTTGCAGCTCCCGGACCAGATCGAGCTGCGACTGGGGCAGGGTCAGATCGCCGATGTTGCCCGGGGTTTCGCAGTAGGGTTCCTCGCCGAGGCAGGCGATCACCACATCCGCCTTTTTGGCCGCCTTGACCGCAGCGGCGATATCGGCCTCGCTGTCGTAGGTGCTGCCCGGGGAGAAGCTCACCCGGGTGTCGCCGACCTTGGCGGCGACCGCCTTGAGGATGGTCAGCTTGTCCTTGGGATGGAGATCCTCGCGGCCGCCCTGCCAGGTAAAGGTCCATCCCCCGTTCAGGACCGAAAGGCGGTTGGCCGCCGGGCCGGCGACGAGTATTTTCGCCGATTTCTTGAGCGGCAGAAGCGACTTTTCATTCTTGAGCAGGACCAGGGACTCCTGCGCCGCCTTGAGATTGACAGCGGCCGCTTCGGGTGTGGCAAACCGCGCCTTGAGCGATTTGTCAGGGTAGGGATTGTCGAAGAGGCCGAGCTGATATTTGAGCGTGAGGATGCGGCCGCAGGCTTCGTCGATGCGGCTCATCGGCACCTTGCCCTCCCGGACCAGAGCGATAAGGTCATCGGTAAAGCTGTAATCGGCGGGCACCATGCTCATGTCAATGCCGGCCATGACCGCCATCGCCACCGCCTCCTTGTTGTCGGCCGCGACGTGGTGACGCTGGTGGAGATGGATGATATCCTGATAGTCGCTGTCGATCACCCCTTTGAAACCCAGCTCGCCGCGGAGCAGATCGGTGAGCAGATAGCGGCTGGCATGGACCGGGATGCCGTTGACATCTGCCGAGTTGACCATGACCGTATGGGCGCCGGCCGCGACGGCCGCCGCGTAGGGTGGCAGGATATACTGACGCAGATAGTGGTCCGGAATCCAGGCCGGCGTGCGGTCCTTGCCGGTGACGGGATGGCCATAGCCGATGTAGTGCTTCAGGCAGCAGGCGACCCGGTCGGGGGCGGAAACATCATTGGCGTCGCCCTCCTGTCCCTTCACATAGGCAGTGCCCAGTGTTGTGGTGAGCAGGGCGTCCTCGCCGAAGGTCTCCCAGAGCCGCGGCCAGAGCGGCTGGCGGCCGGAGTCGAGGACGGGATTAAAGTTCCAGGGGACACCGGAGGCGCGCACCTCGACAGCAGTGATTTCAGCGCTCTGGCGCAGCAGATCGGGGTTCCAGGTCGAGGCCATGCCGATGGCCTGGGGGAAAATGGTCGCCCCGCGCGTATAGCTGGCACCATGGATGCCGTCGATGCCGTAAAGGACCGGGATTTTAAGCCGGCCCTCGCGCGCCACATCCTGGATCTCGCTGATGATCTCGTTCCAGCGTTCAAGGGTGTGGGCATGGGTGCCGATATTGAAAAAGGCCCCTGCTCCACGGTCCAGAATGGCCTCGCGCAGTTTCTTGCGATCGAGCATCAGGGGCTCGCGAATGCCCGTGCCATCTCCGACACTGACGACTTCGATGGTGAGCTGGGTCATCTGCCCGACCTTCTCCTCCAGCGTCATCTGGTCAAGGAGGTTTTGCACCCGCACATTGACGGCCGTCTGGCCAAAACCGTGGACCGCTGAGCAAGCCACCAGCAGAGCGGCGAAAAGAGAGATTCGGGCAACTTTCATGATCACATTCCTTGCAATTGCATTCCGGCCTGATTTTTCTATAATATACATATAAATGAGCGAAAATGCATAAATTTTGAGCTGGATCACAATTTTTTGCCGTTTTTAGCGCGCCTCAGGGCAGGAGCAGCAGCTTGCCGGCGGCATGCTGCCGCACGCCGGCCTCTGTAAACTCAAGCAGATAGAAATAGAGGCCCTGGGCGACCGGGCGGGCGTCGGCGTCGCGGCCATCCCAACGCATCCTGGTTTCACCGGCACCGGCAGGGCCGGCCGCCAGTTCGCGCACCTGGCGCCCGAGCAGATCATAGAGCACGAGGCGGATCTCGCCCGGCCGCCCCAGCCGGAAGGTGATCTCGGTGTGGCCCTGTGCAGAGAGACGAAAAGGATTGGGATGGCTCTGCTTGAGCAGCAGCGTGGCGGGCTGGACCGCCTCTCCCCTTGCAGCCACACCGCTGAGCGCTCCGAGCCGTTCGATGCCGTACCAGACGGTCTGGTCCTGGCTCTGGTCGAGGATCAGGTTGAAGGTCCCTGGCGACGCGGGCACGATCTTGCGGCCGCTCCCCCGCCTGGCTCCGGAGCCGTCCAGCGGCCAGATGCGGATCGAGTCGGCGCGCAGGGCCAGGGTGAGGCTCAGTCGCACCGGCTCAATCGAGGTCGGTGCCTTGCCCCAGCTGTTGTGAATGGTCCGGGTCCCGTCCCAGACCATACCGCTGTTCTGCGTCCGGGTGGCGATGGTGAACAGGGAGTGGCGCGCCTCGGTCAGCGGCGTTCCGTCAAGCGACGACCAGCTGCACGAGGCAAAGCCGCTCGCGCTGCGCAGCCGCAGCGGCCCCATTTCGGTCTCGGGAAAGCGGTCGAGCAGGCCGGTGAAGGCCAGATAGCGCGGCGTGACGGTCGAAAAGAGGCCGGCCGGATTCCAGAGCAGCTCGCCGGTATCGCTCAGATAAGGCGGTTGCGGCGGTGCCGGCAGCGCCGCCGCATCAAAGGGCACGGCCGCAGCAAAGTTTGTATAGCGCACCCGATGCTGCAGGGCGAGCAGACGCGGCACGATCCCGGGGCCCTGCCAGCCGCCGGCATCGCTCAGCGGCAGGGTCAACACATCGGCGGGGCTAAGGGCGATGGCGATCGTCTGCTGCGCCGGCGCGATCCACCCCTGCCGGAAGGCGGCGGCGCAGGCGGGCATCAGCGCCATCATCACCGTATTACGGTGAATGCCGAAATAACCGTCGATGAAATCGGCTTCGTAAGTGGCGTCGCTGCCGCCGTTGTCGAAGAGCATCACCGCATCGGCATCGGCCAGAGCTGCGTAACTGCAGAGGAAGAGCGGCCCCTCGCTCTGGTAACGGTTGGGGAAGGGGTGGTTGTACTCGCTGATGGTGAAGGGCTTGCCCGCCACCGCGGCTCCATTGATCACGCCGGCGATCGCCCCGCCCTCGGTCTCGAGCACCATCGGGGTATTGGCGATGGTCCAGTCTGTGACGGACCAGGGAATATTGGGGAAATCGGGATGGTCCCAATAAGCATGGTTGTCGATATAGTCGAGCTGGCTCTGGACCAGAATATCAGCGGGACCGACATTCCAGTTGGTGCCGACGACGGGCACGCGCACACCGAGCTCCTGCTTGAGAAAGCGGTTCATCTCGGCGAAAAAATCCTCCTGCAGGCGGATATAAAAGGCGCTCATGTCGGAGACCCGCGCCGCGGAAAAGGAGACGCTCTGATTATACTCGGTGCGGCGGACGTTGCCCGCCTCGAGCGATTCATCCTCGAGCAGGCCGGAGATCGTGGCCGGCTGGATCGAAATCTCGTCGAACCAGAAGATGCCGGTCTGTTCGCCGAGATGAAAGGAGAGCCGGCCCTGGTTGACACAGTTCTCCGCGGCCTTGAAGGTGAAGGAGAAACGCTGCCATGCCGGGATCAGGGAAAAGCTGCCGCTGCCGTAGCCGGTCCAGGGCGAGGTATCGCGCATCACTGCTGCGCTGATCGTGCGCGGGGCCTCCGCCCGGGCGGCGAAGGAGACGGTGTAGAGCGAGTCCTTTTGCAGGGAAAAGCCGGTCTGTTTCCACTGGATGTGCCAGCTGGTGCCGGTTACAGCCGTGACCGACACCTTGGCCGAGAGCGCTCCGATGAAGGGCTGCACGGCCGCCAGGGCCATGGTGGCGCGGGCGGTCTCGTGCTGCTCCATCTGCCAGTTTTTGCCGAGTTCGCCCTTTTCAAAGCCGCCATCCTTGATGAGTTCACCGCCGCGGCCGTCCCGGCTTCCCGGCAGCCAGGCGCTGCGCAGTTGGGCGGTGGTGGCGTATTTCTGCTGCAGAAACGCCAGCCACTGCTGGTCGAGCATGCGGGAGTGGCGCAGGGTGAGCCGCCCGCCCCGGGCGAAAGGCCGGAGCAGTCCCTCGCGCCACCAGCGGTAGAGCGAGTTCTCGTTGGTGATCTCGACCATGGCCATCGCCGGCTCCTCGACCAGAGGCAGGCCGGTATAGGGATTGCGATGGGTGAGCAGCTGGCGGGCGAACTCTTTGTAGAGCGGCCAGAGATCGCGGTCAAAATAGCTGACCGCCTTGCCGTAGTCGGTGATTGAATCGGCGTCGGCGACCCCGTCGCGGCTGTTGAAGGTACGGCTGACGTGCAGGTTGATGTTGAGATAGATGCCGTTCTTTTTCAATTCCGCGATATACTTTTCCAGCCGCCCCAGCATGACCGGGTTGAGATGGCGGGTGTCGGAGTCGCGGTCGAAGAGGCTGTGGTCGCTCCAGGGATTATCCATGTGGTGGAAGCGGACGAGATTAAAGCCCATCTTGCGCAGCCGCGCCGCCAGGAAAGGCGCCTTGTCGGCGGGGGGAAAGGCCCCGTCGGCAACGCAGTTGGTGCCCCAGAAGCGGATGCGCTCGCCGGCCACGGCGAAGTGGCCCTCCGCGTCGATGCCGGTAAAAGCGCCGGCGGCGATGGGCTGCGCCGGAAAAGCGGGCAGGAACTGCTGGCGGGTGCTGTCCCGCGCCGGCAGGACAAAATTGAAGCCGCCGGAAAAGTTCTGCGCCGCCGTGGCGGTGCACAGGGTCAGGAGCAGCGCGGCGGTGCGGAGGCGTGGATTCATCTCACCACCACCATTTTGCCGGTCCGGGTGAGGAGGCTGGTCTCCGATTCCACCCGCAGGCGGTAATAATAGAGGCCGCTCGGGCCGCGCGCCTGCCAGAGATGGCGCTGCTCACCTGAAGCAAGCAGGCCGAGGGGCTGCTCATCAACCAGTTCACCGCGGATGTTGTAGATTTGCAGAGTCGCCTCGCCCGCGTTCTCGAGATGAAAGGGGATGACCGTGGCGTCGTTGAAAGGGTTGGGATAGTTCTGCCCCAGCCTGAAATCGCGGGGTGAGGCCTCGGGAGCAGCGCCGACCCCGCTGGCGCCGGCCTCGGGATTGAAATAGCCGGCCAGGAAGACCAGCGGCGCGTTCCAGTTGATACAGATCTCGTTGGCCGCATAGCTGTCGGCGTCATCGATCCAGCAAAGCGCGGGCGGCGTGGAGGAGGTGAAAGCTGACTTGAGGGTTTCATCATCATTGATGTTTTGATTGGCGCCACCGGCGATGAACCCCGGCACCGGGGCGGCAATATTATCCGACCACGATGGGCGATGGTGGGGATTTTTCACGCTGACCACGCCGACGCCGGTGACATAGGAGGTGTTGTGGGGGTTAGCCCCCAGCATATAGTGCAGCTGGTCCAGGGCCGCCCCGCGCCAGGATTCCGCTCCGTCGGACTCGGCGGCCATGACCAGCAGGATGGCGCGGTTGAGAGCGCGGGAGTTGGAGCCCCAGTTGAACTCGCCGGGTTTGAGCAGATAGCGGAATCCGCTCTGCTCCTGCTGCTGCAGCAGAGCACCGGCGTATTTATGCAGTGCGGTGCGCAAAGTGGTGCGCACGGTCTGATCGGCCTGGCTGCCGGAATCGAAGAGATAAGCCAGATGGGCCAGGGGCGCCAGCGAGCCCCAGCTCATCTCCCAGCTAAAGAGATTGATGCCGGCATAGTGCGTGAGATACCAGGTATGGCAGGCCTGGCTGCGGGTCGTGCGCCAGAGCTCGGCCGCGGCCCAGAGTCGCTCATCCCGGTCGTTGTTGTCCCCGTATTGGCCGGTAACCACGCCATCCGGATTCCTGAAGCCGCCGGCCGGGAAGATGTCGGGATGAGCTTCAAGCCAGCTCCAGGCGCGCACCGCCCGGGCGGTGCAGGTGTCGGCGAAAGCCGCGTCGAAAGGAGCATAGATGCGCCCGGCCTGGGCCATGACGGCGGCGAAATTGGCGGTCGCCGCGCTCGAGACCGGCATCAGATAGCGCTTGTTGGTATCCTTGTGCGGCATGATGATCGCCTCGAAATCGGTGCGGGTCAGTTTGTGGTGAACCCCGCCATCGGCCGCCTGCATGGTGAGAAACCACGCCAGTTCATAACGCACCTCGTCGAGCAGGTCGGGCACGCCGTTGCCGCTCTCGGGGATCTTGAGGGTATCAGCGCTGAACCGGCCGGGAAAATATTCGTAGGCCATCAGCAGCGTGCCGGCGCTGATGCCGCCGTTGACGATATATTTGCCGTAATCCCCGGCGTCGTGCCACCCCCCTGTCCCCTTCACCTGGCCGTCCAGGCCGGTGCTGGTGTGATACCAGCCATCCTGCAGGTGACAGGCGGGATGGGTGTACTGCAGGGCAAAGAGGGGCTTGAGCTCCATGCCACAGCGCTGATAATAGTAGCTCCTGAGAGCCTTGGCGTAGAGATCCCGATAGACCCCCTCCATCACCCGGAAGGGATAAGAGCTGCCCACGCCGGGGACGCGCACCGCATAACGGCCGGGCTGGGTCAGGGTGCTGAAATCGGCCGTATAGAGGTCCATCCCGGTCGAGGCATCCTTCAGCCGCCGCAGCTGGACAACACCGCCGAGCACGGTCCGCTGATCGCGCTGATCCACGATATAAAAACTGTCCGCGGCCTGATTGATGAATGCGATTTTGACGTCGCCCGGCTGATAGCCGGCCTGATCCACGGTGACAGTACCCGCACCGAACAGCGGCGGCGCGATGGCAAGGGGAAGCAGCAAAAACAGGCCGGGCATGACCGGCCGCAGGACTCTCAGCATCAGACGGCGCATAAAGATCTCCTTTTAACATAAATCTCCAAAGAAAGTTAGCAACTCTGGCGCCAAATTCAAGCACATTTTCCAGCCGCTCCCTGTACCTGCCTTGTTCCTCCTTGCCGGGATGCGCCGCCTGTCACAAAAACAATACAATGAGCTTGCTTTTTTGCCATAAAATTGCTAAAATTATTATATTTATCCCGTAAACCCTTTTGATGCTCCCGGGCCGGTCCGCTGGAACTTGTCGGCCGTGTAAAAGTTAGATTATTAATCGTCCGTCCATTGAGAGAAATCATACATATGGCCAAACTTTACCGGGCTCCACTCATCGTGCTCCTGTTCCAGCTCCTCTTTGCAGCCCAGGCGCCCGCCCAGCTCCAGGAGCCGCAGGCTGAACAGGCTTTCACCCTCGCCCGCCAGCTCTATGAGGACCAGCTTTACGAACTCGCCGCCGACCAGTTCAACGATTTCATCCAGAAATATCCCTACGCTCCCCAGGCGCAGGAGGCGTGGTTCCTCCTTGGCGAGAGTTTTTTCCAGCAGCGCCTCTTCGATCAGGCCATCACCGCTTACCGCGCCCTGCTGCAGCGCCATGCCGCTCTGACCCTCAGGGACCAGGCCGCATTCCGCATCGGCCAGTCGCTGGTCTACAGCAACAAGCTGACTGAGGCCAGAAACGCCCTGCGCCAGTTCATGGACGACTATCCCGCCAGCGCTCTCTACCCTGACGCCCGCTACTGGTACGGCGAGACCCTCCTGCGCGACGGCAGCAAGGAGGAGGCCGTCCGCTACTTCAGCGAGATCGCCTCCGACCATGCGCAGAGCAAGGTCGCCGATTATGCCCTCTTCGCCATTGCGGATGTCCACGAGGGAGAAAAGCGCTGGGATGAGGCGATCGCCGCCTACAACCGGCTGCTGAAGGAGTACCCCTCCAGCCCGCTGGCCGAACAGGCCACTTTCCGCCTCGGCATGGCCCGCTACGGCCGCAAGGAGTACGACGAGGCGATCGGCGAGCTCTCCCGCGCCATCGTCGCATGGCCCGCGAGCCGCTGGCGCGGTGAGGCGCAGTACTTTATCGGTGAATCCTTCGCCCGCAAGGGGGAACACGAAAAAGCGGCCAAAGCCTTCAGCGTGATTTCCTCCCTTCCGGACAACCGCTACGCCGATGATGCCCTCCTGAGCCTTGGTCTGGCCTATCTCAACCTGAACAGGGATGAGGATGCCCTCGCCGCCTGGCAGCGGCTGCTCGCGGTGAGCACGGACGACGATCTCAAGGCGGCGGCCCTTTTCCAGAGCGGCCGTGTACAGCAGCGCCGCGGACGCAGCGAAGAAGCCCTGCAGTTCTACAAGCGGGTTGTGGGCGACTATCCGCGCAGCGCCGATGCCCCCAACGCCCTCTTTGAGCACGCCTCGCTGCTCTTCACAAAGAAAGAGTTCACCACAGCGCGCACTATCTTCAGCCAGATCATCGACCGTTTTCCCAGGTCGGCGGTGGCCGGTGATGCAGCGGTGATGGTGGGCGAGTGCTATCTCGGCGAGGGCAATGCCGAAGCCGCCAACCGCATCTTCCGCCAGACCGCCGGCGGTTATGACCAGCCGGAGGTCAAGGCCCAGGCCATTTTCAAGCTCGGGCTTTCGCGCTTCCAGGCCGGCGAATATGATCTCGCCTTGAAGAATTTCGAAGACGTCCTGCGCGCCTATGCCAAAACCGCTGTTGCGCCGGATGCCCGGTTCTGGCGCGGCGAGAGCTATTTCAAGCTGGGCCGCTACACCGAGGCCCTCGCCGACTACCAGGGCTTCATCCGGGAAAATCCCTCCTCCCCGCGCATCGCCGAAGCGCGCTACGGGCAGGGCTATGCCGCCCTGAAAAGCGGCCAGTTTCAGACCGCCGCCGAGGCCTTCGCCGCCGCCGCCGAAAAGAGCGACGCCCTCCCCCTCAAGTGCGATGCCCTGATGCGGCGCGGGGATGCCCTGATGAACGACAAAAAGTTCGCGGAGGCCGTCAAAGCCTACCAGACCGCTTCCAGCAGCTGCAGCGACGAACAGCTCAAGGCCGAGGCCCGCTACCAAACCGGGCTGGCCTGGTACCGCAGCGGCGATTTCGACAAGGCCCGCCGCACCCTCGAGGAGGTCACCAGCAGCTGGCCCGGATCGCCCTTCGCCGCTGAAGCCCTCTACCTGAGCGGCCGCGCCCGTTTCCGCACCAACCAGTTCGATGAGGCGATAGCCTCCTTCAACCAGCTCATCGGCAGCTACCCCCAAAGCGCACTCCGCGATGATGCCACCTACGCCATCGCCGATTGCTACTACAATCTCGGTGCGTACGACAAGGCCATCACCCAGTACAAAATAGTCATCGAGCAGTTCCCCAAAAGCGAACTGGTCCCTGATGCCCTCACAGGGCTGCAGTGGTCGATGATGCAAAAGGGAGAGACCGGCCAGGCCGACAAGGTGGTGCAGGAGTATGTCACCCGTCTGCCTGACCGCGAGACGGCGGCCAGGGTGCTGGAGCGCCAGGCCGAATTTTTCCGGGACAACGGCCAATATGACGAGGCCATCGAGCAGTACCAGAAACTGCTCTCCTCCTACAGCGGCACGGCCGCCGGCGCCGCAGCCCTGTACGGCATCGGCCTCTGCCGTCAGACGCAGAATCAGCCCGATGCCGCCATCGCCGCTTTCCGCCGCCAGTGGGAGGAGCATCCTGGCTCTCCGGCCTCGCCCCGGGCACTCTTCGCGGGGGCGCGTCTGCTCGCCGAAAAAGGCGACCGGAGCCAGGCCGCGACCTGGTACAGCAAGCTGACCGCCGATTATCCCGATCATGAGCTTGGTTCCGCCGCGGCCTATGCCCGGGGAGTGCTGGATATCGACAGCCGGCAGATCGATCAGGCCGAGCGGCAGTTCAGGGAGCTTGACAGCGCGGACAAGACAGGCCCGGATCACGGACTCGCCCGGCTCGGACTCGCCCGGGTCCATATCGGCAAAAAGCAGTACGCCGATGCCCAGGCTGTTCTCGATCAGCTGCTCGAACAGGGGACGCCCGCCGTCAGCGCCGAGGCCCAGTTCCTCATCGCCACCATCCTACGCGAACAGAAGGAACTCGCCAAAGCCAGCCTCGCCTTTCTGAAGATCAAATATCTCTATCCCGACGAGCTGGATTGGGTCGTCACCGGCATCTTCAACGCCGCGCAGTGCAATGAAGAGCTGGGGAGGTCGGCTGACGCCCGGCGCCTCTATCAATCCCTGATCAACGATTACCCCGCCAAATCGGACTATGCCGCCCGGGCGCGCGAACGCCTGCAGGCGCTTTCAGGAAAGTGAGGCGGAGGTGATGATGGAACATTCAGGAGACCGATTGCGATACGCCATGCTCGTCACCCTGCTCGGCGCCGTCCTCGCGACCGCCCAGGAGCGCCCCCTTCCTCCGACGCGCATCACCCTGCCCTCCGACTCGCTGGCGGCCGGTCGGACGCCAACCAAGCTGGAGGCGGACAGCAGCCGCATCGAGCTGCCCGATGTGGTCGTGCTCGGCCAGGACCGCAGCGTGCGTCAGGTCGAGAGCAAACGCCGTTCCGGCGATGAGCAGCCGCGGCTGCTCCGGCCGGAGTATCAGTCGCTCTCGATCTTTGCGCGGCGGGATAACAGCCGGCCTCTGGTCAACGCCGCTGCGGCCGCGCGCGAACGGCTGATCTGGGCCAATGCGGCGGCGGGCTCTTATACCAGCGTCGCCGCCGATGCCGGCTATTCCGGCAAATTCCCCTGGGGTTCGGCGCGGCTCTCGGGCTGGCTCGACCGCAGCAACGGCGCCTTTAACAACAGCCGTCATGCCGACGGCGGCCTGGCAGCGACCGCAACCACCCCCCTGCGTAAGGAACTGCACGGCCGCGCCCAGGCCGAGATGAACTGGCTCAACCGCGGCCTCCACGGGGCCGTCCTCGATGATCTTAACCGCCGGGCGGTCCACAGTCTGCTGGCGGGAGAGGCCGATTTCGCCATCGATCCGCTCTCCAGTGCCCGCGCCGGCCTCCAGCTCGCCGGCGCCGGCATGAGCACCGACAGCAGCAGCCACGAGCTGCAGCACAGCGGCGATTTTATTATCGGCCTGCACAGCAGCTATCAGCGCCAGATGGAACGGGTGACGCTGCGCGCCCACGCCGCCTACACCCGGGATTCCTATTCCGCTGAACCCGACAGCCTCGACGCCACCATCGGCTTCAGCCAGATCAGGGCCGAGGTGCAGACTTCTCTCCTGCGCAATCTCCAGCTCACCGCCGCCATCGGCTATCAGGAGTGCTCCCGCGGCCGCTTCGCCCCCTCCCTCCGGCTGGCCTTCATCCCCAATGACCGCTGGGGCATCACCGCCGCCGCCTGGTCGGGGCTCCGCTACGTCACCTTCCGGGAACGGCTGCAGGAGAATCCCTTTCTCGCCCACAACCTCTCCATGGCGGCTGACGACTCCCCCCTCTCGCTGCAGGTGCAGAGCGATTTCCGCCCGGTCGGCACGATGGTCTTCAACTTCGGCCTCTTTCATGGACGCTACGACCAGCTCAACTATTGGCAGCGGGACGAGGAGAGCGGCTTTATCGGGCTTCATCAGGTCGGGAATGTCCACCTCACCGAGCTGCAGGCCGGCGTCCGCGTGGGACTGCACGCCGGCATGATGCTGCAGGGCGAGTTTCACCTCAACAGCGATCATTTGCGGGAGGCGGTCGGCCAGGGCGACGATGACCGCATCCCCTACCGACCTGATTACCGGGCGCGGGCCTCGCTCGGCATGCCCCTCCCCTGGCAGCTCCAGCTCACCGCGCAGCTGGATATGGTCGGGGAGCGCCGCCGCGGCCTCGATCTGGACGGGCGCCTGCCCGAATACATCCTCCTCGATGCGGGCATAGGACGGAAATTCGGCCGCCATCTCCATGCCGAATTCACGGTAAAGAATATCCTCGACCGCCGCTATGTGGTCTGGGAAGGCTATGATGAACCGGGCATCCAGTTCATGGCCGGAGCAAGATGGGCTTATTAATCCAGTAGCAAGTGCAGATCAATTCCAACGGAGGCAACAGCATGTCATTGTGGGATATGTTCACCAGAGGCGGATCGATGATGATCCCCATTCTGATCTGTTCCATCATCGCGGTGGTCATCTTTCTTGA
>JAKQKF010000128.1 GCA_029560815.1 bacterium
TTTGTCCGCCGGCCGGGCAAGTATGGATGCATTAAACACAGGAGTGAATAATGAAAAAACAGGGGATACTCAATGCGCAGCTCTCGTATCTGGTTGCGCGCATGGGCCATACCGACCGGCTTGTCATCTGTGACTCTGGCCTGCCAATTCCCCCGGAGGCTGAGGTTGTGGACCTGGCCCTGACCTGGAACATTCCCGCCTTTCTTGATACCCTCAGGACGGTGCTGGGAGAACTGCACATCGAGGGCGCGGTTGTCGCTGCGGAGATGGAGCAGGTCAGCAATACCCTTTACAAACAGACCCTGCAGCTTCTCCCCGGCATCCCCGTCGAGAAAGTGGCCCATGAGCAGTTCAAGGAGTTGACCCGTGCGCCCGGAACGATCGCCTTCGTCCGCACCGGCGAGGCAACCTCCTACGCCAATATCATGCTCGTTTCAGGCGTGAATTTTAACCACACATAATAAAGGACCTTCAATGAGAAAAGAGTACATCGTTGCACTCCTGCTCCTGGCCATGGCTGCATTTGCGGCCTGCGGAGACACCACCGGAAGCCCATATGACCGGCTGGTCAGGCCTGCCGATGCCACCTACTATCACGTCCCTGTCGGCCTCTGTGAAGACTATCCTGAAGAGAGCACCACCCTCACAGGCATTCGCAAGGACATGGAATTCCTCAAGGAGAGCAAGGTCGATCTGCTCAGAATCTCCTTCGGTTGGGATGCTATCGAGGCGGAGAAGGACAAATATGACTGGCTTTTCTGGGATGATTTTGTCAAAATGGCTGTCGAGGAGTATGGCATCACCCTCATACCTTACATCTGTTATATGCCGAGATGGAATTCAACCAAACCGGAGGATAACAACTGGTTCTGGAACTATCCCCCTGTTGATCCCCAGCAATTTGGCGAATTCATCAAGCTGCTGGTGAACCGCTACAAAAAATATATCAAGACCTGGGAACTCTGGAACGAGCCTGATATCTGGGTCTACTGGCAGGGATCGCCAGAGCAGTTCGCAGAGATGATCAGGATTGGCGCCAGAGCGGTCAAGGAGGCTGATCCCGACGCCAGAGTCGTGCTCGGCGGAGTCGCTTACAGCGAAGAGTTCGTCGCCAAGATGTTCCGGGATTTCGGCCTCAGCCCCTACATCGACATCGTCAATATGCACAACTATTTCGAGACCTGGAGCGAGCGGCCGGTCGAGGATATCGATGACCACATTCTCAAGATGACCGATGTGATCCGGCAATATGGCAACAGGCAGCCGCTCTGGATGGCCGAGGTCGGCTACAGCACCTTCCGTCAGGGCAGCAAGATATCGAGCGAATATACCGCCAATTACGACTATGAACATACCCCGGAATACCAGGCGGTGGACCTTTTCAAACGACTCGCCCTGATTGTCTCGACCGAAAAGATCTCGGCCGTGGCCTGGTACGAGATTTCCGATCTGCCCCCCTCGGACGAGGTCATCGGGGATGAATACAACAATCGCCACCTCGGAGTCGCCTTTGTAAATTATGTGCCCAAGCCGGCCCGCAAGGCCCTGATGTTTTTCAACAGCCTTTTCGGCGACGAATACAGGAACATCACCGGGCAGGCGGCGATCACCCGGCCGGAGAATTCCGACAGCCATGCCCTGGTCTTTGAGAAAGTGGATGGCAGTGTGGTCATCGTCAGCTGGCTGCAGACTGCTCTCCCCGGCAAACGCAGCGCCGACACCAGCGGTACAGTCAGGGATGAACGCCGGGAGAGCATCAGCGTCTCCCTGCCGATGGCGCTGCAAGGAAGCGCCCGACTCTATGATCATCTCGGTGAAGGAAAAGCGCTTGAAAACATCCGCCGCGAGGGCGGCATGACCCTGATCCCTGAGATTGTCCTGGAGGGTGGTGCGGTCTGCATCATCCATATCGAAAAGTAGGGCGTCAGCCCGATCCTGAGGAGAAGCGATGAAGAGATCTGAAATCAATCATTTGCAGAGGGCGGCCATGGAGTTTTTCGGCCGCCACTGTTTCCATCTGCCCCCCTGGGCGCGCTGGGGGAAAAAGGAGTGGATGGAGAACAGAGAGGCAGCTGGCGAGATCTTTAACAACAAGCTGGGGTGGGACCTGACGGATTTTGGCTCCGGCGATTTTTACACGATCGGGCTGCTCCTCTTCACCATCCGTAACGGCTCCCCGGGAGACCCTGAGGGCAAGGGGTATGCAGAAAAGGTGATGATCGTGCGCGAGGGCCAGGTGACACCCTGGCATTTCCACTGGAGCAAAATGGAGGATATCATCAATCGTGGCGGCGGCAATCTCGTCATCGAACTCGCCAACAGCACTCCTGATGAAAAGCTGGCCGGCGGTAGGGTGCAGGTCCAGGTCGACGGCCTCACCCGTTCCGTCGAGGCGGGGGGGAAGATTGTTCTGACTCCGGGCGAGAGCATCTCCCTGCCAGCCTATCTTTATCACAAGTTCTACGGAGAGGCGGGCAAGGGCACGGTGATGGTCGGGGAGGTTTCCATGGTTAATGACGACGACAAGGACAACCGTTTTCTCGATCCGATCGGACGTTTCCCGGTGATCGACGAGGACGAGGAACCCCTCTATTACCTGTGCAACGAATACCCGGTCTGACAGTGACTATCCTGGAGTCGAATATGATCATTCTGCGACCGAAACAGGTCACCCCCGCCAACTTTGCCCGCTTCGGCAGCGTGGTCACCGCACCGCAGACGGCGCCGACCTCGCAGGCGGCGGATTATAAATTCTGGAGCGATCTGGCCCACTACCGCATTGATGGTGAGACCGAGATCGGCATCTGTACAGTCTACCATATGCCGGTCTCCATCATCACGGAGGTGGAACGGCATGAGCACACCCCGGAGATACTGATCCCTATCAATGCGCCCTTCGCTCTGCCGCTGCTGCGTGATGGCGACAGTGTCGAACAGGCCGAGTTGTTTCGTGTCGGAATCGGCGAGGCCGTCGTCATCGACGCAGGGATCTGGCACGGTCCCTGCCTGCCGATAGGCTGTGCCAACTCCTCCTATTTTGTTATCTTTGCCAGAAGGACACCCCATACGGATGTCCGTAAAAAGGAGATTTCCCCGATCGAGATTATGCAAAAGGGACAGGACCGCGGATGATCCTCTCCAATTCAAAAACAGCGTTTATTTTCGCAGATCAGCCCGACCAGATCAGCGAGATCAAACTGGCCGACGGGACCCCGGTCGGCAGCACGAGCCGGCAGGCCATTCTCATCCGCACTCCGGCAGCTGTGTCGGAACCGGTTCTGCTCTCCCGCGTCAGCTCATCCGCTTCCGGGCCTGCCAGCGCTGAACTGCTCTTCCAGGATGAGAGTGGAGCCTGGCGTGCGGAACTGCAGATTCATGCCGCCGAACAGGGCCTGCGCTTCCGTTTGCAGGCCTACGCGCCGGAGCCGATTTGGCTGGTTGAGTGGCGCCTGTCCGGACTTCAATTCGACGAGGTCATCATCCCCGCCCTCGGCGGCCAAGCTCTGAGCGGGGCGATGCCGGCTGAAACCACCCTGAGCTATAAATATCCCTTCTGGTGGAATGCCCAATTTGTCGTCGGCAAAAAGGGCGGTGGGGGACTCTGGCTTTTCTCAAGGGATGAAAAACCCGACCTCAAGCTGCTGCGCGTCGGCCGGTCGAGCGACGGTTTTGCCTGGACCTACGGCTGTGAAGCCCGGCCGCCCTTTCCGTGCACCCTTGAGGCGGAGTGGTATCTTGACGGCATAAACGGCGGCTGGGAGGTTGCAGTCGAACGCCACCAGCGTTGGCTCGAGGAGGCCTTTGATCTGCGCCCCCTGCAGCAGAAAGCCTCCTTTCCCGCCTGGGCACGCGAGATCAATTTCGTGCTCGAGCTGTGGGGAGCGCGGCGAGATTCCATCGCCCCCATGCACACCTTCGCCCAAATGGTCGAGCGGCTGCAGGCCTGGCGGGGAATGCATGATCCGCGCCAGACCCTGGTCTATCTCCCCGGCTTCGCCATGCATGGTATCGACTCGCATGCCCCGGATTATCATCCCAGCGCGCAGTGCGGTGGAGCTGCGGAATTTGCCCGCCTCATCGAGGCCGCTCACAGCTGGGGATTCAGGGTGATGATTCACACCAACGTCCTGGCCATGACCTTCAACCATCCCCACTTCCCCCGCTTCCGGGAACATCAGGTGATCGATTGTTTCGGGCGGCCCCAGGGATGGGGACTGGATATGGACGGCGACTGGCTGGCAGAACCCTACTTCGCCTACATCAATCCCGGTGTCAGGGCGTGGGGCGACCTGATGGTCGATGTCATCGGAGATCTCGTCCGTCGCTTCGGGATCGACGGAGTATTTCTCGATCAAACCCTGCTCGCCTTCAATGTCAGCCGTGGACCCAATTTCATCGAAGGCATGCGCACCCATATTCGACGCCTGCAGGAGGCGATGCCGGAGATTCTCTTCGCGGGTGAAGGGATGCATGAACATCTGCTCAATCCCCTGCCGATGGCCCAAATTCATGGTATCGACAGTATCACCGAAGTGCACGGCATGGAAGGACAGCTCTCCTGGCGCTCCGCCCACCCGGTCTCGACAGCGCTTTTCAGTCCCTACTGCCGCTTTATGGCGCATCTGCTCACCAGGCATCCGTCCCATCCCATGTTTGCCTTTCAGGAGAGCGCCTATGCAAAATTGCATGTCATCCCTGCCCTCTGCCTTTACAGCGCCGCTCAGGCCATGGATTTGCCGGAGGTGAAAGAGATGATCGCTCGCGCACAACAGCTGACATTATCGGATGGATTTCGATGATTTCCGGTTTGATAAGGAGAACCAATCATGAAGCTTGGCTTTTTAATCGCCTGTCTGCCTGACATCGCCCTGGCGGATCTGCTGCAGTGGGCGCAGGAGAATCAGTTTCAAGCCCTCGAACTGGCGGCCTGGCCGGTGGCCTCGGACCGCGACTATCAGGCGCGGCAGATCGATGCCGCGAAAATGACACCGGCTGAGGCCAGTCGGGTTACGGAGCTTTTCCGGGAGCATGATCTGGAAATCTCGGCCCTGGCCTATTATGATAACAATCTGCATCCCGATCTGGCGCAGCGTGAGGGTTATCACGACCATCTCCGCAGGGTGATCGATACGGCGGCACTGCTGCAAGTCGGATTGGTCGGGACCTTCGTCGGCGCCCGGCCGGATCTCTCACCGGCCGAAAATATCAGGGAGATTGGCGGGGTCTTTCGCGGGCTGACCGCCTATGCTGCGGACAAGGGGGTGCGGATCATGATCGAAAACTGCCCCATGGAGAACTGGGTCCGGTTCGGCTTCCCCGGCAACTATGCCTTTTCACCCGAACTCTGGAGTGCCCTTTTCAACGAGGTCCCGTCCGATAATTTCGGACTCAATCTGGATCCTTCCCATCTGCACTGGCTGGGTATTGATTACCTCCGCGCGGTGCGGGAGTTCGCCCCGAAAATCTTTCATGCCCATGCCAAGGATACCGAGATCCTTCCCGAAGGCCGTCATCATCACTCCATCTTCGGCACCCAGATCGATCCAGCTCCCTGGAAGTCGGGCTGGTGGCGCTACCGGCTGCCAGGACTGGGTGAGATCGACTGGCGTGCATTCATTTCCGCACTGCAGGAAAACGGCTACGATTATGTCCTCTCCATCGAACATGAGGATCCGGTCTGGGAGGGGAGCGAGGAAAAAATCAAGCGGGGGCTGGTGCTCGGACGCAAACATCTGTCACCTTTTATCATTTGATAAGGCCGATACTTATGCGTCAACTCCTGAAAGAAGAATATATCCCTTTCGGCAGCCAGTATTACCGCGCCCCCTCGCCACATGCCGGGGAGTGGGAGCGGGACCTCGATCGGATGGCCGCCCTGGGCTTCAATACCGTCAAGTTTTGGGTTCAGTGGCGCTGGAACCACCCAACGGAGGACGAATTCCGGTTTGAGGACATCGACCGGCTTATGGAACTGGCTCTGGCCAGGAAGCTGCACGTGATGCTCAACACCATCTTCGATGTCGCCCCCGCCTGGATATACCGCCTCTATCCGGATGCATCGATGGTGACGCTGGACGGCCGCCGCATCGGCCCGCAGACCCAGCCCCATCGCCAGATCGGTGGGCTCGGCTACTGTTTCAACCACGACGGAGTCATCAGTCACTTTTTCCGGTTTCTTGCCGCCACTGTAGAGCGCTACAAGGAGCATCCGGCGCTGGCGATCTGGAATGTCGGCAGCGAGCCCGAACTGACCTCGAGCATGGCCGAGATGCGTCTCTACGCAGATGATGCTGCCCGGATGAGCGACATGCTCTGCTACTGCCCGAACTGCCAGGCGAAATTCAGGCTCTGGCTGGCCGGCAAATATGACTCGATCGACCGGCTAAACGAATGCTGGAACCGGAACTATCGCAGCTTTGATGAGGCCGAACTCCCGATCACCCGCAACACTTTCAACGACCTGATCGACTGGCGCATGTTTTTCGTACACACCCTCGGCGAGAACGTCCGCCGCCGCTTCGAAATCGCGCGCGAAATCGACCAGGGACGCCATCCCATCATGTGCCACCATGTCTTCGTGCAGGGCTTCCCGGTCACCTCGACCGCCAACGATCCCTGGAATATCGGGCAGTACGGCGATCTTCACGGCTTCACCCAGATGGATGACGCCATGATGATCGACGTCCTGCGCTCCTGCGCACGGGGCAAACCGGTGAT
>JAKQKF010000158.1 GCA_029560815.1 bacterium
ACCTCGCGAGACCTTTAGGTCATCGGGTGGTCAGGTTATCAGGCGCGCTTACAGCGGGGTTCACCCCGCACTACATTCGCTCATCCCCCATTGCCTATCGCCTATCAATTATTGACAGATTTTCCCAATATGGTATCAAGACGGCCACAGGGCACACACAACTTTCTTTCGGAGCGATCTTTCATGAAGACTTTTTTCGATCCCGCATCCATTGCCGTCATCGGCGCAACCCCGCGCCAAAACAGTCTGGGCAATCAGCTTCTCGTGAACCTCAGCATGGGTTTCACGGGCAGCGTATATCCCGTCAATCCTAATTATGCTGAGATTCAGTCCCTGCCCTGCTACGCGACGGTGGAAGACATTCACGGCCCGGTGGATCTGGCCATCGTCATCGTCCCGGCGCCTGCCGCGCCCGAGGCGCTGACCGCCTGCGGACGAAAGGGCATCCGGCGCGTCATCATCGAAAGCGCAGGCTTTGCCGAAACCGGCCCCGCGGGGCGCGCCCTGCAGGAGCGCTGCCTTGCCGTCGCGCGGGAAGCGGGCATTCGCCTCTGGGGCCCCAACTGCATGGGGCTGGTGGACATTCCCCGGAAATTCTTTTTCACGTTCATGCACCCCAACATTCACAACGACGGCCTGATTGCCGGGCGCATTTCCATGGTCGTGCAGAGCGGCATGCTGTCCGCCGGATTTCTGGCCGATCTGATGAGCGAGCGGGCCGTGGGCATCGCCAAGGCCTGCTCCATCGGCAACAAAATGGACATCGACGAATGCGATGTACTGGAATACCTGCTGGAAGACGAGGAAACCGACGCCATTGCCCTTTATCTGGAATCCATCGTGAGGGGGCGCAGATTTCTGGAGCTGGCGGACCGGGCAAGAAAGCCGATCGTCCTGCTCAAGGGTGGCAAAAGCAGGTCCGGCGCCAAGGCCGCCCTTTCCCACACCTCGAGCCTGGCCGGAAACGCGAGGCTTCAGGATTCGCTCCTGTCGCTCGCCGGCGTGACGCTCGCGCGGGACTTTCACCAGATGATGGAAGTCACGCGGGCGCTGGCCATGATCGGCCACACCCCGAAGCGGTGCCGAACGGCCATTTTGACCTTCAGCGGCGGCGCGGGCATTCTGTCCTGCGATCTGGTCGAACAGCATGGGCTTAGCGTCGCGGATCTTTCCGCGTCAACCATAAAAGAACTGGCCAATATCTTTCCCGACTGGATGCCTGCCGAAAACCCCGTGGACCTGTTTCCCGCGTTTGCCGGGAAAGGCGCGCTGGCCGCCTATGTCGGGGCTTTCAACGCCCTGGTGAAGGACCCGAAAGTGGATGTCCTCTTTATGCACTTCTTCGTCGGCCTCTACCCCAACTATGAAAAGCTGAAAAATTTCAAGGCGGCGGCGGACCGTGAAGGAAAAGTTTTGATCATCTGGGTCATCGGCCGGCGCGACGCGCTTCGAGCCTTCAAACGCGAGGCCCAGGAGTGCGGAATTCCCGCCCACGGAGAACTGTTTCGCGCGGTCGAGTGCCTGGCCTGCGCTTCACGCTGCAAGCCGCGCAAAAGGACTTTATCACTTGCGGCCGCCGGACGGGCAAAACTGCCGCCAAAGGCCGCGGCGGTTCTTTCCTCCTGCCCGGAGCCCATCT
>JAKQKF010000159.1 GCA_029560815.1 bacterium
CCTTTCGCCCTCAAGGGCAACAGCGTACCCCAAAGAAAAGGTCGAGTCGAAACGCGACAGACTCACGAGGCGAAAATCGGCCTGGATGCCGAGGTTGGCCAGGCTGCGGCGAATCCCCAGAGCGCCCGATGCCGGGTCGCCCTTAGCGCGTTCCGGATTGGTCAGAATGGCGGAGGCGAACAAGGCGGTACGCAGCCAGCGGCAGTAGAGGCTGGTAAAGCCAAGGCTGCTGAAGCGCAGGGGCGGCAGATTCCACTCGATCATGGCCTTGCTGTAGCTCCTGCCCCCCAGGGCGTTCAGCTCAAGGCCCGGAAAACTAAAGTATTCCCGATAGCGCTTTTCCGTTCCCCGGTCGACCCAGTTGTTACCAAAACCGCCGAAGAAAAAGTTGGTAAAGGGATTCTCTGCGCTGCCGAAGCAATAGCCGGCCGAGGTGCGCAGCCAGAGCGAGGAGTGGTCGAGGGCGAGCGGGAGGCCAAAATCGAGGTGACTGTAGATCCGCGGATAGAGTTGGCCGTTGACCAGGGAGGCTGCTGTGAAGGTGCGCAGGCGTATCCCCTTCTCGTCATCGACCGCACCCAGGGACTTGCGCAGGTACTGGTAATCCAGGGCGATCCTGGCGGCGGACATGCGGTCGTAGGAGGCCAGGATGTTCTGGTAATCCGGCAGACGGTCCATGCCGCCGTAATGCTGGACGCTGGCGGAGAGGTCCAGGGTGCGAGGTTTGTCATAAATCAGGTTCTTGCGATATTGCGCCTGCAGGGCATAGCCCTTGCGGCTGATTTTGGTCGGGCCGAAGAGATCGTAGAAATCGGCGTTGTTGAGCGTGGCACTGACGTCCCACTGCCACCAGTGCCCCTCGAACCCCAGGTGGAGCCGCTCATCGGCGGGCAATATTCGATCCGGGCTGTAGAGGGCCGAGACGCTCATGCCGGCCGCGCCGATGAGATCCATAAAGTTGGCGCGGTAGCCGATGGCGGCGCTCTCCTTGTAGCCGCGGACGACTGGCCAGGCCGAGCCCAGGCGCAAATGGCTGAGGGAATGATAAGGTCCGGCAGGATGAAGCAGGGAATCGGGCGCAATACGGGCCGGGGAGCCGATCTTCCATCCGCGCACAACGGGGTGCTTTTCAGCGAGGGCGGCGCCGAGAAAGGTGACGGCGCTCACCCGTTCCGGAACCTGAATGGCGATCTTGCCCGGGATAAAGCCGCGGCCGCTGTAGCGCATGACCAGCAGGGAGTCATCAGAGAGGGGGAACGGCTGAAAAAAACCGGTCTCGGCGTTGCTCAGGATATCCATATCCGCCCTGGCCCAGTCGTAGCGATAGATATTGGAGACCCCCGAATAATAGGAGGAGCCATAGCTGAAACGGCCGTCGGGCGAAAAGACGAAACTCTGCGGCAGGCTGTTTTCAAAGTCAAAGAGCACCTGAAAGGTATCGGGCCGGGCGGTGGCGATTTTGATCAGCTTCTGCCGCCCGGAAATTTCGACCAGGGAGGCGGTCAGGGTCGATCCATCCGGCGAGAGGTCGAGGTCGAAGATGTCCTGACCGTACGGAAAAGAGCGTACCTGTTTCCACTCCCGCCAGGGCCAGGGAATGGCGACCAGGGTCGAAAAGCCGTTAAAGTGGCGCACGCCCCAGAGGGTGCTGTCGGTGCGATTATAGGCGAGGTCGCCGATGCGGCCATCCTTGATCAGCCGCTGCGAGCGGCCGGTTTGGACATCAACGATATTGAGGTCGCGCCAGCGCTGATTGTCGCTGGTATAAAAAAGGGCCTCGTCAGCGGGATTCCAGGCCAGCGAAGTCACCGAATAGAGGGTCGGGCCTTTGACCTCGCAGATCGGCTCGAGATCACCGGTGGCGAGGTCCAGGGCGGCGATGTGGGCGACCTGGCCGGGATAGAGAAGCGCGGCGTACCATTTATTGCGGGCGGGATCGTAAAAGCCGCGCGAGACCGAGCCAAGGGCCCGCCGCGAAATCGCGCGAAACGGGGTCACCGGATGGCGGTGAAGAGAATCGAGGTTGGCCTGCTGCCACTGGTGCTCCCAGGCAATCCAGCGCGACCACTCAACGGCGAGGCTGGTCCCGAAGACCTTTTTGAACTGCGCTGCGAAATAACGCTTGCTGCCCTCGCTGCGTTTGTACCACTCCACCACCTTTTCCGGTCCGTACTCATAACCGAGATAGCTGACAAAACGGGCGCCGTAGAGATAGGAATTGGCGCCGACCTGGAAATCGATCGCTGTCCCCTCCGCTTCGAGCCCGACCACATTGTAAAAAGGGGCCCGGTCGCAAACCATGGCGCGGAAGACCATCTCGTCATAGGAACCCTGT
>JAKQKF010000177.1 GCA_029560815.1 bacterium
AGGCCGATCGGCAGCTGCATCAGAACCGCATTATGGCCGAGTTTGTCGCGCAGCTGCTCGACGACGCGTTCCGGATCGGCGCCCATACGGTCGCATTTATTGACAAAGGCGAGGCGGGGAACCTTGTAGCGGGTCATCTGCCGGTCGACGGTGAGGGTCTGGGATTGCACCCCTCCCACGGCGCACAGGACGAGCACCGCGCCGTCGAGGACGCGCAGGGAGCGTTCCACCTCAATGGTGAAATCGACGTGGCCCGGGGTGTCGATGATATTGATCGGGCTCTTGTTCCAGGTCACGTTGGTGGAGGCGGAGGAGATGGTGATGCCGCGTTCACGCTCGAGATCCATTGAGTCCATGGTGGCGCCCACGCCGTCTCGGCCGCGGACTTCATGGATGGCATGGATTTTCTGGGTGTAGAAGAGAATCCTTTCGGTCAGCGTTGTCTTGCCGGAATCGATGTGGGCGCTGATGCCGATGTTACGCATTTTTTGCAGATCGATGGCCATGGTTAGCTCTGAGTTAATGATGTAATTCGTAAAAAACAAAGAGTTAAATATACGAATTTTCCATCATATTCCCAACAAAAAAGTTGCCAATCTCAGCGCCGGCCTGAACATCGCTGGCAGGAAGAAGGCCTCCTTGCGGTTTGCCGCCACCGCCGCAAGGAGGCCGGGCTTCTCAGCGCACCGGATAAGGGGGAACGGGCGGGACGGTATTCTGCCAGTTCTTCAGTTCCTCGAGGATCAGCTCAATCGCCTTGTCGAGCTGTTGATCCGTGCCGCTGAATTCAAGGGCGGGATCGTTGTCGACCCGGACATCCGGTTCCACGCCGGTGCCTTCGATGATCCACTCCTTGCCATCCAGACCAAAGCGGGAAAATTCGGGTTTGTTGAGCGAGCCGCCGTCGAGGAAGGGCAGTGAGCCGCGGATGCCCACTACACCGCCCCAGGTGCGCTTGCCCACCAGTTTGCCCAGTTTCATCTGTCTGAAGCGGTAAGGGAAGAGATCACCGTCGGAGGCGGAGAACTCGTCGATCAGACAGATCTTCGGGCCCCACTGCATGCCGCCGGGATCGACCGAGGCCACGGTGTTGCGTGCGAAAGTGAACATGGTGATCTCGCGACGGAGCCGTTCGATGATCATGGGCGAGACGTTGCCGCCGCCGTTGCCGCGGTCGTCGATGATCAGCGCTTTTTTCTGCAGCTGGGGATAGTAGTATTTGATGAATTCGTTCAGGCCTTTCACCCCCATGTCGGGGATGTGGATATAGCCGACCTGGCCGCCGGTCGCCTTGTTCACCCGGGCGATATTGCTCTGAACCCAGGAGTAGTAATAGAGTTCCGCCTCATTATCGATCGGCACGACGGTCACCTCGCGGCTGTTGGCGGTGTTGGCGGCGCTGTTGAGGGTCAACTGCACCTGCTTGCCAGCCTTGCCGACGAGGGCTTCATAGAGGTTGGGCATCTCCGTCGTGGATTTTCCGTTGACGGCGAGGATATAGTCTCCCTCGCGGGCGTCGACCCCGATCTCGGTGAGGGGAGAACGGTTTTTGGCTTGCCAGTTTTCTCCTTTGAGGATGCTGTCGATGCGGAAATAACCGCTCCCGGGATCCTTGCTGATCCGGGCGCCGAGCAGGCCCAGTTTTATCCGCCGGGGTTTGGGCAGATCTCCGCCGCCGACGTAGGTGTGGCCGGCGCCAAGCTCGCCGATCATTTCGCCGATGAGGTAGGAGAGGTCGGCGCGGTGCTCCACAAAGGGGACCAGCGCTGCATATTTCTCCCTGACGGTGAGCCAGTCCACCCCGTGCATATTGGGAGCGTAGAAAAAGTCACGCATCTGCCGCCAGCTTTCGGTGAAGATTTGCTGCCATTCCGCCTTGCGATCAAGATTAACCTCCATGCCGTCGAGGTTGAGCTTGTCCTTGATTTCGATTTTGGCGGTCGGCAGATCGATGATGGCGTAGGCGGGACCCTGCTTGACGAGCATCTTTTTCTGATTGGCGGAGATTTCATAGCCGTCGATTTGACCCAGTTCCGTCTCCTTGAGCTCTTTAAGATCATAGAATAGCAGGAGGGGCTTTTCGTCTCTGCTGCCGCGGCGGGTATAGTAGAGTTTATCCGCCACGGAGGTCAGGTGACTGTAATTGGCGGGTTTGACCGGCAGACCGATAATGCGCTGCGCGAGCCCCTCGACGTCGATCCTGGAGGTGGTGATGGCGAAGGAATTCTCTTTCTTCTCCTCTTTTTTGCCCGTTTTGTTTCCGGCAGCAGCCGGCGCGCTTTCGCCGATCTGGACCTCGTCGCTTTTCGGCTCAAAGGGGGATTTCGTATCGCGGGCCAGGGTCATCATGTAGATGCGCGACATGTCGCGATAGATGTGGTTCCATTCGGTCTGGCTGTAGAGGGGATTAAAATCGCGGTCGGAGACGAAAAAGAGGTAGCGGTCGTCGCTGCTGAAGACCGGATTGGCGCAGTCAAACCAGCCGTCGCTGATCGGGGTTGTGGTTTTGGTGGCCACCGAATAGAGGTAGAGGCGCGGCATCATCTCCTCTTCGCTGCGGGTGTAGACAATCCACTTGTTGTTGGGCGACCAGGCATAGTCGTTGAATTCAAAGACCCGGGCGCTGTCGACGAGGGTGATCTCCCGGGATTCAATATCGACATACTGCAGACGCAGTTTTTTGTCCGCCCAGAGCAGCTTGCGGCTGTCCGGTGACCAGTGTGGCCGGTATTTGTAGACATCGCCGTTGCGGGTGATCTGCCGGGGCGCGGTTTTGCCCTCCTGGCTGAAGAGCCAGATTTCGTCCTCGCCGCTGCGATCGGAGATGGCGGCTATCCAGCGGCCGTCCGGTGACCAGCTGCTGCTGCGTTCGTGAATGCCGGGTGTGGCTGTGAGGTTGCGAATTTCGCCGTATTTGGCCGGGGTGGTGAAGAGATCGCCGCGGGCGCCGAAGAGGGCACGCTGTCCGTCGGGAGAGATTTCGAAATTAGCGATCGACTGGCTCACATCGAGGAGGCCTGAGCGGCTGGCGGCGAAATCCTCGGCGACAGTGATCGGGATGGCCGCGGCGGTGCCGGCGGTGAGATCGAAGCGGTAGATGGCGCCGCCTTTTTCAAAGACGATGGCGTCCGTGCCGAGGGAGGGGAATTTGATGTCATAATCATTGAAAAAGGTGAGTTGGCGTGTCTCTCCGCCCTCGGGGGTGCAGACGTAGAGGTTCATCCGTTTATTCTCATCACGGTCGGAGAGAAAATAGATCTTATCTCCCGACCACATCGGAAATATATCGGAGGCCGGATGGTCGGTGAGGTTGCGGGTCTCTTTGCTCTTCCGGTCATAGATCCAGATATCGTCGGCCATGCCGCCGCGGTAGCGTTTCCATGTTCTGAATTCGCGGAAGATGCGGTTATAGGCGAGCCGGTTGCCGTCTGGCGAGAAGGAGGAGAAGCCGCCGCGCGGGAGGGGAAGCTGTTCCGGCATTCCGCCGTTGACCGGGGCCAGATAGAGTTGTCCTTTAAAGTCATTGAACTCGCGCATGCGAGAGCGGAAAAGGATTTGCTGGCCGTCGGGAGTCCAACCCATGACGATGGTGTTGGGTCCCATGCGGTCGGAGACCTCATCACGATCGAGGGTGGCGGTCCAGGTCAGGCGCCGGGGCACGCCGCCCTGGGCGGGGATTAAAAAGACTTCCGTGTTGCCGTCGTACTGTCCGGTGAAGGCGATCTGCCGGCCGTCGGGAGAGAAGCGGGCGAACATTTCGTAGCCGTCGTGGCTGGTCAGGCGGCGTGCGATGCCCCCCTGCGTAGAGACGGTATAGAGATTGCCGGCATAGCTGAAAACGACCTGATCTCCATGGATGTCCGGGAAGCGGAGGAGAAGGGTGCCGGAGTCTGCGGCTTGGGTCATCGCAGCCGCTGCGATCAGGAACAGGATGAGGAGTATTCTTTTCATGGCATTTCCTTGTTTTGTCTGAGAGGTCCAGGGAGCGAAACCAAAACGAGGCGGGAGAGTGATCCGGTGCTCCTGTAGTGTATCTGAAGAACAGGGGTTGCCGGGCTTGCGGGAGCGTGCCAATGAAAAGCCCTGCTGTGTACTGAAGCAGCAGGGCTTTTATCGCAATGGTTCAGGCGAGAGGTCATTTTCGGCGATGGATGAGCCGGTTGTAAACCGTATCGAAGCCGCGCTTGATGCCTTGACCCAGTTGAGAGATCTTGACTGCGGGCATGGCTATTTTAGCGAGCACATTTTCCTCGAAATCCTTCACATTGCGGGAGATCTGGCGGACGTTGTCCACACTCTCCTCAATCATGAAGGTTTGACGCTGGACTGATTCGAGGATGCGCGCTGTTTTCTGTGTGATGATCGTGATATCGTGGCTGATTGGTGCGATATGGGGCCGTGCTTCCTCGGTCAGGCGCTGTACCGATTTGATCAGCCGGATGACGTAAAAGAGCGTCACGATCAAGGCAACCCAGGTCAGGACCATGACTGCGGCGATGACGACCACGCTGTACTCTAGCATGACAGGGGCACTCCTTCCGCGTTGGGGGTTACTTTTTGCCGAACTCCTTACGCGCGGCTAGCACACCTGCAGTGACCGCTTTTTCAGCCTTCACTTTTTTTTTTGCGACCTCTTCCTTGGTGTCGTAGATATAGCCTTTGGCCGTGTCGCCCAGCTCTTCTACTTTCTGGTTGGCGGAGGTGAGGAGCTCTTCGGCTTTGATGCGGGCGGTGGCGAGCTGTTCGCTGGCCTCTTCACGCAAGGCCTGGGCCTTTTCGACTGCTTCGGTGATGATGGCGGAGGCACGGGAGCGGGCATCATGGTAGATGCGTTTGGAGCCCTCGACCGCCTCTTCGCTTTTACGGACGATATCGCCGCGCAGCTCTTTACCTGACTTGGGGGCGAAAAGCAGGGCCGCCAGGGCGCCCAGGGTACCGCCGATGAGCAGGCCTTTGAAGAAACTGTCGCGATCGAATCCACTCTCTGACATGGTGATTTCCTCCTGATAGTGATGATGAGATTATTGTGGCCGCAATCTTGTTATGGGCTGTTATGGATTGTCGGTTTATCAGGCAGCCCGGTCATAAGAACAGCCGGACCGCAGTGTAATATTACAATTAGCAAAATAAAAGCAAAAAGTCAAGACCCATTTTTGCGAATATGCGCTCTTATTATAACGCGCCCGGCGGGATTTAGATTCCATAAGTGTTATGATTGGCGGTGCGAAAGGCAAAAAACTTGCTTTTCTCCCTTCCACGGGATATATTTAGCATCACTATCAACCGGCCCTTGAATCAAAAACAGGAATATCAGCGTGGAAGAGCAGCAGATGTACACCGCCATCGCGGAAGAGTTGAGCCTGGGTTGGAGCCAGGTCAAGAGCACGATCGAGTTGCTGGATGCGGACAACACCGTCCCCTTCATTGCGCGTTATCGCAAGGAGGCGACCGGAAGTCTGGATGAGGAGCAGATACGCGCCATCCAGGAGCGGATCAAATATATGCGCAATCTCGAGGAGCGCCGGCAGGCGATCCTCAAGAGCATCGAGGAGCAGGGCAAGCTGACGCCCGAGCTGGAGGCGGCCCTGCGGGCGGCTGACAAGCTGCAGGCGCTGGAGGACCTCTACCTTCCCTTCAAGCCAAAGCGCCGCACCCGGGCGACGATGGCGCGCGAGAAGGGGCTGGAGCCGCTGGCGCAGCTCATACTCGCCCAGGAGATCCTCAGCGGGGATCCCCTCGAGTACGCCCGGCAGTATGTGGATGCGGAAAAGGGGGTGGAGGATGCGGAGGCGGCGCTGGCGGGGGCGCGCGATATCTGCGCCGAGACGATCTCCGATGATGCGCGGGTCCGGCAGACGGTGCGCGAGCTGACCCTGGCCAGGGGTTTTCTGGCCTCGGAAGCCAGGGATCCCGACAACTGCAAGGAGTACGAGATCTACAAGCAGTTTTCCGAGCCGGTCAAGACCATTCCGCCCCACCGCATTCTGGCCATCAATCGTGGCGAGCGTGAAAATTTTCTGCGTGCGGAGGTCGAGGCGCCGGAGGCAGAGCTTGTGCTGGAGATCGAAAAACTCTACATAACCCAGCCGCGCAGCATCTTCACCGGAGAGCTGAAAATGGCGGTCGCTGACGGCTATCATCGCCTCATCGCCCCGGCGATCGAGCGGGAGATCCGCAATCTGCTCTCGGAGCGGGCGGATGAACACGCCATCCGCATCTTTGCCCAGAATCTGCGCGCGCTTCTGATGCAGCCCCCCCTGCGCGGCAAGGTCATACTCGGCATCGATCCCGGTTTCCGCACCGGCTGCAAGATTGCCGCTATTGACCGGACGGGCAAATATCTCGAAGGCGGCACCATCTATCCCCACGAACCGCAGCGGCGCTGGCGGGAGGCCAAGGAGACGATCAACGAGTTCATCGAGGATTATCAGATCGACATCATCGCCATCGGTAACGGCACGGCCAGCCGGGAGACGGAGAAGCTGGCCGCCGAAGTGATCGCGGAATGCGGCCGGCTGGTCCAGTATGTCATCGTCAGCGAGGCGGGAGCCTCGGTCTATTCCGCCTCGCCGGTGGCCAGGAAGGAATTCCCGGATCTGGAGGCTTCGCTGCGCGGCAACATCTCCATCGCCCGACGCCTGCTTGATCCCCTTTCCGAGCTGGTCAAGATCGATCCCAAATCAATCGGGGTGGGGCTTTATCAGCATGATGTCGATCAGCTCCGTCTGGCCGAATCCCTCGATCAGGTGGTGGAATCGTGCGTCAACAGTGTCGGCGTCGATCTGAACACCGCCTCGGCCTCGCTGCTGCAGTACGTCTCCGGTGTCAATGGCCGGGTGGCGGAGAATATCGTCCGGTACCGGGAAGAGAGGGGAAAATTTACCGCCCGCGAGGAGATCAAGGCGGTCAAGGGGCTGGGCGAGAATGCCTTTGTGCAGGCGGCGGGTTTTCTGCGCCTGCCTGAGAGCGACCGGTTTTTCGACCGGACGGCGGTCCATCCCGAATCCTACCCGGCCGCGGAGCGGCTCCTGCAGGAGCTCGGCCTCGATGCGGTCCAGGTGCAGGAAAATGGCCGGCTGGTGAGCCAGCGGCTCAAGCAGAGCGGGCGATCCCTGGCCGAGATGGCGGCGGTGTGCGGCTGCGGTCCGGAGACCCTTCAGGATATCATCGTCAGTCTGGAAAAGCCCAACCGTGATCCGCGCGACGAGATGCCCAAGCCGATCCTGCGCAGCGATGTGCTCAGCATCGAGGATCTGAGTGAGGGGATGGTGCTCAAGGGTACAGTGCGCAATGTCGTCGATTTCGGGGCCTTTGTCGATATCGGCGTCAAGGAAGACGGCCTCGTCCATCTCAGCCGCATGGCGAAAAAGTTCGTCAAGCATCCTCTGGATATCGTCAAGGTCGGGGATGTGGTCGAGGTCAAGGTGATCACCATCGACCGGGAGCGGCATCGCATTGGTCTGAGTATGGTGCTGGATTGATGCCTGCCGGGAGGGTAAAAGAGGCGGCGCTGCGGGTGTGCATTTTCACCAGTGTGCACCGCCCTTATGACGTGCGGGTGTTTCATCGTCAGGCGCGCAGCCTGGCTGAGGCGGGCCATGCGGTCACCCTTCTGGTCCATGCCCCCTTTACCCGTGAGCGGCGCGAGGGTGTGGAGATTATCGGATTGAAGCCGCCAGCAGGCCGCCTGGGGCGGCTCTTTTCCTCCTGGCGTTGGTTGCGCGCCTGTCTGGGCGAAAAGGCGGAGGTCTACCATTTTCACGATCTGGAACTGCTGCCGGTCGGGCTGCTGCTCAAACTGTGGAGTCGCAGAGCGGTCATCTACGACTGCCACGAGAATTATCCGGAGGCCATCCTTGAACGGGCGTGGCTGCCCGGCTGGCTGAAGCCCCTGCTTTCGCGGCTGGTGGCCTGGTTCGAGCCGGCGTTGGCCCGTCATCTCGATGCGGTCATCTGTGTGGTTCCCGACCAGGAGGAGCGGCTGCGCCGCCGCGGCTGCCGCACGGTTATGGTGCGCAATTTTCCACGGCTCGAGATTTTTCAGCCGCCGGAACAGCCGGTGAGGCATGAGGAGATCATCTATCTCGGGGGGCTGAGCATCCCGCGCGGGGCGCGGATGCTGGTCGAAATCATGGCCGGGCTGAAGCAGAGTCATCCACGGGTCAGGTTGATCTGTCTCGGCCCTTTCAACGAGGCGCATGTGCGGGAAGAGGTGAGGCAGTACGCCCGGGAGCAAAGCGTCCATGATATCATCACTTACATCTCCCTGGTGCCGCATGAAGAGGTGGCGGAGCATCTGTATCGCGCCCGGGTCGGGCTGGTGCCCTGGCAGCCCCATCCCCAGCTGCTGAAGCTCTGCTATCCCAACAAGGTCTTTGAGTACATGGCCTGCGGCCTGCCGATCGTGGCCAGCGATCTGCCCGGGCTGCGCGAACTGATTGCGCCGGCCGGATGCGGCTATCTGGTCGAGGCGGATGAGGTGACCGCCCATGTCGCGGCGATCCGGCTGCTGCTGGACGATCCCGGTGCGGCGGAGGCGATGGGGAGGGCCGGTATGACCTATGCCCGCCGCCACTACAGCTGGGAGGAGGAGCGCAAGAGCCTCCTGCAGCTCTACAGCCGTCTGGGGGCGCAGCGATGATCCTGGCTGTGGAGCCCCCGGCCTATTTCCCGCCGCCAGCGGGCTGCGCCAAGCTTGCGGCCGCCGATGTGATCGTCCGCGCCGATACTTTTCGATTCAGCCGCAAGGAGGGTGTGCACAGGACCGCGATCAGAACCCTGACCGGACAGCGCTGGCTTTCGGTGCCGGTGCTGGGCAGCGGTGTGCCCGGCGCCCGCATCGCTGATCTCGCCATCGATGCCCGCCAGCCCTGGGCGGACGAACACTGGCGCGCCCTGGAGTACAACTATCACAATGCCGCCTACTATTACTACTATGCTGATGCGGTGGAGGGGATCATCCGCAGCGCCGGGAGTTCTCTCGCCGCACTGCTGACCGCGGCCGGCGGTTTCGCCTCCGGCAGTCTCGATCTCCGGGCGCAGATGATCTCCAGCAGCGGGCTCCCCGAAGTGTCGGAGCGTACCGGACGCCTCCTGGCCTGGGCTCAAGTTTGCGGGTGCGATCGCTATCTGATTCATCCCGGCGAGGCGGGGCTGCTGGATCTGCCGCGGCTGAAGGCGGCGGGCATCGGCCTGGTTATGCTTGATTTCACCGCAGCGCCCTATCATCAGCAGGTCCCGGGATTTTTACCCGGACTCTCTCTTCTCGATCTCCTCTTCAACGAAGGCCCGGCGGCTGCTGAGTATCTGCGGGCCAACACCCGGATTGCAGGTGCGGTATGATCGCCCGCTACTTGCACACGATGAAGCTGATCTGAATATTAAAAAATAGCGGGAGGCTCTATGTCCAAAGCGAAGCAGATGGAAAAGCTGGCCGGAGTGATCGACGGCGGCAGGGAAGAGGTCATCGCCCTGCAGCGCAGTCTGGTGGCCATACCCGCCCTGGCGCCCGAGAGTGGCGGGCAAGGGGAGAAGGAAAAGGCCGATTTTATGCGCAGCTGGCTGGAAAAAACGGGATTCGATGAGCTGCGCGAGCTGAACGCTCCGGATCCGCGCGTCTCCTGCGGTTATCGTCCGAATATGTTGTGCAAGCTCTACGGCGAGGAGCGCAGCCGCACGGTCTGGGTTCTTGCGCATCTTGATGTGGTGCCGGCGGGGGATCTGAAAAAGTGGAAGAGCCGGCCTTTTGAATTGAAGGTGGTTGGGGATGAGCTTTTCGGCCGCGGGACTGAGGACAACCACCAGGGGCTGGTCTCCGGCCTGCTGGCGGTCAAGGCTTTTAAAACGGCCGGGATCAAGCCCCCCTGCAATCTCGGCCTGGCCGTGGTCGCCGACGAGGAGACCTCGAGCCGCTACGGCCTGGAGTATTTGATGACCCACCATGCCGATCAATTCGGTGCGGACGACCTGGTCCTGGTCCCGGATGCCGGGGATGAAAAGGGGCGGCTGATCGAGATTGCGGAGAAGAGTATTCTCTGGCTCAAGGTGACCATCCTCGGCCGGCAGTGTCACGGCTCCACGCCGGAGCTGGGCAACAATGCGGCCCGCGCAGCGGCCCATCTGGTGGTCAGGATGGATAATCTGGAGGAGATCTTTGCCGCCAGCAATCCGCTTTTTGAGCCTCCCATCAGCACCTTCGAGCCGACCAAGCATGAGGCCAATGTGCCCAACATCAACACGGTGCCGGGCAAGGAGGTCTTTTATTTTGACTGCCGGGTCTTGCCGGAGTACCCCCTGGCGGAGGTGGAGAAAAAGATTCGGGCGATGGCGAAGGAGGTGCATGAACGTTTCGGGGTGAAGATCAGGCTCGAGTTTGCGCAGCGCGCTGAAGCGGCACCGCCCACGCCGGAAGGCGCACCGGTGGTTGTGGCCTTGAAGCGGGCGATCAGGGAGATCAAGGGCGTTGAGCCGCGCTGTGTGGGCATCGGCGGCGGCACGGTAGCTGCGATCTTTCGCCGCGCGGGCATTCCCGCCGCTGTCTGGTCCACGTTGATGGATACAGCGCACCAGCCGAACGAATCTTCCTTGATAACCAACACTCTGGAGGATGCCAAGGTGCTGGCGCATGTGATGCTCCACGCCTAGGCGGCCTCGAAAAAAAAGGCCCGCCGGATCGATCCGGCGGGCCTTTTTTTTCGGCAGAGATCATGAATGAGCTTTTTTGCGGCGGTTGAGACGGGAGTAGATGAACCATCCAACCAGAGCGGCCAGAAGCAGGAGCACGACAATATCCACCTGGTGCGAATAGGTCTGCACGACGGTCCAGTTTTCGCGCAGCTTCATGCCAAGAAGGAGGAGAAAGCTGTTCCAGATGGCGGCCCCTGCCAGGGTCGCTGTCAGAAAGGGGAGGAGGCGCATCTTGCCCATGCCCGCCGGGATGGAGATGAAGTGGCGGATTACGGGGATGAAACGGCTGATAAAGAGCGTGAGCGTGCCGCTGCGTTTGGCGAAAAACTTTTCTGTGAGCTCGAGGTCGTGACGGTCGAGGAGGAGGTACTTGCCGACTTGCAGCACCAGAGGTTTGCCTCCGTAATAGCCCATATAGTAGGAGAGGAGCGAGCCGACGATGGAGCCCACCGTGGTGGTCAGGATGGAAAGGGAGAGGTTCCATTTGCCATCGGCGACGAGAAAACCGACGAAAGGCATGACGGCCTCACTGGGGACGGGCGCCACCATGCTTTCGAGCATCATGAGCAGGGCCGCGCTCCAGTAGCCACCCGCATCGAGCAGTTTTATGGCCAGTTCGGAAATATACTCTGTGATCATCTTGTGTCTCCGGTTCAGGGTATTGATTTAGAGATAGTACGGGCATTGAGGCTGATCTGCGCATTTTCCCGCGGTCACCCGCCAACTCTTTGATCGAGGATCCGTTTGAGTCCCGCGGAGCTGTGCGGCGACCATCCAAAGGCCTTGCGCCACACCTCGTCGCTTTCCATGCAGAGATAGACCGGCGTCTCTTCGCCGTGCGCCTTGATCCAGCGGTACATACGGGTGAACATTTCGATGCGCTGCGGCTTGAAATAGCGGAATTTGTGGTCCGCTCCGGGGAGCAGTTCGCCGAGGTAGATCCGCGACTCGGGATGGTTCTCCCGGATGATCTCGTCGAGGAAGGGGGGATAGCGCAGGGCGCCGAGGCTGATCCAGGCGATGTTGCAGGGTTTGATCCGGCTGAAGATCTGCTCGACCACCTCGCGGTAACCCTCTTCCCAGCCTTCGTGGCGGATCATGGGATCGAAATGAAAGCCGACCCAGAAGCCGGCCGCCTGAGCTTCGGCTGCTGCGTCGAGGCGGTCGGCGAGCGGCGGGGTATGCGGCTCTTCGCTGGCGACCATGGCGGCGGCGTTGACCGACCAGGAGACGACTGTGCGGCGGTCATGGGGCTGACGGATAAAGTGGGCGATGTGGGTGTTCTTGCTTTTGAGTTCAATGATGGCGTTGCGGCGCCGGCGGAAAAAACGCACCAGGTCGCTGCTCCAGGCGGTAAAGTGGTCGAAGGTCAGGCTGTCGGAGAGTTCGCCGGTGCCGATGCGGTAGAACTGGTCCGGGTGGGAGTCGAGCACCTGTTCGAGTTCGGCGAACATATCGTCGAGGTTGCAGTAGAGGGTGGTCATGGGGACATTGAGGTAGCCCTGCAGGATGCAGTAGGAGCAGCCGAGATCGCATCCGGCGGCAATGTCAAGGTTTTGATAAAGGCAGCAAATATGCCGGGAGGTGCCCGGACAGTAGCGCAGAAAGGGGCCGCGCTGGCGGCTGAGCAGAATGCTCTTCAACGCAGGGGGATCCGGGAGGGCTTTCCCATCGGGGATGGTGATGCGCTCGACGCCGGGGAGGTTGGCGAGGATGCGCGCCGTCCAGGGGTTGTTCTGCACCGCCTCCTCGATATAGAGACGGGCGGGGATGAAGGGCTGATAGCGGGGGCTGTTCATGTCAGTTCCGTCAGCTGATCGACCAGGCCGCGCGCCAGCATCTCCTGGAGGGTCTCGAGACGGGCGGTGTATTCAGCCGGGGTGGAGAAGGACAAGTCGATGGTGTACGTTTCGCCGGCGAACCAGGGGGTCGGTCGCAGGTGGAGTTCGGGGGGCAGTTTGGCGGCGCGGAGCAGCTCCTCGAAGCGGGCAAGGGTGGCGCTGTATTCGGGATAGCGCCATTGCATGAGCAAGCTCTTGAAACGATCGGCTTTTTGTGACGGGGTGAGGGCTTGCTCGTCGAACAGGCTCATGCAGGCGGGCTCTTCGAGGAGCCCGGGCAGGGTGGTCGCCTTCATTCGAGCGATATCGGAGAGCAACAGCCAGAACTCGCGCTGCCGGTTTTTGCCAAGGCGGAGAATTTTGTTGAGATGCCAGAAGGCCAGGCGTTCCGCCGGTTCAGCTGCGGCCAGTGTGCCGGCCGTTTCGATGCCGAGCTCATCGGCGGCCAGGGCGGCCTGCAGCTCCGGTTCGAGCAGGCGCAGGGGGGCATAGAGGCCGAAGAGTTTCGGGTTGGGGGCCAGGCCCATCAGGGGGAACCAGGCGCGCAGGATCTCCTCCATGCCGAGGGAGAAGGCGCCGGAGAGTACGGCGATGGCATGGGAGGCCTCGAGCGGCGAGAAGGGGCGCAGGGCGGCTTTTAGCTGCACCAGCCAGCGATAGACCTGCAGATCATCCCAGTCTCCGGGAAGAATCATCGCCGGGATATGGCTGAGGCCTGCAGCTGCGGCGGCCTGGAGGCGGCGGAATCCCGTGACCGGGCGGTAATGTGGTGCAAGGGGCTCTTCACCGGCGCGCATCGCCGGGCGGAGCTGCAGGTGAATGGGCTCTACAACGCCGATTCGGGCGACCGAACGCATCAGGAGGGGATCCACCCTCCCCGGGAGCAGCTGAAAAAAGCGGTCCTCAGAGTCGATTTCGGCCAGAGCGGTTTCCAGACAGGTGTACTTCATGGTGTCCTTTCAATAGAGAGGAATAATGTAGCGATAATCAGGCCTTTATTTCAAGTCTTTTCATACGGTTTGGCGCTTTTGTGGCGATAAATTCCCTTGACAATTTTGTTAATTATTAGTAAGATAAACTGAGGCGGGCCCGAAAAGCAGTATAAATTATAACAAGGAGGCGTCAAATGGCTTTCGATAGTAAAGGCACCTTGAACAAAGTCATGCTCATCGGAAGACTGGGCGCAGATCCAGAACTGAAGTACACCCCCGCCGGAGCCGCCGTTTTGACCTTCAGTCTTGCGACCAACACCTCATGGAAAGATCAGGAGGGAAAATCGCAGGACAAGACCGAGTGGCATCGTGTGGTCGCATGGCGCAAGCTGGCCGAAGTGATCAACCAGTATGCCAAAAAGGGCAGCAAGGTCTACGTGGAAGGCAAAGTGATAACCCGGTCATGGAACGACAAGGACGGCACCAAGCGGTACACCACAGAGATTCAGGCGGAATCCATTCAGCTGCTGGACAGCCGGGGTGACCGGGAGAGTGTGGAGCCGGTGGACGCGCCCCCGCCGGGCGAGGCGGATTTCAATGGACAGGGACAGCACGCCGAGAACGAAGTCAACGACGATTTACCTTTTTAATTGCAGCCTCCGGTCGGGACGGTGGGAATTGTGAACGAATCGGGCTGGCTTGAGTGTGAAAAATCCAAGGTCCTGAGCGGCTTTGGATTTTTTTTTCCGCTGCGTCATATCAATCCCAACAGGTGAAGAGATGCCAAATAAAACATACGATCCGGTGCCGCTGATACGCGCGGCATTCGCCGCCAGCGCAGGGGCCAAGGCACTCTATTCCCATTTTCAGGTAGGCGCGGCCCTGCTCTGTGCGGATGGCGGAGTCGTGACCGGCTTCAATATCGAGAGCAGCTCCTACGGCCTGACGATCTGCGCCGAACGGGTGGCGATGTTCAGGGCGCTCTCCGAGGGCAAGAGCCTTTTCACCGCCATCGCCATTGTTTCGGGCGGCCGCAACTGGTGTCCGCCCTGCGGCGCCTGCCGGCAGGTGCTGTGGGAATGGGCCGGGGAGATCGATGTGATCCTGGCCCGCAGCGAAGAGGAGTTCAAGGTTCTGACACTGAGCGAGCTTTTACCGCATGCCTTTGACAATGGATACCTGCCCAATGCCTGACGAGAAGCAAAACGCCCCCTGCCTGATCATCGGGATCGCCGGTCCCTCCGGATCAGGCAAGAGTTTTATCGCCGAACAGATTCTGGCCTCGCTGCCTGACCAGCGGGGTGTCCTGCTCTCGCAGGATGATTATTATCGCGACCGTTCCGATCTGACCCTGGAAAAGCGCCAGCTGATCAATTATGATCACCCGGACGCCGTCGAGTTCTCCCTGCTGGCCGTGCATTTGCGGGCGCTGCGCGCGGGCCGGGCGATCGAGCATCCCCTGTATGACTTTGCCGTGCACAATCGCAAGGTGGAGAGCGCCCAGGCCGGTCCGGCGGATCTGGTGGTGGTCGATGGGCTGCTGCTCTATGCGGTGCCGGAGATGCTGCCGCTTTTCGATCTCAAGATTTATGTGGATACGCCGCTGGACATCTGTTTCATCCGCCGGCTCCAGCGCGACGTTCTCGAGCGCGGCCGTACCATGGAGTCGGTCATCCAGCAGTTCTGCACGACAGTGCGGCCGATGTTCATCGAGCACGTGCAGGCAAGCAGGGCGCAGGCCGATCTGGTCCTCTCGGGTGAGGTTCCGGTCGAGGAGGTGCTGCCGAAGATCCTGCAGCGCATACAGGCCCTGAATCCCGACCTGCGTCCGGACCAGCACGGAGCGGAGGATAGCAGCCGAACCTGGCAGGAACTGCTCATGACGGAGCACGCTCTGCTGCTGCGCGGTCTGAATCTGCTGGAGCATGAGGCCGCCGCTGCGGCGCAGAGGAGTGAAGAGCGGGGCCGCCTGGAGAAAATCCTCAATTTTCTGCTCTCCTTTGGCGACCGCATACATAATGTCAAGGAGGAGAACCACCTCTTTCCGCTGATGGTTGAGAACGGGATTCCGCAGGAAGGGTTGATCAAGGAGATGCTGCTGGAGCATGAGGCGGAGCGGGAGTTGATCGCGCGGGCGATGGCGCGGCTGGGCAAGTGCGGGGCGGCCGAGCAGGCGGCGCTCGCCGGCCACTTGCGCAGCTACTGCCAGAAGAGGCGCGACCATATCCGGCTGGAGAATGAAAAGCTCTATCCCCGGGCTGCGGAGGTGCTCTCGGCGTCTGATATTGAAAAGATGGTCGGTGATTTTGCCAAAGTGGAAGAGCGCTCGCTCTATCCCAACTCCGTCCGCCATTTTGCCAAACAGCTGGCGCAGTGGGAGCAAACCTGAGGCGTGCCGGTCAATTAACAATCAGGAGTGGAGCATGTTAAGTATCGTCCCAAAGGATACCGGGTGGATTGAAGTGATATGCGGCAGCATGTTCAGCGGCAAGACCGAGGAGCTGATCCGCAGGCTGCGTCGCGCCCAGATCGCCCGGCAGAAGGTGGCCATCTTCAAGCCGGTGATCGATGACCGCTATTCGACCGAGCATATTGTATCGCATGATGAAGGTCGTTTGCCCTCGCTGCCGGTCTCTTCGGCCCGGCAGATTCTGGAGCAGGCGGGTGATGCCACAGTGATCGGCATTGATGAAGCTCAGTTCTTCGGGCCGGAGCTGGTCGACGTCTGCCAGGAGCTGGCGGACAGCGGCAAGCGGGTGATCGTCGCCGGACTGGACCAGGATTACATGGGCAGGCCGTTCGAGCCCATTCCGCAGCTGCTGGCGGTCGCCGAGTATATCACCAAAACCATGGCCATCTGCGTCAAGTGCGGCAATCCCGCCAACCGGACGCAGCGCCTGAGTCATGACTCCGCGCGGGTGGTGGTGGGCGCGCGGGATATGTACGAGGCGCGCTGCCGCTATTGTCATGAGGTTTTCGCGGCTGATGACGAGGACAAAAAGGAGTGAGAGGCGACCTCATTGGATAAGCTGTTGAAGGAAAAGATCGGGGAGGCGCTGGCGGTTCTCCAGCCCAGGTTGAGGGAGAAGCCGCGGGTTGCGATCATTCTCGGATCGGGATTGGGCCGCTTTTCCGATCTGATTCCGGATGCGACGCAGATCGACACGGCGGAGATCCCCCATTATCCGCATTCGACCGTACCGGGTCATGCCGGCCGCTGGTTCGCCGGCCGTCTGGGCCGGCTGCCGGTCGTCGCTGTACAGGGCCGGGTCCATTTTTATGAGGGATACACCCTGGCGCAGGTCACTTTTCCGGTGCATCTGCTTGCGAGTCTGGGCGTGGAGACGCTCATCGTCACCACCGCCAGCGGGGGGCTTAATCCCGGTTTCGCCGCCGGTGATCTGATGCTCATCACCGATCAGCTCAACTTTACATTCAGCAATCCCCTGGTGGGCCGGCCGGAGGATCAGCTCGGTCCGCGTTTTCCGGATATGATGCATTGTTACGATCAGGGGCTGCTGGCAATAGCGCGGGATGCGGCTTCGGGATTGGGGCTTCAGCTGCGTGAGGGGGTTTTTTGCTGGGTGACCGGCCCGGCCTATGAGACTGCGGCTGAGGTGCGCATGCTGCACCTGCTGGGAGGGGATGCCGTCTCGATGTCGACGGCTCCGGAGGTGATCGTCGCGCGGCAGCGTCATCTGCGCGTGCTCGGCATCTCGCTGATCACCAATCCGGGCACGGGGTTGTCGCCGGCCAAGCTGACGCATGAGGAGGTCACCGCCACCGCGAACCAGGCGGGGGAGAGGATGGGACAGCTGCTGCTGGAGGTCGCTCGACGGCTGGCGCAGGAGCCGGCCCGACCGGAGCGGGCTGGCCGCGGAGCTGCAACAGCGGGACTGGAGGCGGGCGGATGATTTACTGAAAAATATTGACATTATTACGATAATTACGTATATTTATCAGCTTGGGATTTTGGCGTGTTCGTCTAGGGGTCTAGGACGCTGGCCTCTCACGCCGGTAACACGGGTTCGAATCCCGTACACGCTACAAAGTACAAGTGTTTCAACAGCAGTATGTTCTCTGGACATAACGCGCCCGTAGCTCAACTGGATAGAGCATCTGGCTACGGACCAGAAGGTTGGGGATTCGAGCTCCTCCGGGCGCGCATATCTTGGGAAGGCTCTCCTCATGCAGGATCATGCGGCCTGGATGCGGCTTGCACTTGCCGAAGCCCGGAAGGCCCTGAATAAAAACGAGGTTCCGGTCGGTGCTGTCGTGGTGTATGAGGACCGGGTCATTGGCAGGGGGCACAATCTCATCGAGTCCCTGCAGGATCCCACCGCGCATGCGGAGATGCTGGCCGTAACTGCCGCAGCCAATACTCTCGCCTCCTGGCGGCTGGATCAATCCATCCTGTATGTCACCCTCGAACCCTGTATGATGTGCACAGGCGCGATCTTGCTCGCCAGGATTCCGCTGATCGTGTATGGTGCGGCTGATCCCCGCTACGGAGCCTGTGGCAGTGCGCTGCAGATGACCGACGGCAGCAATCTGGATATTCAGGCCCGGGTTGTCGGCGGGATCATGAAAGATGAGTGCAGTGCGCTGCTGAAGGAGTTCTTTCGCAAGTTGCGTCAAAACTAAGCCCGTTTTTCCAGCGCTGAGCGGGCGGCGCATTTCAGGAGAGGTGCCGGAGCGGTTGATCGGGGCGGTCTCGAAAACCGTTGTGCCCTTGCGGGTACCCAGGGTTCGAATCCCTGCCTCTCCGCAAAAAGAGATCAAGCTGTTGTTTCGGAGAGGTGTCCGAGAGGCTTAAGGAGCACGCTTGGAAAGCGTGTGTAGGCGACCCCTACCGCGGGTTCGAATCCCGCCCTCTCCGCCAGAGGTCTCCTGCCCGGTCATGAAGCGGGCCTGGAGTGGGGAGCCGGCAGGGGTGGCGGCATCCTGCCGAAAAAATCGGGGCTGTAGCTCAGCTGGGAGAGCGATACGTTCGCAACGTATAGGTCGTGGGTTCGAATCCCATCAGCTCCACACAAGAGGCTGTGCTAGACGGGGAGCCAGCGGTGCCCTGTAACCTGCAACCCGCTCCAGCAGGGTCGAATTCCCATTCTGAGGCCTGCTCACGTTCTTGTCTCGCCATGGTATGCAATGCTGAAAGCTCAAGCCCTACGCAATAGATGCGTGCCCAACCCCGTCAGGATCGGAAGATAGCAGCGGCAAGCACATTCTCTATGTGCCGTGGGAGTACTTGGCTGGAGTTGTGTGCTGTGTCGGCTGGTGCGCAGGGGGGTCGAAGGTGGGTGCACAGCCTTTTTTTTTGACGTGACCGAAGCCGGATCCCTCCATGTCCTACTTGGTGCTTGCCCGAAAATATCGCCCCATGTTTTTTGCCGACGTGTTGGGGCAGCAGCATGTGACCCACACTCTGCAGAATGCCATCCAGCAAAGCCGGATCGCCAACGCCTACCTTTTTTCCGGGCCGCGCGGTATCGGCAAGACCACGGTTGCCCGGCTTTTAGCCAAAGCCCTGAACTGCGACCAGGGTCCTACGATCAGCCCCTGCAACACCTGCACCTCCTGCATAGAAATCAACGAAAGCCGCAGCCTCGATGTCTTTGAGATCGACGGTGCCTCCAACCGCGGCATCGACGAAGTGCGCAACCTGCGCGAGGGGTTGCGCTACGCTCCCCATCCCGGCAAATACCGCATTTATATCATCGATGAAGTGCACATGCTCACCAACGAGGCCTTCAACGCTCTTTTGAAGACCCTGGAAGAGCCGCCTGCACGGGTGCTTTTTATTTTTGCCACCACCGAGTCGCACAAGGTTCCGGCGACGATCCTGTCGCGCTGCCAGCGCTTCGATTTCAAGCGCATGTCTCATCAAGCCATAGTCGAGCAGCTGCAGACGCTGTGCCGCCAGGAGGAGATTGCGATCGATGCGGAATCGCTGCGCATCATCGCGCTCAAGGCCGACGGCAGCATGCGGGATTCGCAGAGTATTCTGGATCAGATCATTGCTTTCGCCGGCAAGAACATCCAGGCCAGAGATGTGGCCTCGCTGCTGGGGATCATCGACCAGGAGCTCTTTTTCCGGGTGACGGATCTGGTCCACGCCGGTGACGTCGATGGTGCGATCAAGCTTGCCGACCATCTCTTCACGGAGGGATTTGACTTCGACGAGTTTCTCATCGGCCTCGCGGAGCACCTGCGGAATTTTATGGTGGTGAAGAGCGGCAGCGATCCTCGTCTTATCGATGGTTCAGAAGAGCACATCGCGCGCTATCAGGAGCAGAAGGAGCTTTTTTCAATCGAGGACCTTCTGCGGCTGATCAAGGTGGCGGCGGATGCTGAGAACCTGGTGCGCCGCAGCAGCAATGCCCGGCTCCATTTTGAAGTCGCTCTCGTCAAAATGGTCAGGATGAGCAGCAGTGTGCAGCTGAGCACCCTCATGGAGCAGCTGGGAGAGGTAAAAAAAAAGTCTAATTCTGCCCCGCTGAGCAGCGCCTCCACTTCCGGCTATAAACCCTCCCCTGTTGCCCCAACCCCAAGCTTGCATACACCCCGGCCCCAGGACGCGCCCGATGGGGCTGCGCCGTCCGGCCTGCCCCCGTCTCCTGCCGATCCGGCTTCGCCGGCAAAGGAAGAGGTGGAGGCAAAGCCACCAGAACCGGCCCTGGCGATGGTGGAGGCGCGCTGGCAGAGCGTGCTCGATGCGGTGCGCGCCCAGAAGGTTGCACTCGGCTCTTTTTTGCAGGAGGGGTGGCCGACGAAAGTGGGCGGCGGGCAGCTGGAGATCATGTTTGGCCGCGAGAGCAGTTTCCAGATGAGTGCGGTCGAGAACAACCGGCTGGTTTTGCAGGAGATCGTGACCGCAATTTTGGGGACGCCTTTGCGCCTCCTGTGCGTGAAAGATGAAGAGGGAATTCTGCCGCGCGTGCGAAAAATTCCGGCTCTGACCGACCGCAAGAGCGAATTCGAGAAAAAGTTGCAGGCAGATGCCTGGATGCAAAAAATTGTGCAAGAGTTCGACGCTGAATTCATCAAATAGCCGACCGAGGTGAGTTATGTTCAACAAGGGAAATATGGGTGGCCTTTTGCGTCAGGCGCAAAAGATGCAGGAAGATCTGGCCAAAATGCAAGCCAACCTGGCCAATCTCCAGGTCGAGGGCACAGCGGGTGGCAATATGGTTACGGTCACGGCCAACGCCGCGCAGGAGATTCTGCAGGTCAAGATCAATCCGGAAGTGGTTGATCCGGAGGACGTCGAGATGCTGGAGGATCTTGTTCTGGCCGCTGTCAATCAGGCGCTGCAAAACGGGCGCGCCCGGGCGGAAGAGGAGATGGCCAAGATCACCGGCGGAATGGATCCGGGCGGCATGCTCGGCGGCCTCAAGCTCCCCGGAATGTGAGAGCAAATCCAATGCGTGAGGCAGGGCGGTGAACTACTCATCCGAAGCAGTCGAACGGGCGGTCCATGAGCTCAGCAAGCTGCCGGGCATCGGGCGCAAGTCAGCCCAGCGCCTGGTCTTTTTTATGCTCAAGGTGCCGGATGAAGAGGTGCGCGCTTTGGCTCAGGCCCTTGCCGATCTGCATGACAAGGTGCGCTACTGCTCGCGCTGTTTCAATATCACCGAAGAGGATCCCTGTCCGATCTGCAGCGATGAGATGCGTGACCGCCGCCTCATCTGTGTTGTGGAGGAGGCGAATGATGTGGTGGCCCTCGAAAAGACCGGCGAGTTCAAAGGGCTCTATCACGTCCTCGGGGGGGCGCTCTCCCCGCTGGATGGCATCGGTCCGGATGATCTGAAGATCAAGGCGCTGCTGGGAAGGTTGACCGATGAGGTCGAGGAGATCATTCTGGCCACCAATCCCAACACTGAGGGGGAAGCGACCGCTCTCTATCTGGCGCGTCTTCTCAAACCGATGCAGCTCCGGATATCGCGCATCGCCCGCGGCATTCCGGTGGGGGCGGACATTGAATATGCCGATGAGATGACCCTTTCGCGCGCCATGGCGGGGCGGGTCCTTTTATGACCCCTCTCCGGCCTCACCCGCCGCGGCAATTTATCGCTTGCCTTTATTGACACTTTTTTAGTAATTTACAGTAGGAAATGAATTAAGGTCGGAATCTCTTCCGGCCTTTGGCATTATTCAGGGAGGCCTGTGAACGCAAAGCGGCAGTGGCCTGGTGCGGTGGCTCGTCTTCTGGCGACGACGTTTTACACCGGATATTTCCCTTTCGCCCCCGGGACTGTGGGTGCGGCTGTGGCTGCTCTTGCGCTCTGGTTCGCAGGCGCAGACCAGAAATTCCCTTTGCTCGGCCTGGCGCTGCTCACCACTCTAATTGGTGTCTGGGCGGCCGGAAAGGCTGAAGAGCAGTGGCAGGAGAAGGATCCGGGCCGGGTGAATCTGGATGAGGTGGCGGGTATGATGGTCTCGCTGCTCTTTTTGCCCCGCACCGCACTGGTCTTTTTGCTGGCCTTTATTGCCTTTCGTTTTTTTGACATTATCAAGCCGGTGCCGGTCAGCACGGCGGAGAGGCTGCCGCAGGGCTGGGGCATCATGGCGGATGATATCATGGCCGGCGTGTACGCCAATCTCGTGCTGCAGCTGATCGTCTATTTTGGATTGATATGAGAGGCCGGCGGGAGGCTGGATGCAAATAGAGGTGATCTCCATCGGCGACGAGCTGCTCATCGGCCAGACGATAAATACCAATGCGGGCTGGATGGGGCAGGAGCTGCTCGAGGCCGGGATGGAAGTTAGCCGGGTCACCACCATAGGTGATGATCTCGCCCGGATCAAGGGAGCGCTGGCGGAGGCCGCACAGAGGGCCGATTACATTTTGGTGACCGGCGGGTTGGGGCCGACCAATGATGACATAACCCGCACGGCGGCCTGCGAATATTTCGGGGTGGGTCTGGTTCGCGATGACGCAGTCCTCGACCACATCCGGCAGCTTTTTCAGCGCCGCCATCTACCGATGGCGAATGTCAATGAAGACCAGGCTCTTGTTCCGGAAACAGCGCGCTTGATCCAGAACGACCGGGGTACGGCGCCGGGATACATCTTTGAGCGGGAAGGGCGCCGTTTCTATTTCATGCCGGGGGTTCCCTACGAGATGAAGGCGATGATGACCGCGGCCGTTCTGCCTGAACTGAGCAAGGCGAAGGGGGGGCAGGTGATACTCACCCACCACATCGCCACCATCGGCATCGCCGAGAGTTCGCTGTATGAGCGGATCGGAGAGATCCCGGAGATCGCGGCTCTGGTCCGGCTTGCCTTTCTGCCCAGTCCCTCCGGCGTCCGCATCCGTCTCAATGCGATGGGCGAGGGGGAGGAGGTCCGGGAGCGGATGGCGAAGGCGGTTGAGCGGGTCTGCCGCAACATCAGGCCCTTTATCTTCGCCGAGCGCAACATCCTGCTTGAGGAGGCCCTGGCCGAGGAGCTGGTCGCCCGGCGGGAACAGCTTGCGGTGGCTGAATCGTGCACCGGGGGGTTGATCGCCAACAAGTTCACCAATCTCGCCGGCAGCTCGCGTTTTTTTGAACGGGGAGTGGTCACTTACAGCAATGACGCCAAAATCCAGCTATTGCGTGTGCCCGAGTCCATGATCGCCCAACACGGCGCGGTCAGCGCGCCGGTGGCACAGGCGATGGCGGAAGGCGTGCGCCGCCTGAGCGGCACCGAGCACGGCCTCTCGGTCACCGGCATCGCCGGGCCGGATGGGGGTACCCCGGACAAGCCGGTCGGTCTGGTTTTTGTGGGCTATTCAGGGAGCGGGGGAACCGCGGTGGAGGAGCATCATGTGATTTCGGGCGACCGGCTGGTTAACAAGGAGCGCTTCGCCTACATCGCTATGAACCTGCTGCGCAAGCGGCTTTTGGGTCAGCAGGTTTGATGGCGACCCTGCGCACATTCATCTGCATCGAGCTGCCCGAACAGGTCCGGGAACGGATTTCGGAATTGCAGCATCAACTCAGCGTGCCGGGGAGCGGTGTCAGCTGGACCCGTCCGGAAGGGATCCATCTCACACTGAAATTCCTCGGCGACATCGAGCCGCCTCAGGTTGAGGCCATTGCGGGGGCGGTGGAACGGGCGAGCCAGGGTATCGCCCCTTTCCGCGTCACAGTTGCCGGTACGGGCGGGTTTCCCAATCTGAATCGGCCGCGTGTTTTGTGGGTGGGCATCGAGAACAGCGCGAGTGCGCTGTTTACAATCCAGTCACAGATCGAAAGAGAGCTGGTGGGGCTGGGGTATCCCCGGGAGGAGCGGCGTTTTTCCCCCCATCTTACCCTGGGGCGGGTAAAGGCGCCCGAGGCCGTGCAGGAGATTTGCCGGGAGCTGCTGCAGCGCTCGTTTGCTCCTGTCACCTTCACAGCCGGCTCGATCATCATCATGCGCAGTGATCTTAAACCTGATGGCGCATTGTATACGCCGTTGAGAACCATCGAACTATAAAGAGCAGGTGGCCTTATGCCAGAAGAAAGAGATGAAAAGCGCAAAGCGCTTGAGTTGGCCATGACCCAGATTGACCGGCAGTATGGCAAGGGGTCGATCATGTGGCTTGGCGAGGACAAAAAAATTCCCATCGATGTGATTTCGACTGGATCGATTTCTCTGGATGCCGCTCTGGGTGTGGGCGGGGTGCCGCGCGGGCGCATCATCGAGATCTTTGGTCCCGAATCATCGGGCAAGACCACGCTGGCCCTGCACGTCATCGCTGAGGCGCAAAAGACGGGTGGCCTTGCGGCTTTCGTCGATGCCGAGCATGCGCTGGACGCCCATTACGCCAATCTGCTGGGGGTGGACACGGAGAATTTGCTTATCTCCCAGCCGGACACCGGCGAGCAAGCCCTGGAGATCACCGAGACCCTGGTCCGCAGCGGGGCGCTGGATGTGGTGGTGATCGATTCGGTCGCCGCCCTGGTTCCGCGCGCCGAAATTGAGGGCGATATGGGCGATGCGCAGATGGGGCTGCAGGCGCGTTTGATGTCGCAAGCCATGCGCAAGCTCACCGCGGCGATCAGCAAATCCAAGACCAGTGTCGTCTTTATCAACCAGATTCGCGAAAAGATCGGCGTCATGTTTGGCAGCCCGGAGACCACAACCGGCGGCCGCGCCCTCAAGTTCTATTCTTCGGTCCGTCTTGACATCCGCCGGACCGCATCGATCAAGGAGGGCGACAATGTCATTGGCAACCGGACCAAGGTGAAAGTGGTGAAGAACAAGGTCGCGCCGCCCTTCCGGGAAGCCGAGTTCGATATCATCTACGGCCAGGGCATCTCCAAGATTGGCGATCTCCTCGATCTGGCGGTGAACATGAACATTATCGAGAAGAGCGGGACCTGGTTCTCCTACAAGGAGGATCGTCTGGGTCAGGGCCGGGAAAATGTGCGCCGTTATCTCGATCAGAATCCCGAGCTGCTGGTGACCATCGAAAAACAGGTCAGGGGTAATCTGGGTCTTTTCCCAAGTGCGGGCGAGGTGGCCGGCGAGAAGGCCGGCGAGACGGTGGCGGAAAAGGCCGAGAAGAAGTAACTCAGCCGCGCGGGAAAGAGAGGAACCATGGCTGAGATGCGCACCGTCACGGGGATCGAGATGCAGAAGAGGGATAGTAACCGCATCTCCATCTTTCTCGACGGCGAGTTCGCCTTCGGCCTCCATCAGGATGTCCTGCTGGAGTGCGGGATCGCCAGGGGCGACAAGCTGAGTGAGGAGCGCATCGAGGCGATCCTGGCCCTCGAGCAGAGCCGGCGGGCGAAGGAAAAGGCGCTGCGGCTGCTTTCAGTGCGCAGCCGCAGCCGGAAGGAGTTGGCCGACCGGTTGAAGCAGGCCAAATTCAGCCCGGCTGCGGTCGAATCGGCCCTTGGGGAGATGGAGCGGCTCGGATTTCTCGATGACAGCGAATTTGCCCGGGCCTGGGGGCGCAACCGAACAGCGACCCGCCCTGAGGGGGCGTTCATGCTGCGCCAGGAGCTGCGTCATAAAGGCGTGACCGAAGAGGATATCGAAAAGGGCCTCCAGGCGGCTTTTCAGGAGAGCAGCGAGGCGGAGGTGGCGCGCGAGCTGGCGGTCCGCCGTAAAAAGGTGCTGGTTTCCCTGTCCGAGGAGAAAGCGAAGAAGCGGCTGCAGGATTTCCTGCTGCGCCGGGGATTCGGCTGGGATCTGGTGAGCGGGATTATGGAGGAGTGGGAGCGGCTTTGAGTCGAAATTTTATTCCGCACTATCGAGTTGTATAAGTAATTATGGGTATGTCCAGGGCAACCTGGCTTCTGAACGAGCAAGAGAAGGAACCGGCTTAATATATGACATCCCAGGAAATCCGTCAGAGTTTTCTCGATTTTTTCAAGAACAAGAATCATCATATTGTCACCAGTGCGCCGGTGGTGCCGCAGGACGATCCGACCCTGCTCTTCACCAACGCCGGCATGAACCAGTTCAAGGATATCTTTCTCGGGCTGCGGCAGCGGCAGTGGACGCGGGTCGCAGATTCGCAGAAGTGCATCCGGGTTTCCGGCAAGCATAACGATCTCGAGGAGGTCGGCCGGGACACCTATCATCACACCTTTTTCGAGATGCTGGGCAACTGGTCTTTCGGCGACTATTTCAAGGCGGAAGCCATCGAATGGGCCTGGGAGCTGCTGACCGAGGTCTGGCATCTGCCGGCGGACCAACTCTACGCCACGGTCTTTGCCGGTGATGAACACGACAAGGTGCCGGGGGATGAAGAGGCGGCGGAGTACTGGGCGAGCCGCACGGCCATCGATCCCTCGCATATCCTCCGTTTCGGCAAAAAGGACAATTTCTGGGAGATGGGGGAGAGCGGCCCCTGCGGCCCCTGTTCCGAGATTCACATCGATCGCGGTCCGGGTTTCTGCACCAGCACCGATCCCGGACATGTCTGTGCGGTCAACAGCGGCTGCGCGCGTTTTATCGAGCTCTGGAATCTGGTCTTCATTCAGTACAATCGGGACCAGGATGGAGTTCTGCATCCTTTGCCGGCCAGGCATGTCGACACCGGCGCCGGTTTTGAGCGGGTGGTCTCTGTGCTGCAGAAGACCCGTTCCAATTATGATATCGATCTCTTTGCGCCGATTATCGCGGAGATCTCGCGGGTGACCGGACGGCCCTATGGTGAGGGTGAGGAGGGCGTCGCTTTCCGGGTTTTGTGCGATCACATCCGGGCCCTCTCCTTCGCCATCGCCGACGGAGCGATACCCGGCAATGAAGGCCGGGGTTACGTCCTGCGCCGGATTCTGCGCCGCGCCGCCCGTTTCGGCCGTATTCTGGGTATGCGCGAACCTTTCATTTTCAAGCTGGTGCAGCCTCTGGCGGATTCGATGGGGGAAGCTTATCCGGAACTTCGCCAGCGTCAGCCTCATATCGAGCGCGTCATCCGTTCCGAGGAGGAGAGCTTCGGCCGCACCCTCGACCGCGGTATCGAGATCTTTGAAGAAAAAGCGGCGGCGAGCCGGGATGGGATTCTCTCCGGACGCGACGCTTTCCTTCTCCACGACACTTTCGGGTTCCCGCTCGATCTGACACAGCTGATGGCGGCGGAGAAAAACCTCAGTGTGGATGTGGCCGGCTTTGAAGCCGAGATGGAGGAGCAGCGGCAGCGCTCCTCCCGCGCGCGCGATGTCAGCTATGAAAAGATCGATATCGATGCCGAGATGGGGGCGGGTTCGCAGTTCAGGGGCTACCAGGTCGACTCTCTGGAGACCGAGCTGATGCATTATGAGCCGGGACGGATCGTCCTGCGCGAGAGCCCCTTTTACGCTGAATCGGGCGGACAGATCGGGGACCGCGGTGAAATTGGCAATGACCAGTTTCGTTTCATCGTCGAGACCACCAAATACGTCGGCGAGCACATTGTTCATTTCGGCGAGCTCTGCGAGGGCAGTGCGCCCGCTGCGGGCGCACTGGTGACGGCAACAATCGATGTCGCCAGGCGGCGGGCGACCGAGCGCAATCATACGGTCACCCATCTTGTTCACCGTGCCCTGCGCACTGTTCTGGGTGAGCATGTCCAGCAGGCCGGCTCTCTGGTGGCGCCGGATTACATGCGGTTTGATTTCACCCATTTTGAGAAGATGAGCGCGGAGCAGATCCGGGCTGTCGAGGAGAGCGTCAACCGGGAGATCCTGAATAACCACCCTGTGCAGTGGCGGGTGATGCCGATCGAGGAGGCCAAGGCGCTCGGCGCAATGGCACTGTTCGGCGAGAAATACGGCGACCAGGTGCGCATGGTTGAAGTGAAGGATTTTTCGCGGGAGCTCTGCGGGGGCACCCATGTGCGCGCCACCGGCGAGATCGGTCTGTTTGTTCTGCGCGGGGAATCGGCGATCGCCGCCGGCGTGCGGCGGCTGGAGTGCCTGACCGGTGAATCCGCCCGCGCCTGGCTGCATGGCCGGGCTGATATCGCCCTGCAGAGCGCGGCGCTGCTGGGCTGCCGCGATGAAGAGGTGATTGAGCGGCTGGAGCGCCTCCAGCAGGAGCGCAAGGCGCTCGAGGGCGAGGTGCGCAAGCTGCGCCAGTCCGGCTCCCGGGATATCGTCGCTGACCTGGTCCGGGAGGCGCAGGAGGTGTCCGGCATCAAGGTGGCGGCGGCGCAGATCGAGGCGGAGGGTGTGGAAGACTTGAAACAGACGGCGGATCTGCTGCAGGACGGACTGCAGAGCGGAGTCGGCGTTCTGGCTGCGGTTATAGGTGAAAAAGTTCAGTTCGTCTGCGTTGTGACCAGGGATCTGGTAGAAACGCGCAGGCTCAAGGCGGGTGATATTGTCCGCGAGGTCGCGGCAGTTGCCGGCGGCAGCGGCGGCGGCAGTCCTCATAAGGCTCTGGCCGGGGCCAGGGATGCCGGCAAGATCACCGCGGCTTTGCAGCAGGTGGAGAAAATTATCGCCGGAATGGCAAAAAGGTTGGAGCCCGGCGCTACCCAGGGCTGATCGTCATTCACCAACTAAGATGAGGTAGTCCGTGAAGGTTTATGAGCAGCTTCTGCAGATCAGGGAGGAAAAGGGCGCCGGTTATCTGGTATTGATTGATCCTGACAAGCAGAGCATGCAGGAAGCGATCGATCTGGCCCGGGTTTGCAGCGAGTGCGGCGTTGACGGTCTGCTGCTGGGCGGCAGTCTGATGTTCACTCATATTTTTGATGATCTGATCAAGGGCATCAAGGCGGTTTCTCCTCTGCCCCTGATCATCTTTCCGGGCAGCACCCGTCAGCTTTCACCTTATGCGGATGCCATTCTTTATCTTTCGCTCATCAGCGGGCGCAATGCCTACTATATCATCGGCGACCAGGTGCTGGCCGCACCGATCATCAAGTCGATGAATCTGGAAGCGATTTCCACGGCCTATATGCTGATCGAGTCGGGAAATATCACTTCCGCCCAGTTTCTCAGCGATACGCGTCCGATACCCCGGGAAAAGCCTGACATCTCCGTCGCACATGCGATGGCGGCTGAGCTGCTGGGGATGCGGATGGTCTATCTGGAGGCGGGAAGCGGGGCGCAGCTTTCGGTGCCCGAGTCGCACATCGCCGCGCTCTGCCGCCATACATCGCTGCCGATCATCGTCGGCGGAGGGATCCGGACTCCCGAGGAGGCGGCGCGCAAGGTGGCAGCGGGGGCGAGCTTTATCGTGACGGGCAATGTGATTGAGAAAAACCGCGATCGCGGTCTGATCAGCAGTTTTGCCGAGTCTATTCACACCAGGTGACACTAACCAGGGTGGACGGGAGGTTTATGGGTCTGGTCGACACACATGCGCATCTGCTCCCATTTTGGGATGATGGTGCGGACACATGGGATACGGCGCTGGGGATGCTGCGTGCAGCGGAGGAAGACGGGATCGAAGCGGTGGTCTGCACACCGCACATACTTTCGCCCAAGGACATGGAGCACGAAGAGGCCCTGTGGGTGCGCTATGAAGAGCTGGTGCAACGATCTGCGGTGGCCGGCTTGAAGGTGAAAATTCACATGGGCAGCGAGCTCTTCGCCCATCCCGGCATCGATCTGAAGCGCAAAATGGCCACCCCGGCTCAAAACGGCCGCTATTTTCTCGTTGAATTTCCCATGGGATCGATGCCCGATTTTGTCCTGAAAAGTTTTTTTACCCAGTTTGGCAAAGAGTATACACCGGTCATCGCCCATCCGGAGCGCTATTCGCGGATCATTCAGAATCCTCAGGAGGCGCAGATTCTGGTCGAGAAGGGAGCGCTTTTGCAGCTCAACGCCGGGAGTCTGCTCGGGGTATTCGGGGGGGCGATCAAGGAGACGGCGGTCAAGCTGCTCGATGCCAATCTGGTCCATGTGATCGCCTCTGACGCTCACGATCTCAAGGCGCGGCCTCTGCGGCTGCAGACGGCTTTTACCGTGGTGACTGAAAAATATGGCCGCGAAAAAGCGCAGCGGCTCTTTGCAGACAATCCCGCCCGCATTCTGCGCGGGGAGGATGTGATCGCGGATCAGCCCCGTCCGATCGAGGAGACCCCGAAGCGCAGTTTCTGGCAGCGATTTGAGATGACGACAAAAAAATAGCACGGGATATGGACAGACTGACTTTTATCGACGGGCAGATGCAGGAGAGCGTGGAGCTGTTCGAGGCCATCCGGCGCGAGTTGGGGCCGGCGATCAGCCGGGGCGCGGAGATGATGATCAGCGTTCTGCGCAGCGGCGGGAAGATCCTCATCTGCGGTAACGGCGGCAGCGCTGCGGATGCCCAGCATTTTGCCGCTGAGCTGGTCGGCCGCCTGCAGCGGGACCGCAAGGCTCTGCCGGCTATTGCGCTGACCACCGACACCTCCATTATCACCGCCGTGGGCAATGATTACGGTTTTAATAAAGTATTCCGCCGGCAGGTTGAAGCCTGGGGTGCGCCGGGCGATTTGCTGCTGGCCATCAGCACCAGCGGCAACTCACCCAATGTTCTGGAAGCGATCGCTGCAGCGCGGGAGCAAGGCATGCAGGTCCTTGCCCTGGCGGGACGGAGCGGCGGCGAGATGGCCGGCCTCTCTGATCTGGCGGTCGTGATGCCGGCGCGCAGTTCCCAGCATATCCAGGAGGGGCATATCGCCATCATTCATATCTGGTGTGCCCTGGTAGAAGACACACTGTTTCCTCCTCTATCCTAAGCAAGAGTCCTCCATCGATTGAATTTTCTTAATTCTGCCATATTGATGGGGCTGGCCGCAGTGGCCTTGCCCATCCTCATCCATCTCTTCACCAGAGCACGGTCCAGGCCGATCCCCTTCAGCTCCCTGCGTTTTCTCAAACAACTGCAGAATCAAAAAATCCGCCGCCTCAAGATACGTCAGCTGCTGCTCCTCCTGCTGCGCACCCTGGCGGTCCTTTTGCTGGTGCTCGCTTTTGCCCGTCCAACCTGCCGCTCCACTTCCGGCTCCGGGGTCCGTTCCCGCACGAGTGCGGTGATCCTGCTCGATAATTCTGCGAGCATGGCGATCGAGGAGCAGGGTGAGGCTCTTTTCGCAGCAGCGAAAAGGGCCGGGGGGCGCATCATCGAGCAGATGCAGCCGGGCGATGAACTCTATCTGTGCACGACCACAGACACGACGCAGGTGGCGGATCGGCGGGCCTTTCACGATTTCCAGGCCTTGCGCAGCCGGCTCGATGCCACCCCCCTCGACTTCAGGGCTACCGATATCTCGGCGGGGATGCTCTTTGCGCAGAACCTGCTCCTCTCCGCCCGCAACGTCAACAAGGAGCTCTATCTGCTCTCCGACATGCAGGAGACCGGATTTGCGCTGGATTCCCTGCCGCCGCGGGACAGTCAGCTGCGGCAGTATGCCGTGCCGCTGCTCGCTTCCCATCCCTCCAATCTGGCCGTCACCGGCGTCAAGCTGCGCTCCGCCATTCTCGAACGGGGCAAGATGGTGGAGGTGGAGGTGACCCTGACCAACAGCGGTCAGGAGCCCGCCCGCACCAAGCTGGTGCAGCTCTTCATCCATGGCCAGCGGGTGGCCCAGCGGACCGTCTCGCTGGAGAGCGGGGCGGCAGTGCAGGAGCTCTTTCGCTTTATCATCGACCGCGACGGCTGGATCGAAGGCCAGGTTCAGCTTGAGGACGACGCCCTCCTGGAGGACAACCAGCGCTACTTTGCATTTTATGTGCCTGAACGGCTCAATATCGGGGTAATTGGGGAAGCGACCACCGGCAGCGATCTGCTCCAGCTCGCCTTGCGCTCCTCCGCCGATTCAAGCGCTTATTTGCGTCTTTTCACCGCTGCCGCCGCACGCTCTTCGGGGCTGGCCATCGATTCCCTTCATCTGCTCATCCTGCATGATGTGGGCCGCCTGCCCGATGCGGTGGTGGAGAGGATAGCGGCGTGGCACAGCCGCGGGGGGGGAATCATTATGGTCCTGGGCCGGAGCACAGATCTCGGCTGGTACAATGCGCGTCTCGCCCCGGCTCTGGGGCTCAGCCCCGCACTGCAGGCGATCGGGGAGGGGGGCCATTTCTCGCTTGGCCGGGTGGACGGCACGCATCCCGTCTTTGCGGGGATCTTTGAGGGGGCTGACATCCAGTTCGCCCGGCCTCAATTCAACTTTGCCCTCCGGGTCGCTTCTTCCCCGGAGCAGCATACCCTCCTCTCCTACAGCTCCGGGGACCCCTATCTCTATGAAGTCCGCCGGGAGAACGGCGCCCTGCTCGTCTTCACATCCAGCTTTGAGCCGGAGGTGAGTGACGTGGCTTACCGGACTATTTTCGCGCCCCTGCTCCACCGCAGCCTCAGCTACCTGGCCGCGCATGGCCAGAACCGGGGGGTTGAACTCTCTGCTGGGGAGCTTTTACGTCACCGGCTTGCCGGGCAGGAGCTGCAGAAGCAGCTTGAGATCCATGGACCTGATGGCAGGGTGGATCTCGTCCATCCCCGGATCACCGCCTCGGGGGCGTGGATAGACTATAGCGCGACCGGAACGCCGGGCATCTATTCCCTGCGGGCGGATGGCAAGAGCCTGTCGACCTGGGCGGTCAATATCCCGGCACGGGAACTGGATCTGAGGACGGCTGCGCGGGATCGCATCGAGCGTTCCCACGGTCTCAAGTGGGTGGAGGATCCGGCCCGGATCGGCCAGTATATCCACGAGGAGCGGATCGGGCGGGAGTTTTGGCGGGAGCTGCTTGTGGCCGGGCTGCTTCTTCTACTGCTGGAGATGGTTCTCTATCGCGAGAAGGGTGAGGTTGCGCCCGAAGAGGATAGCAAGGAGATGCAGACCAGATCATGATGGAATCCAACGAAAAAGAGCGCGCTGTCATCGTCGGACTGATCACGCGGGAGACCCCCTCCTGGCGGGTCGAGGACTACCTGGACGAGCTTGAACAACTCGCCGACACGGCGGGGGCCGAGGTGATCGAGCGGGTCGTACAGGCGCGTGATCGCCGGGACTCCGCTTTCATGATCGGCCGCGGCAAGGCGGAGGAACTCGCCCAGCTGGCTCGCTATCAGGACGCCGACCTGATTATTTTTGACGATGATCTCACCCCGGCGCAGGCGAAGAACATCGAAAAGATGTGCGGGGTCAAAATCATCGACAGGAGCGGATTGATCCTCGATATATTTGCCAAGCATGCCCGCACTCGCGAAGCCCGCACCCAGGTTGAGCTGGCGCAGCTTCAGTATCTGCTGCCCCGACTGACCGGGCAGTGGCGCCATCTTGAGCGCCAGGTGGGAGGCATCGGGGTGCGTGGGCCGGGAGAGACCCAGCTCGAGGTCGACCGCCGCCTGGTGCGCAAACGGGTCGCCATTTTACAGAAGGAGCTGGAAAAGATCGCCGGTCAGCGCGAGATCCGCCGCAAGAACCGCCGCGATTTTTTCAAGGCGGCTCTGGTGGGCTATACCAATGTCGGAAAATCCACGCTGCTCAACGCCCTGACCGAGGCGGGAGTGCTGGTGGAAGACCGCCTCTTCGCCACTCTCGATGCCACAGTGCGCACCTTTCCCATCGGCAATCGACGCCGGTTACTGCTGATCGACACCGTCGGCTTCATCCGCAAGCTGCCGCATCATCTCGTCGCCTCCTTTAAAAGCACTCTGGAAGAGTCGGCCGACGCTGATATTCTTATCCATGTCATAGATATCAGCCACCCCAATTTCAGTGAGCAGATGGTCGTCGTGGAGAAGGTGCTCAAGGAGCTCAACCTCGGGGAGCGTCCGGTGCTCAAGGTTTTCAACAAGATCGATCAGATCGACCAGCCGGGTTTGGTCGCCCGGCTGCGGGAGAGTGAACAGCCCTGTGTCTTCGTTTCGGCAACACGCGGCATCGGTCTGGCGCAGTTAGTGGACCGCCTGGCCGAGTTCGCCGACGCCGCTTTCGTCACTGAAGAGCTGGAACTCCCCCTGGCCAAAGCCTCACTGGTCCCGAAACTGTACGAAGTGGTCGAGGTGCTGAACACCGCTTATGGGGAGAGCGGGATGGTGGTGCAGATCCGGTTTGCCCGTCAGGATGAGCGGCGGGTGCGCAGCCAGGTCGCAAAAATACTGCAGATGGATGGGGAAGATGACGTTGCGGCTGAGTAGGAGCGTGAGATGGCTGATGGCGGCGCTGCTTCTGCTCTGCGCGGGGGGAGTTTTGGCCCAGCCAACAAGCCGTATTCGCGGCACCAACCGCCACTACCGGGCAGGAGACTGGACGACCTGGTCTTCGATGCGCCATGTCCGCCACATCTGCCTCTCGCAGGAGCGCCTTTATCTGGCCACCACCGGCGGAATCGGCTGCTATAATTTTTTCAGCCAGCAGTGGGAAGAACCCTATACCGTCAGCAGCGGCCTGGCCAGTGCCGATATCGGACTGGTGGCCTGGGACGAAAACAGCGGCTTTCTCTGGTGCACGCAGAGCCAGGGCATCAGCTATCTGGGTCCTGCTTCCGGGGTGTGGAGCAATCTCTTTTATGACGAGACCGGTTTTTACGACCGGGAGATCGTGCGCTCTATCGGTTTCGGCAGCGACCAGCAGGTCCATCTGATCACCAGCCGGGGGCGCAGACTGGCCGCCTATGGCGCCGGCGGCGTTTTCGAGTGGAATGACGGCCCGCCGCCGGAAGTGCGAATCAAATGGTTCGGTGAGGCCGCTGCCGTCGATCAACCCCCGCCCCATCTCTTCCTGCCGCCGGGTTATTACTATGACGAGCAGGAGAGGGTGATCACCGACGGGCACGCGAGACGCTACCCCCTCACCTGCTGGCTGCGCGACGACTGGAATACCCTCTGGATCGGCACCTGGGGCCTCGGGGCTGCGCGTGTCGATCTGGTCTCCGCCCATTACCAGGGGCTGCCTTACGGGCTCAGGGATGATGCCGTCGACGTCCTCGCCTTCGACGATGGTGCGCTCTGGCTCGGCGGCGATCAGGGGCAAGCGGGAGCCGGAGGTATAACCAGATGGGAGATCGGCAGCCGCGATCCCGAGTATTATGAACCGCGCTACATCACCGGATTCAGCGATGACCGGATCACCGCCATGGCCTTTGATGAGGAGTCGCTCTGGTTCGGCACCCGGAACGGTTTGACGCGCTATGACATGCAGCGGCGCAGCTGGCGCACCCTGAGTCAGGTAGATCACCTTTCCGATCCGCGTATTAATTATCTCCATTCGGACGAAGAGTATCTCTGGGTGGCGAGCGAAGCGGGGCTTTCGCGCCTTCACAAGGCGACCGCAGGCCGCCGGGACTCCCTGGTCGTCGATATCATCGACCGGCGTCAGCTGGGCGATCTCAGAATCTCGTTTCTCGCTTCGCAGGGGGATACCCTCTGGGTGGGCACGGAATGGGGACTTTACTGGTATGACACCAGAGCCGACAGCGGTGATTTTTATGGTGACGGTTTCTTCCCGGCCAACCAGGAGATCCACGCGGTGGCCTGCTATGGGGATGAGGTCTGGTTCGGCACCAGCTATGGCATCGCCGGATTTGACGCCAGGAGCGGCGAATGGTTTGCGCCACCCGGCCAGCGCCAGGAGCGGCTCGGCGAAATCCACTGGATGGAGGCCGACGGATTTTCAGTCTGGGCCGCCGGGGAGCGCGGAGTGCATCGATATGACCGCGCAGGGCTGCGCTGGATCGATTACGGGATGGAGGATGGGCTGCCTGCGCAGGAGGTGCGCACCCTCCGGATTGACGGGGACTATATCTGGTTCGGCAGCAGTTATGGTCTGACCCGATTTTACTGGAACGCACCTTACCGGATCGACTGAAGCATGAATTATCAAGAGGCGGAAACCTTCCTGCTGCGGCGGGAGATGTTCGGCTGGAAGCTGGGGCTGGAGCGGATGGAGCGTTTTTTAACCGGGCTCGGATCGCCGCAAGCGCAGTTTGACATCGTACATATCGCAGGCACCAACGGCAAGGGATCGGTCACCGCCATGCTGGGGGCGGTGCTCAGGGAGAGCGGCCATCGCTGCGGACTCTATACCTCACCCCACCTGGAGAGCCTGCGCGAACGGATCCGCGTCGATGGCGTCTGGATTGGTGAAGCCGCGGTTACAGGGCTGGTCGAGCGCTGGCGGCCGCTGATTGAAGAGCTGCAGTGCACCTTTTTTGAGACCATGACCGGCCTGGCCTTGCGCCACTTCGCCGATGCCGGGGTCCGGAGCGCAGTGATCGAAGTCGGTCTGGGCGGCCGTCTCGACGCGACCAATGTCCTGCATCCGCTGGTGTCGATTATCACCAGCATCAGCTATGACCACATGGATCATCTGGGGAGTACTCTTGCGGCCATCGCGGCCGAAAAGGCGGGCATCATCAAGCCGGGAGTCCCGTGTGTCATCGGTTCGCTGCCGGCGGAAGCGGAAGAGGTGATCCGTGCGCGGGCGGTCGCGCTCGGCAGTCCGGTCTATGCAGCCGATTCCCTGGTCGAGGTGCGTCATCTGCGGCTCCTGGAAGCGGGGTCGGAATTTACCGCCCGCACAGCCGCCGCCCGCTATGAGCATCTCTCGCTACCGCTGCCGGGACCTCATCAGGTGGCCAACAGCTGCATCGCGATCTGCGCCAGCGAGCTGCTTGGCGGGCAGGGGGTGATTCCTTTCCCGCCGCCGCTGAAGAGGGGGCTGGCGGGTGTCGATTGGCCCGGCCGGTTTGAGATCATCCTGAGGGAGCCCCGGGTGATTACCGATGTGGCCCACAATCCGGGTGGTTTTCAGCAGCAGAAATGGATGTGGCGTCATTTTTATCCGGGCTGGCAAAAGGTGCTGGTCCTGGGCCTGGTGAAGGAGAAGGATCTCAAGGCGGTGATAAGGGAGCTTGTGCGGGATGTGACGAATATTTTTGTGGTACCGGCGCCAACCCATCGCGCACTCCCGGTGGCCGAACTCGCCGCCGCGCTGCAGGAGGCGGGATTGCCGGTCCAGCCCTGCGGCTCCGTTGAGGAGGGGATCAGGGCGGCGATGGTGTGGGCGCGAGCGAAGGGAAAGCGGGTCGTCTGCATCACCGGCTCGCACTACGTGGTCGGCGAAAGCCTGACGCGAATAAAGGACTTGACAAAATGAGTATTTCTTCCTAAATTATTCAGGAATCATTCCTGCTCGACCCCATTTTAACACACCTTACTCTTCATAAAGCCGCCAATCATTGTGCATCTTCTGATCTCATAAAGCGAGAATCCATCCAAGCCATTCAACGGCATTAGAACGGGAGCGAAATCTTGGCGAGTGTTCAACTGGACAAGGTAAGCAAGATCTTTGATAATCAGGTTCGCGCGGTCGATGCTGTTGACATTGATATCAAGGATAAAGAGTTCATAGTGCTGGTGGGCCCTTCCGGCTGCGGAAAATCGACGACGCTGCGCATGATCGCCGGACTGGAAGAGATCAGCGCCGGAGAGATCCGCATCGATGACCGGATTGTCAATCAGGTGCCGCCCAAGGACCGGGACATCGCCATGGTCTTCCAGAACTATGCGCTCTATCCGCATATGACTGTTTTCGAGAACATGGCGTTCGGTTTAAAGCTGCGCAAATATCCCAAAGAGGAGATCGAAAAGCGGGTCAAGGAGGCGGCGGATATTCTGAGCATCGAGGATCTCCTCAACCGCAAGCCGAAGCAGCTTTCGGGCGGGCAGCGCCAGCGTGTTGCCGTCGGCCGTGCCATTGTGCGCAAGCCCAAGGTATTTCTCTTTGATGAGCCGCTCTCCAATCTGGACGCCAAGCTGCGCGTGCAGATGCGCACCGAGATCTCCAAGCTGCATACGCAGCTTGAGACGACGATGATCTATGTCACTCATGATCAGACCGAGGCCATGACGATGGGGGACCGCATCGTAGTGATGAAGGATGGCAAGGTCCAGCAGATCGACACCCCGATGAATCTTTATGACGCGCCGGTCAACAAGTTTGTCGCGGGCTTTATCGGCAGCCCGGCGATGAATTTCATTCCGGGCGAGATCGTTCGTGAGGAGGGGCTTTTCTTCAAGAGTTCCGGGATGAAACTGGCCATACCCGATTCGCGCAGCGGGCTGCTCTCCGCCCACCTCGGCCGGCCGATGGTGCTTGGCATCCGGCCTGAAGATCTGAGCGAATACGATCTCTCTGCGACGCAGTCACCGGAGATGAGTGCACTTTGCCGGGTTGAAGTGGTCGAGCCGATGGGGAATGAGATCTTTGTCTATCTGGCCAGCGGGGCGGACTCGTTGGTGGCGCGGATGAACGTGCTGTCCCGTCCGAGTGTGCGTGCGGATTATCGGGTTCAGTTTGATATGAACAAGGCGCACTTTTTTATGGCGGAAAGCGAAGAGGCCATTTACTGATTCACATTCCTGCGCATCGCCGGCCATTCTCGTCTTCATTCTGGATTATCTCCTGCTCTGTCATAGTCATGATGCTCTTCAGGGTGGTGATTCCCCGGGGGGTAGTAACCCTTTGCTGTTGACCGTGCCTGCTGCCTGGCATGGTTCGCACCGCTTTTTTTCCCGAAAAAACATGGTCGTTAATTCCCACACAACTTTACCGACAAGAGGCGTCAATGGATATTGCTGAACTCAAAGCGCGCAAGATCGCCGAGCTGAACAAGCTGGCTCAGGATATGGGCATAACGGGCTGCACCGGCCTGCGCAAATCGGAGCTGATTTTCAAGATTCTGGAGGAGCAGACCAAAAAGGAGGGTCTGATCTTCGCAGAGGGCGTCCTCGAGGTCCTTCCGGATGGCTACGGCTTTCTCCGTTCTCCCGATTTCAACTACCTGCCGGGTCCGGATGACATTTATGTCTCGCCTTCCCAGATCAAGCGTTTCGGCCTGAGGACGGGCGACACAGTCTCGGGACAGATCCGGCCGCCCAAGGAGAATGAGCGCTTTTTCGCCCTGCTCAAGGTGGAGGCGGTCAACTTTGAGAATCCGGAAGAGGCGAAAAGCATCATCCTTTTCGATAACCTCACGCCTCTTTACCCCCATCAGCGCATCAACCTGGAGACTTCGGCGGGCGAGATCTCGATGCGCATCATGAACATGCTCACCCCGATCGGCAAAGGCCAGCGCGGCCTGATCGTCGCCCAGCCCAAGACCGGCAAGACCACCCTGCTGCAAAAAATTGCCAACTCCATCACCACCAACCATCCCGAGATGAAGCTGATCGTGCTGCTCATCGACGAACGTCCGGAGGAAGTGACCGACATGGAGCGTTCGGTCAAGGCGGAGGTGATCAGCTCGACTTTTGATGAACCGGCGGAGCGCCATGTGCAGGTTTCCGATATGGTGCTGGAAAAGGCCAAACGTCTGGTTGAATACGGCCAGGATGTCTGTATCCTGCTCGACAGCATCACCCGTCTTGCGCGCGCCCACAACGCCGTGGTGCCGCACAGCGGCAAGATCCTCTCCGGCGGTGTCGATGCCAACGCCCTGCATCGTCCCAAGCGTTTCTTCGGCGCAGCCCGCAACATCGAGGAGGGGGGCAGCCTGACCATTATCGCCACCGCCCTCATCGACACCGGCAGCCGCATGGACGAGGTCATTTTTGAAGAGTTCAAGGGCACCGGCAATATGGAACTGGTCCTTGACCGGCGCATCTCCGACCGCCGCGTCTTTCCCTCTATCGACGTCAACCGTTCGGGCACGCGTAAGGAAGAGCTGCTGCTCGGCGACCTTGAATTGAACCGGGTCTGGGTTTTGCGCAAGCTTCTGGCCGAGCTGACGCCGGTCGAGGCTATGGAGTTCCTCCTCTCCAAGATGCAGGGCTCAAAATCGAACAAGCAGTTTCTTGACTCAATGAGCATGTAGCCGATAAGGTTTTTCTTGCAATTACTGTTTCTTTTTAGTATATTTATTTCCGCAATTTCTAACGGAACAATGAACCGGAGGATATACATTGAAAAAGGGTATTCATCCCAAATATGAAGTGAGCACAGTTTCCTGTGCCTGCGGAGCCACCTTCAAGGTCCGCACTACCGTCGGCGATGAAAAGCTGGATATCTGCTCCAGTTGTCATCCTTTCTTTACGGGAAAGCAGAAATTGCTCGATACCGCCGGCCGGGTCGAACAGTTCCGCCGCAGGTACAACCTGCCCAACAAGCAGTCGTAGCTTCCTTTTTACAAAGAGCACAACGGAAGGCATCCTGCCGGCAAGGCGGGACTTCCGTTTTTTATTTTAACCCAAATCACGGATCGGATACAGACGGATGAAGGAGCAGGAATCACTGGCTGTCGGCGGACAGGCGATCATCGAAGGGGTGATGATGCGCGGTCAGGAGGTCGTGGCCATGGCTGTGCGCAAGCCGGACGGAGGGATCGTCCTCAAATGTACGCCGTTCAAATCGATTGTCAAGCGTTTCAAGGTGCTGAATCTGCCCGTTTTTCGTGGAGCGGTGATTCTCATCGAATCCCTTTTCCTCGGCGTCAAGGCCCTTAATTTTTCCGGTGATATCGCCATGATGGAGGAGAACGGCAAGGCGAAGCGGAGCGACAGCCGGTGGAATGATCTCTGGATGGGAGTGACCATCCTCTTCTCCCTCGCGCTCGGCATCGCCTTTTTTTTCTATCTTCCCCTGATCCTCACCGATCTGATCGGCGTGGAGAGCGGCTGGGCTTTCAATTTGGTTGACGGGGTAATCCGGCTCTCCCTGTTCCTGGCCTATATCTACCTGATTTCGCTGTGGAAGGAGATCAGGCGGGTCTTTGAATATCACGGTGCCGAGCACAAATCCATTTTCGCGCACGAGAACCACAAGCCCCTCACCCCGGCCGGGGCCATGCCCTTCACTACCCTGCACCCGCGCTGCGGCACGAGCTTTCTTCTCATCGTGATGGTGGTAAGCGTTCTGGTCTTCATGCTGCTCGGCAAACCGGAAACCATCGCCGACCGCTTTATCCGCATCGCTTTTGTGCCGGTGATCGGCGGCCTCTCCTACGAGCTGATCAAGCTCTCGGCCAAGGCCCAGCGCTTCGCTCTTGCCCGCGCCCTCATTCTCCCGGGCCTCTGGCTGCAAAAGATCACCACTAACGAGCCCGACGAGCAGCAGCTTGAGGTTGCGATGGTGGCCCTCCGCTGTGCCCTCGGGGAAGAGGTCCAGGCGGGGCCGTCGCCTGTCGAGATGGTTGCATAGGGGGCCGGCTGTGAAAGAGAAGCTTGAGGCGATCGCTGCGCGTTATCTGGAGGTGCAAGGCAAGCTGAGCGATCCCGAGGTGCTGGCCAGGCCGCACCTCCTGCGCGACCTGGCTCGCGAGGAATCCGATCTCTCTGAAATCGTTCAACCCTATCAGCGCTTTCTCAAGGTTGAAAGGGATATAGCAGGCGATGAGAAGATGATCGAGGAGGGCGGAGATGAAGAGCTGGTCGATATGGCCCGGGCCGAAGTGGAAGAGCTCAAGGCCGAGCGGGATGAACTCGAGGAGAAGCTCAAGTGGCTGCTGATCCCGAAAGATCCCCAGGATACGCGGAATGCGATCATTGAGATCCGTGCCGGGGCGGGCGGTGATGAGGCCGGCCTTTTTGCCGGCGATCTATACCGGATGTACCAGTACTACGCCGAGCATCAGGGATGGAGTCTCGAAGTGATGAGCGTCAACGCCCAGGGTATCGGCGGATTCCGTGAGGTGATCTTTGCGCTTTCGGGCAAGGATGTGTACGGCAGGATGAAATATGAGGCCGGTGTGCACCGGGTACAGAGGGTGCCGCAGACTGAGGCAAGCGGACGGATCCATACCTCTGCAGCCTCCGTCGCTGTGCTCCCCGAGGTCGAGGAGATCGAAGTCGAGATTAATCCGAACGATCTGCGCATCGATGTTTTCCGCTCTTCCGGCCCCGGCGGGCAGAGTGTGAACACGACCGACTCGGCGGTGAGAGTGACCCATATCCCCACCGGGCTGGTGGTGAGCTGCCAGGACGAAAAATCGCAGCACAAGAACAAGGCCAAGGCGCTCAAGGTGCTGCGCGCCCGGCTTTACGATCTCGCGCTGGCGGAGGAGCAGGCCAAGCTGACCGCCTCGCGGCGTTCCATGGTGAGCACCGGCGACCGCAGCGCCAAGATCCGCACCTACAATTATCCGCAGAACCGGGTCACCGATCACCGCATCGGGCTGACCCTTTATCAGCTGGATGCCGTTCTGCAGGGCAATATCGACGAGTTCGTCGAAAAACTGCAGATCGCGGACCGCACCGAGATGCTCAAGACGATGAATTAGGGCCGGAAGTGGCTGAGAGCGCGAGCACACAAACCTGGACCCTGCTCCGGATGATCCAGTGGAGCACCGACTATCTGACCGCGAGGGGGTTTGAAAACGGACGTCTGCTTTCGGAGCGCCTACTGGCCCATGTGCTCGACCTGCGCCGCGTCGATCTCTATTTACAGTTCGACCGTCCCTTGACTCCGGAAGAACTCGCCCGCTACAAGCGGCTCTTTCTGCGCCTGGTCGCGCATGAGCCCCTGCAGTACCTGCTCGGCGAGACCGAATTTATGTCCCTTCCCTTTGCCGTGGGGCCGGGTGTTCTCATCCCGCGGCCGGAAACCGAGCTGCTGGTTGAAAAAGCCCTGGCGCGGGCGCAGGTGATCGCCGCCAGGGAAGGGGCGGTTCACATCATTGATTTGGGCACAGGTTCCGGCTGCATAGCCGTCTCACTGGCGCAGGCCGTGGCGGAGGCCAGCCTGGTCGCGGTGGATCTCTCGGCAGAAGCGCTCCGGTGGGCTGAGCAGAACAGCACGACCCACAACGTCAGCGACCGTGTGGAACTGGTTCAGCACGATTTTAGAAATCCGCCTCTGCCTGCATGGCGGGGCAAATTCGATCTGGCGGTTTCGAATCCACCGTATATCCGCAACGGCGACTGGCAGGAGCTGGCAGAGGAGATCCGCGATCACGAGCCGCGCGAAGCTCTGCTTGGCGGTGAGGACGGGCTGGACGCCTACCGCAGCCTGGCACAGGTGCTGCCCGGGCTGCTCAAGCCGGACGGCGAGGCTTTGATCGAATTCGGCGACGGCATGGCCGCAGCTGTGGTGGCTCTTTTTAAACAAGCCGGCTTTACAGGATCGGAGCTGTACAGCGATCTGGCCGGCAGGGAACGACTCGTCCATCTCTTCTCCCCGGGAGGCGATCATGAATGAAGGGATTTTCCGCGAGTATGACATTCGCGGCATTGTCAAAACGGATCTGACCAATGATGTAGCTTACAACCTCGGCCGGGCTTATGGCACCTGGATGAGCAAGCGGGGTCACAAGCTGGTCGCCATCGGACATGATGTGCGTCTGACTTCGCCCCATCTTGCCAAACTTTTCATCGACGGAGTTATCACCACCGGTTTGGATGTCTACATGGTCGGCGAGGTGATGACGCCTGTCCTCTATTATTCCATCCTCCACCACAAGACCGATGGCGGTGTGATGATCACCGGCAGCCATAATCCCATCGAGTACAACGGCTTCAAGATGTGCGAGGGGCTGGCCTCTCTTTACGGCGAGGCCATCCAGGAGCTGAAGCAGATCATCCTCCGGAACAGCTATGTGCGAACGAGCAGCGGCCATGTCACGGAGAAGAGCATCATTCCCGAGTATATGGAGATGATGCGCTCCAAATTTTCTTTTGCGCGCAAGCTCAAGGTGGTTATCGATGCCGGCAACGGCACTGCCGGCCCCATCGCGCCGGAGTTGTGGAGCAGCCTGGGTCATGAGGTAGTACCGCTCTACTGCGATCCGGACGGCCATTTTCCCAACCATTTGCCCGACCCCACCGTGCCTAAATACATGCAGGACCTGCGTCAGCTGGTTCTGGCGGAAAAGGCGGATCTGGGCATCGGTTACGACGGGGATGCCGATCGGGTCGGCATTGTCGATGACCGCGGGCACCTGGTCTACGCCGATGCCCTGATGGCCCTGCTCAGTCGTGAGGTGTTGGCCAATCATCCCGGCAGCACGATCATCTTCGATGTCAAGTGTTCGCAGATGCTGCCCGAGGAGATTGGCCGGCTCGGCGGGGTGGCGATGATGTACAAGACCGGCCACTCGCTGCTCAAGGCCAGGATGAAGGAGCTCCACGCTCCCTTCGCCGGCGAGATGTCCGGCCATATGTTCTTCGCCGATGAATTTTTCGGTTTTGATGATGGCCTTTACGCCTCCGGCCGCATCATGCGCATTCTGGCGAAGAGCGAAGGCGCCTTTTCGGCACTGGTTGATCAGCTGCCGGCGTTTGTCTCCACCCCGGAGATCCGCGTTGATTGTCCCGATCAGGAAAAATTTGCCGTCATCGAGAACATGGTCAGGAGCTTCAGCGCGAATCATGAGACCATCACCATCGACGGGGCCCGGGTCCTCTTCGGCGACGGCTGGGGATTGATCCGCGCCTCCAACACCCAGCCGGTGCTGGTGCTGCGTTTCGAAGCCAAGAGCCGGGAACGGCTGGCGGAGATCATTGCGATATTTCGCAGGGAAATGGACAAATATCCCGCCATCGTCTATAATCCGGACGAGTTGTCCATTTGACGGAAACTAATATGGAATCATCAGCGGCCCGAATCTACTTCGGGCCGTTGCGTTTCCGGGCCCTGGAAAAAAATTGAATCAGAGAGGTTGATATGGCCAAGCCATCCGCAGGAAGAGATCTCGGCGCCGAAGTGACGGCCCTGTTCGCGCGTGAGCCGCAAAAGAGCTACACGGCCAGGGAGCTGGCCCGCCAGGTGGGAGTCGGCAAGGAGGAGTACGTGGAGCTGCGCAAAACCCTGCGCCGGCTTGTGCAGGAGGGGACCATCCTCAAGCTGCGCAGCAACCGGTTCGGTTCAGCCAGCCAGTCGCCGGTGGTGACCGGGATTCTGCGGGTCAATTCGCAGGGGTATGGATTTGTCACGCGCGATGACGGGCGTGATGATATCTTTGTCAGCTCGAAGCAGATGGGTTCAGCGCTGCACAAGGACCGGGTGCGGGTGAGGCTTTACGCGAACCGGCAGGGGGAGCGCCCTGAGGGGCAGGTGATCGAGATCGTCGAGCGCGGACGTGACCGCATTGTCGGCACTTTCCGCTGGGGGCGCAAGTACAGCTATGTGGTGCCGGACGACATCAAGATCCAGACCGATATCATCATTCCGGAGCCCGAGGAGTCGGGTGTTGAGGATGGGCAAAAGGTGGTCGTTGTTATCGACCGCTGGCCCTCCCCCCAGCACAATCCCGAGGGCCACATCACTAAAGTGCTCGGTTTTGCCGACGAACCCGGTGTGGATGTTCTTTCCATCATTCACGGTTTCAGTCTGGCAGCAGACTTTGAGCCGGAGGTCGAAGCCGAGGCGGCCAAATTGAGGCCGGCGATTCCGCAACAGGAGTACGGGCGGCGTCTCGACTGCCGGGACTGGTTGATCTTTACGATCGATCCGGTTGATGCCAAGGATTTCGACGACGCGGTCTCGCTGCGCACGCTTGATAACGGTCATCTCGAGCTGGGTGTCCACATCGCCGATGTGAGCCATTATGTTGTGCCGGGCGGGGCGATTGATCAGGAGGCGGAGGCGCGCGGGACCTCGGTCTATCTGGTGGACCGGGTCATCCCCATGCTGCCGGAGCATCTTTCCAACGGGCTGTGCAGCCTTGTTGAAGGCGAAGAGAAACTTTGCTATTCGGTCCTGATGGAGCTTTCCCGGGAAGGTGCCCTGATGGAGTACAGCTTTCATGAGAGCATCATCCGCAGCCGCAGACGGCTGAGTTATGAGCAGGCGCAGGCGATGATCGGGGGGAGTGGAGGAGATGAAATTTCGGACCAGCTGCGGAAGATGTGGGCGCTGGCAGAATTGTTCATCCGCCGCCGTGAGGCTCGCGGCGGCATCGATTTCGAGAGCAACGAAGTGCAGGTCATTCTCGATGAGCGGGGCCATCCGGCTGCGCTCAAGCGGCGCGAGCGGTTGCAGAGTCATCGTCTGATCGAGGAGTTCATGCTCATAGCCAACGAGACGGTGGCCCGTCACGCGGGAGTAGAGCTGGCGGCCAGACTGCCGGAGGCGCCGCCGTTTGTCTATCGCATTCACGAAAAACCGGAACGCGAGGAGGTGGTGGGGCTGCTCGAACTTTTGGGTCTGTTCGGCATCGTGCAGGAGCTGCCGAAAAAGATCACTCCCCACTATTTCCAGAAGCTGGCAGGGGCGATCCGCCGCCATCCTGCAAACGTCGTACTTCAGGATGCGCTGCTGCGCACAATGATGAAGGCCCGCTACAGCATGGAGAATCTCGGCCACTTCGGCCTCGCCTACAGCCATTATACCCATTTCACATCGCCCATTCGCCGCTATCCGGATCTGATGGTTCATCGCCTGCTCAAGGGCTACAGTGCCGGGCGATCGGCGGCGGAGATGGAACCGCTGACGGGTCGGCTGGCGGAACAGTGCAAGCAAGCCAGCGAGAACGAGGTGCGCGCTGCGGAGGCTGAACGCGCCTCGATCAAGCTCAAGCAGATCGAATTCATGGAGGGGCATCTCGGCAGTGAACATGATGGTTTTATCAGCCGCATCGTCCCCTTCGGCATCTTCATTACCCTGCCTGAATTTCTGGTTGACGGGCTGGTCCATATCTCCGGGCTCGAGGATGATTACTATATCTACGAGCCCTCCGGCTACCGGCTGGTCGGGCAGCGGGGCGGGCGTGTTTACGCCCTCGGCGACAAGGTGCGGGTGCGGATCACGCGCGTGGACCGGAATGAAAGGTTGATCGACTTTGTTTTAGTGTCGGAGCGCGAAGAGAGAAAGAAGAAGGTGGAGGTTAAATCTCCGGGCCGTTCGCCATTCGAAAAACGCAAAAAGCGCAGACGCTGAGATTAATTCGAGGTCTTATGAATAGCATGCTTGAACTGACCAGTGTGAAGGAAATTGCCCGCGGCACCATTGAAGTGATCTTCCGGAAGCCGGCGGGGTTTGAGTTTCTGGCGGGGCAGAACCTCAATCTCAAGGTGCCGGAGCTGCTCTTGCCGGATCCGAAGGGGCCGCGCCGCACTTTTACCATCGCCTCCGCGCCGCACGAGCCCGAGCTGCGCTTTGCGACCCGGTTAAGCGAGAGCGGCTACAAGCATAGCCTGCGGCAGCTGGCGCCAGGGAGTATGTTTGAATATCTCGGGCCGAACGGTCAGTTCGTCTATGATCCGGAAGTCAAGAGCGCAGCCTATATCGCCGGGGGGATCGGCATCACTCCCTTCCGGAGCATGCTGTTGCACGGCGTGCAGGCCGGCCTCAGCGCCCCCACCTGTCTCTTTTACGGCAATTCCGACCCGGAGAGCAGCGCCTGGCACGAACTCTTCACCGGACTGGCGCAGACTGAAGAGAAGTTCACCTATATACCCACCATGAACAATCTGGCGCCGGACGATCCCTGGCCGGGCGAGCGGCGCTGGCTGAGCGCGGAGCTTGCAGCCGCCTATCTACCCGATCCGGCCGGAACCACCTACTTCCTCTGCGGTCCCCCTGCTATGATCACCGCCCTGACCGAGCAGCTGCGGGAAAAAGGT
>JAKQKF010000183.1 GCA_029560815.1 bacterium
CCGGTCTTGCGGTTCACCATCAGCTCCACCGCCTGACAGCCGTAGACCCAGGTGAAATAGGCGTTGCCCTGGCCGTTCTCCTCGTTCCAGGTCACCCGGGGGGCGCAATAGACGCCGAGGGCGTAGGGGAATTTCTGCTGCAGGAACATCTTTCTGGCGGCCTCCGCGAACAGGAGGGAGCGGCCATCCGGCCCGAACAGCTGGTTTTCGGCGAAGCGGATCACCTCGGCCGCGCAGCCCAGCTCGGCAGCTGCCGAACCGGCGATTTTCATTTTCACCTCCCGCGCCGCCAGGGTGACGGCGCCGCCGCCCATGATGGTGCCGCGCGAGGCGACGGTGGTGCCGCTGTCAGGGATGACCGAAGTGGAGGAGCGCCGGTAGCGGATCTTCTCCAGGCCGATCCCCAGCTCCTGCGCCAGGATCAGCGCCATCGCCGCCTCCGCCCCCTGACCGTTCTCGTGCACGCCGGCTTCGAGCAGGACCGATCCGTCCGCCTGGACGTTGACGATGGCGGCGCAGAAATCGACCCCCTCGGCCCCGAGGCTGACCCCGCGATAGCTCATCGCCAGCCCGATGCCGTAGAGCTCCTCTTCATCACCTCTACCATGGCTGCAGCGCGCCAGCTTGTTCTCGTAATCGATCTCTTTCAGAACCTTGTCCAGCACCTGCTCCATCGAGACCGTGTGCCCCTCCAGCTTCTGGCCGGTGATGGTGACGCTGCCCTGGCGCACCATGTTCATGCGGCGCAGCGCGATCCCGGAGAGGCCCAGCTTTTCCGCCGCCTCCTCGATCATCGATTCGATGACGAAATTCATCTGCGGCGAGCCGAATCCCCGCATCGCTCCGGTGACAACATTGTTGGTATAGACGCCAAAGGTGTCGCAGTGGACATTCTCGACTATGTAGGGGCCGCAGCACTGCACCGTCGAGCGCCAGGTCACCCAGGGGGTCACCGAGCAGTAGGCCCCGCCGTCGGCGATGATGCGGCAGTCGACTGCCGTGATCCGCCCCTCCCGGGTCAGCCCCATCTTGTAGTAGACCTTGTAGGGATGGCGTTTGTAGCTCTCGCGGATCGACCATTCCCGCGAATAGGCCATCTTGACCGGCCGGTTGAGCAGCCGGGCCGCCAGGGCGGTGCGGGCGCAGACGATCGCCGCAGTGTCGTCCTTGCCGCCAAAGCCGCCGCCGAGCGGGGTGCCAATGATCTCGACGTCCGCAAGGGGGAGGCCGAGGCAGGCCGCGACGAAGCGGCGCGTGCTGAAGGGATGCTGCATGCTGCCGCGGACTTCGATGGTGCCGTCGGGGCGGGGGAGCGCGATCGCCACCTCGGGCTCCATGTAGGCATGCTCGATGAACTGGGTGCTGAAGGTTTTTTCGAGCACCAGATCGGCCTCGGCAAATCCGCGGTTCATATCCCCGCGGCGGACGCGATGGGTATTGATAATGTTGCTGCCGTGGTTTTCATGGATCAGGGGCGCCTCCGGCTGCATCGCCTCCTCGGGATCGAGCAGGACCGGCAGGGGGGAGGTCTCGACCCGCACCAGGGCCGCGCCTTTCAGGGCCTCGTCCCGGGTTTCGGCCACGACCACCGCGACCACATCCCCATGGTAGCGGATGCGGTCGTCGGCGAAGATGCGGAAATCCCGGATGATCTGGCCGAAGCGGTTCGCTCCCGGCACATCCCGGTGGGTCAGCACCCGCACCACTCCGGGGCTCCTTTCCGCCTCCGCCGTGTCGATGCCGCTCAACACGGCATGAACGTGATCGGCATAGACCGGCACGGCATGGAGCATGCCGGCGAATTTAAGGTCGCCGGTGAACTTGGCTTTGCCGGTCACCTTGGCATAGCCGTCGTTGCGCCAGCCCTTTTCCCTCATTTCTGACATAGCCATTTTCCTCCGGGAGTATCCGGCTCCAGGACCTCCCCGTTCTCCACAACCAGCCTGCCGCGCAGAAAGAGCGCCCTGATCGCCAGCGTCGTCTTCATGCCGGGATAGGTTTCATAGGCATCGGCAAGGCTCGAGCGGATGGATCGCTCCGGGCCGCCGGTTTGGAGCACAACCAGATCGGCGTCGGCGCCCGTTTGCAGGCTCCCCTTGCGCGGATAGTGCCCGATGATTCTCGCCGGCCCCGTTGCGAGCAGCCGGCCGATGTGGATCAGGGCCGTGCCGCTCTCCTCCTCTTCATAGAGTCGGAAAGCCAGGGGGACCAGGGCGCCGATGCCGGCCACGCCGCCCGGGGTGTGGCGGATATCGCCACCCCCTGACTCCTTGTCCGCCCGGGTGAAAGCGCAGTGGTCGGTGGCCAGGCAGTCGACTCCGCCGGCGCGGACCATCTCCGCCACTCTCCGCCTCGACTCCTCCGGACGCAGCGGGGGCGCACAGATCCAGCGCCGGCCATCCGGCTGCCCCAGCCAGCTTTCGTCCAGGAAAAGATAGTGCGGGCAGGTTTCGCAGGTGATCCGGGCCTCCCCGGCCTGCCTGACCTCCTCCGCCCCTTCCGGGGTCGAGACGTGAACGATATGGATCTGCGCCCCGGTGCGCCGGGCGATCTCGATCAGACGGCGGATGGCGGTCACCTCCGCCTCGGCCGGGCGGACCCGGGCGTGGCTGCGCGGATCGCGCCAGTCCACAGCAGCGCACGCGCTCTCCGGCCGGCTGGAGTTCTTGTCCGCTGCCATCTCCCCCTGCCGCGCCCTCTGCAGGATGGCGTCGTCTTCGCAGTGGACGAGGACGCGGCCACCGAGGCTGTGCAACCGGCCGATGCGCTCCTCCAGCTCCGCGTAGGTGGAATGGAGCCCGGCTTCGCGGTAGGTGGTATAGAACTTGAAGGTGGAGAAACCCGCGCCGATGGCCGCCTCGATCTCCCGCCAGCCGGCGGCGTCGAATCGGGTGTCGAGGGCCACGTTAATTCCCCACTTTTAAGCACGCAGGGTCATCATAATTCCCCAGTATAGGGCCACCATAATTCCCCATTTTTTGAAAAGTAGGGCCATTATAATTCCCCATTTTTAAGCTTTAGAGGATCATTATAATTCCCCACTTTTCCGGCCTCAGGTCCACTATAATTCCCCGCCTGTTTTTCTTCATTATTTTTATTGCTATTTTCCTCCAAGTCTAACACGATCAGGAGGAACGATGGCATTCAAGAGCAT
>JAKQKF010000210.1 GCA_029560815.1 bacterium
CCGCCTGCGCCGGATGATGCGGAGCCAGATCAAGGCCGATTCGCGCAAGCCGTGGGAGAGCCTCTTTTTACAGGGCGGTTTCGAGACGCCCCTGCACGCGGCCGAGGCGGGCGCTTTCGAAATTCCTCTCACCATGCTGCGCCTGGCGCCCTCGGCCAGCAACGGCCAGCCCTGGCGGGTTGTGCTGAAAGGCGAAAGCTGTCATTTTTATTTGCAGCGCAAACCCGGCTACAAGTCCGGCCGGACTTCATTGATCCCTTTCACCATCGCCGATCTCCCGCGCGTCGACCTCGGTATCGCCATGTGTCACTTTCAATTGACGGCCGAAGAACTTGGGCTGAAGGGTAGGTGGGAAGTGAGTGCGGAGGAGCTTCCGGGAGTGGACGAGAGTCTGGAGTATATCGCGAGCTGGAACGGATTAAAAAATATGGCGAGATAGTACTTGATTTTCACTTACCGCCTGGCTAATTTACCAGCAGGCGGGGAGCGGAACGCGTGCCGGCTGCAGTCCGGCCGCCTGAAAATGAATTTGCCCTCTCCCATCCGATCTCTATTTCTGTGTGACAGGACGCATCCCGGCACACGACCAGGACAACAGTGCTCATGCAGGGGTGGCTCATGGGCGGCATCGCAACAGACAGAGTTTCTAACCGGTTAATCCTCAGCGCGCTGCTCATGATCTGGGCCATCCTCGTCCTGGCTGCAGGTACCGCCCAGGGGAACACCCGTAACCGCCCCGCTCCCTCCATCCGCTTCAACCGCATCACCACCGCCGACGGGCTGACCAGCAACAACATCAACGATCTGCTGCAGGACCGGCTGGGACTGCTGTGGTTCGCCACCGATGACGGGCTGAACCGCTTCGACGGCTATGACATGCGCATTTTCCGCACCATCCCCGGGAATGAAAACTCGCTGGCCGACAACTCCGTCTCAACCCTGGCGGAAGATCGCGCCGGCAGGATCTGGATCGGCACTAAAAGCGGCGCCGTGCAACGGTATGATCCAGCGGCCGACCGCTTCAGCAAGTGGGACCTGAAAACCGGCGCCATCAAGGAAAATGCGATCACCGCCATTTACGAAGAGAACGAAAACGCCGTCTGGATAGGGACCTACAGAGACGGCCTCTACCGCCTTGATCCCGTCAGCGGGCAGATGGCGCACTGGCATTTCATCCCCGGGGATCCGGCCTCGCTCAGCAGCGATTATGTCACCTCGATCGTCGCGGATCCGCAGGGGAACATCTGGATCGGCACCTACCACGGATTGAACCGGCTGCCCTCCGGCTCCCGGGACGGCAGCGAGAAAATCACCCGCTTTTACGCCCAAAAGGAGGATCCCGGCGCCCTGAGCGATGATATTGTCTGGAATCTGACGCGTTCAGAACATGATCCGGGTCTCATCTGGATAGGAACGGCCGATGGCTTGACCAGATACCATGCCGGCACCGGGGCGTTTTCGAAAATTCACATTCCCAATCCGGATGATCTGCAGTTCGGCGCCTCAGCCGGTTCGGTGATCGAGGAGATGAACGCAGGCGAGAGCATCCTGTGGATCGATTCGTTCGCCGGTCTCATCCGCTTCAACAGGGAAATGGGGAGTTTCGACCGATTCGTCCCGGACGATGATGATCCCCACAGTCTGGCCCACAGCCACATCAACGGCATGATCAGGGACCGGTCCGGCGTGCTGTGGGTGGCCACGGAAAACGGCCTCTGTTTTTTCCCCTCCAGGAGCCAGAAATTCAACAACACGCTCTCACGGGAAGCCCCTTTTATCAATACGCAGGGGTTGGCGAAAAATGTCACGGCGATGGCCAGGACCGGGGAGGGCCGGATCTGGTTCGGCACCGAGGAAGGACTCTACTACACCGATGCCTTTAGCGCGCATCCGTCAAACAGCAGCCGGGAAATAAAAAGAGATTCCGGATCCACCGGGCTCAACATCTGGTCCCTGGCCTCCGGCGGCGGGCAGGAGCTGTGGATCGGAACCTACGGCTCGGGATTGTTCCGCCTCGACCTGAAAACCAGCCGGCCGCGCTCCGTTCAGGCTCACGATAAAAAAATCACCATCCCGGCGATCCAGTATAATAAAGCCCTCTGGTACGATCAGCAGAATAATCTGTGGATCGGCTACTGGGGGCTCGGACTGGCGCGCCTGGATCCGGTCACGGGGGCCTATCGACTCTGGCTGCACGATCCGGATGATCCCCGCAGCCTGAGTCACAACGATGTCTGGGTCCTCTTCCAGGACAGCAGAGATCGGCTCTGGATCGGGACCAATGGCGGCGGGCTGAACCTGTTCTCTGAAGAGAACGGTGGAAGCTTTTCCCACTGGTTCGCCGGAGAGGGGAGAGCGGACGAGCAGGAAATCGCCGGGGGCGTGAGCAGCGGAGCGCTCAACAGCAACAGCATCTATGCGATCTGCGAAGGAAAACGCGGGAAAAAGAGCCTGCCGGCGGATGAAACGGTTTTGTGGATCGGGACCAGCGGCGGATTGAACAAGCTGGTCGTGCAGGACGGCGGCGCTGACCTGCCAGTCGCGCAGGCCACTATCATCTCCTCCTGCACCACGGCAGACGGCCTGGCGAACAATTCGATTAAAACCATCCTCGAGGATGATAACGGCAACCTCTGGCTCGGCACAGCGGCCGGCATCTCTTCCTTCAATACAGAGGACGGCGAGGTCATCAACTATGACGAGTCCGACGGCCTCCTCGGCGTCGATTTCAATTCCTCCTCAGCACTGAATGCCGGTGGCGGAATGATGCTGATGGGGAGCACAAGCGGCTTGAACTGTTTTGATCCGCGCACGATCACCCGCTCTCTCTACCGGCCGCCGGTTGTCCTGGCCGATTTTCATATTTTCAATACTCCGGTGGCAGCCGATGATCCCGCTTTGAACGGACAGAAAAGCAGTCTCTATGCAAAAGAAATCACCCTCTCGCACCGGCAGAACGTCTTTTCGTTCCAGCTCGCGGCCCTGGATTACAACGCTCCCGCCGCGATCGAATACGCCTACATGATGGAAGGGTTCGATGCCGGCTGGGTCGACGGAGGAGCCAGGCGCTATGTCACCTATACCAATCTGAATCCGGGGCGGTATACCTTCAAAGCCAGGGCGACGAACAGCGACGGGGTCTGGAATGATCAGGTGACCGGAATCAGGGTGACCATCACGCCGCCGTGGTGGCAGACCGGCTGGGCCATCCTCCTCTATCTGCTGATCTTCGCCGGCAGCACCTACGGCCTGGTCCGGTTTCAGGCCCATCGCACTAAAACCCAGGCGATGCTCAGGATGCAGGAGCTCGAGTTCGCCCATCTGCGCGAAGTTGAAAATATGAAATCACGGTTTTTTGCCAATCTCTCCCATGAGTTCCGCACGCCATTGACCTTGATGAAAGGCCCGCTGGAGCAGCTCATCAACGGCAAGATCAGGAAGAACCGGGCCGAATATTACCGCATGCTTTACCGGAACGCAGGGAAACTGCAGCGGTTGATCGATCAACTGCTCGAGCTCTCGCAGCTCGAAGCGGCGACGATACCGCTGCTTTTGGAGCAGCATGACCTGGTTCATTTGCTGATGGGCATCGCCGACAGCTTTAAACCTTTGGCCGCGCAAAAAGAGATCGAACTGATCTTCCGCCCGGACAGGGACTCGCTGGCGGCTCGGCTCGACCGGGACAAGTTCGAAAAAATAATCAACAATCTGCTCAGCAACGCCTTTAAATTCACGCCTGCCGGCGGACGGATTGCGGTGGAGCTGCGCTGCGAACAGCCCCCGGCTTCTGAACACCCATCCGCCGCTCAAACAGCCGTGATCTCGATCATCGACAGCGGGATCGGCATCCCGGAAGAGGACCAGGCCAATATTTTCAACCGCTTCTTCCAGGTCGATGACTCGTCCAAAAGGA
>JAKQKF010000239.1 GCA_029560815.1 bacterium
GCCACCGCGGCGGCCGGACCACTCGAGCTGCCACCGGTGTAATGACCGGGGGCGTAGGGATTGCGCGGGGTGCCGTGGATGGGGTTGAGCCCGGTCACGCCGATGCCGATTTCGTGCATGTTGGCCTTGCCGATGATCAGCGCCCCCGCGGCGCGCATGCGCGCCACCACTGTCGCATCCCGCACAGCCGCTTCGCGCCCGAGAAAGGCGGTGCCGACTGTGGTGGGGTAGGGGACGACATCCAGCTCCTCCTTGACCGCCACGGGCACCCCCTCGAAAATGGAGCGCGGCCGGCCTTCGCGCAAGCGTTGGGCCGACTCCTGTGCCTGGCGCAAAAGCTCTTCGGTATAGCTGGCCGTGATCGCCCGCAGGGGCTCTTGGCCGCGATCACTGGCATCGATAAGGTCGAGAATGCGGGAGGCGGTCTGTTCGGGATCAGTCAACCCCTCACGATAGGCACGAGCATAGTCAGCCGTGCTGCTGAAATTAAAACCGGGGGCGGGCTCAGGCGGGAGCGCAGGCATGCCCTCTTGCCGGGTAGCGGCGGCCCGACCGCTGCGGTAGAGGGGAGTATAGAGGGGAGCTTCGGCAAAGCTCTGCTTGCGCAGCCAGGTGATGCCGGCTGATTTGAAGAGCTGGGGGATGAGCAGCCTGCCGAGGGGGCTTTCAATTATCCAAACCATGATCCGGAGCGGCAGGCCGGAGAGATAGGGAAGCCGCACCGATTTCAGATCATACCGGGAGGAGGAGAGGGGAGCAGTCATGAACTTCCTTTCCATCGATTTAAAGTGGCCCCCCGGGGTAAATCTCCCAGAATATAGGGGATTTTCACCATTACCGCCATAAAAAAAATGATTTTCTTTTCAAAAGAAAAACCATACCTTTAGAGGCCGCGGGACCGGCAGAGGTCCGCGGCCCATCATATAATGAAAACGAGGTCAAGATGAACAAGTTCCTGCTCTGCTGCTCCCTGCTCTGTTTATTCGCCGGCCTGGATCAGGCCTGGTCACAGCTGCCTGATTGGGAGAATCCTGCCGTTTTCGGCATCAACAAGGAGGCCCCTCACGCCACCTATGCGCCCCACAGCGAAATGGCCGCCGCCATCACCAACGAGCGCATGGCTTCACCCTGGATCCAGAGCCTCAACGGTCCCTGGAAATTCAACTGGGTGAGCAAACCCGCCGACCGGCCCCTCGATTTCTACAAGCCCGGGTTCGACGCCAGCAGCTGGAAGGAGATCCAGGTTCCTTCCAACTGGGAGCTGCAGGGTTATGGCCAGCCCATCTATGTCAATATCCCCTATGAATGGACCAAAGATCCCAAACCCCCGAAGGTCCCGCACGACCTCAATCCGGTCGGCTCCTACCTGCGCACCTTCACCGTTCCGGAAGCATGGGCCGGCCGCGAGGTCTTTATCCACTTCGGCGCGGTCAAGTCCGCCTTCTATATCTGGATCAACGGCGAGATGGCGG
>JAKQKF010000241.1 GCA_029560815.1 bacterium
CCCTTTTCTCATTGATTTAATTGATATTATATTTATTTTATCTGAACGCCCGAACTGGTACGATTATTGTATTAGCATGGTCATGAATCACAATGCAGGAGGCTCATGATCGCCGCATTCGCCACGTGGAACGGCCGCATCGCACCGGTCTTTGATGTCACCCGGCACCTCTATCTGGTCGAGCGGGAGGGAGAGCAGATCATTCGGGAGAGTGAGGCGCCCTTGCACGGCGAGAGCGCAGCGCAACTCGCCCTTACGCTGGTCGATCTGAAAGTAAATGTGCTGATTTGCGGCGCCATTTCGCAGCCTTTGCAGGCGATGGTGACAGCCTATGGCATTGAGGTGATTCCCTTTGTCGCCGGCGCGTTGCGCGAGGTGATCGAAGCCTGGATGCAGGGCAAACTGCTCCTGCGCGGCACTTTCGCCATGCCCGGCTGCGGATGGGGAAATCGCCGCTGTGGTCATCCCATGCATACTTTTCGAGAGGAGGCGCTTATGTTTGGCAGAGGTGGTGGTAAGGGCGCTGGCGGCGGCCAGGGCGGTGGCAGAGGTGCAGGTGGAGGTCAGGGCGGCGGCAGCAAAGGGATGGGCGGACGCGGGCGGATGGGAGGCCAGACCGCCTCCGGCCCCGCCGGAGAATGCGTCTGTCCGGCCTGTGGTCATCGTCAGGAGCATGTGCGCGGCGTGCCGTGCACACAAACAGAATGCCCCAAGTGCGGCGCCATGATGACGCGCGCATAGATTATCAGAAGGAGGCAACATTATGCCAGGTGGAGATCGTACAGGACCCCTGGGCAGGGGGCCCAGAACGGGCCGAGGATTCGGCTTTTGCAGCGGCTACCAGGCGCCGGGTTACACGGCCGGTGGCGGCTATGCAGGTTGGGGCGCAGGATTCGGCCGCGGCCGAGGTTTTTGGTGCCGAGGCGGTGGCGGGAGGGGTTGGCGCAACATGTTCTACGCCACCGGTCAGCCCGGCTGGGCGCGTTCCGGTTATCCCACTGCAGCGCCCCCCATGCCGGATGCAGAAAGTGAAAAGCGTGTTCTGCAGGACGAGGCGGAGGCTTTGCAGGCAGAGCTTGATGCCATCCGCCAGCGGCTGAATACCCTCGAAGGGTCATCTGAAAAAGAGTAAGAATCCGGGATAAAACTGAATCGGTACTGTCTGCAGGGCTTGCATTCCCGAGAACATTCTGTAACGCTGGATGAATGCTGTCCTGCAGACGGGATCATCAAGTACCCAAATTCGCGTTAAAAAAGGAGAACTGCTTTGAAAATCGCCTTCACCACATCGGGAGAGAATCTCGATGCGCCGCTCGATCCCCGTTTCGGCCGCGCTCCCCGTTTCCTGCTTTACAGCATGGACAGTGGAAATATTGAACTCATCAGCAACGAACAGAATCTGAGCGCAGCGCAAGGTGCCGGCATCCAGGCCGCTGAGACCCTTCTGCGTGCAGGTGCGGATGCCCTGGTGACCGGACACTGCGGGCCCAAGGCTTTCAAGGTCCTCTCGGCAGCCGGTGTGGCGGTCTATAATACGACCCTGGCGACGGTAAAAGAGGCCCTGGCCGCGTACAAGGCCGGGGAACTAAAGCTTGCGGACGAAGCCAACGTGGAAGGGCACTGGAGTTGACAGAGGCCGCTATATGATCATCGCCATTGCTTCAGGCAAAGGAGGAACCGGGAAAACCACCGTCGCCGTCAATCTTGCGCAGCTCTACACCGGGCCGCTGCAGTTGCTCGATTGTGATGTTGAGGAGCCCAACCTCCATCTCTTTCTGCCCACCGGGGAGGTGGATGAGGAGATCATCACAGTTCCCATACCGGTCGTGGACGAAAACCTCTGCGACGGCTGCCGTGCTTGCAGTGATCTGTGTGAATTCAACGCCATTATTGTCCCTAAAAAGGTGGCGCTGGTCTTTCCGGAAATGTGTCACAGCTGCGGCGGCTGCATGATGGTCTGTCCGCAAAAGGCGATCAAGGAGAAAGAGCAGCGCATCGGCATCATCCGGCGCAGCCGCACAGGGAGCATCCAGCTGATCCAGGGTCTTATCGATGTGGGCGTCACTTCGGTGCCGCCGCTGATCCGCGCAGTCAAGAAGCGAGTTGACCCGGCGTTACCGGTCCTCATTGATGCTCCTCCCGGCACCTCCTGCCCGGTGGTCACCTCAGTACGCGGCGCAGGCTATGTCATCCTGGTGACCGAACCCACCCCCTTCGGCCTGCACGATCTTGCGCTGGCTGTGGAGATGGTGCGCAGTTTGGGGCTCGCTTTCGGAGTGGTGATCAACCGGGTGGGCATCGGCGACGAGCGCGTTCAGGAGTACTGCCGCCGTGAAAAAATCGACATCCTGCTCGAGATCGCTGATGACCGGCGTATCGCCGAAGCCTATTCGCGCGGGCAGTTGGCTTGTGAAGCTGTGCCCGAGTTTCGTCAGAGCATCAGCGTTCTCAAGGAGCGTCTCGAGAAGCTGGCCGTCCTCCATGCGGCGGGGAGGCGGTCATGATCCGGGAGCTGGTAATCATCAGTGGTAAAGGGGGCACAGGCAAAACCAGCCTCACCGCCTCCCTGGCGGTTCTCGCCGGACGTGTCATCATGGCCGATTGTGATGTGGACGCGGCCGACCTGCACCTTCTCTTTCCACCCCGCAACCGTGAGAAGCAGCCCTTTTACAGCGGTCATGAGGCGATCATCAGGCCGGCCGACTGCATCGGCTGCGGTCTTTGTCTGGCCTACTGCCGTTTTGACGCGGTGCAGATGCGGGGAGGCGCCACCGGTCATGCGCTCTTTACGATCGATCCCGCCGCCTGCGAGGGCTGCGGCCTCTGTGTTCATTTCTGCCCGACCGGGGCCATTGATTTTCCGGAGCGGCTGTGCGGCGAATGGATGATCTCGGATACGCGCATTGGTCCCATGGTCCATGCCCGTCTCGGCGTTGCGGCCGAGAATTCAGGCAAACTCGTCTCTCTGGTGCGCAAGCAGGCGCGCGAGCTCGCTGAAAAAGAAGGCATTGGGCTGATCATCACCGATGGCCCGCCGGGCATCGGCTGCCCGGTTATCGCCTCAGTGACCGGTGCCAGTCAGGTGCTGGCGGTGACCGAACCCACGCTGTCCGGTGAACACGACCTCGGCCGCGTACTGGGATTGGCGCGCCACTTCGATCTTCCCGCGGCGGTCTGCGTCAACAAATGGGACCTGAACCCGGAGATGACCGAACGCATCGAGAGCAAGGCCCGTCTGAGCGGTGCGCAAATTGTCGGCCGCATCCGCTACGATTCCGGCGTCACCCGGGCGATGATGCAGGAAAAAAGCATCGTTGAAACGGATACACCGGCGGCGGATGATATCCGCGCGGTTTGGGAGCAACTGAAATAGCTATGCAAAGCAACCCGAATTTTCGGCTCATGGCGATCGAGTTCTGGCTGCGCGATCGGCTCACTCCACCTGCCGGGATATTAAAAAGGGCCGGCATCGCAACTGGCATGAAGGTTCTTGATTTCGGCTGCGGGCCGGGAGGTTTCGCCGTGGGAGAAACGTTGTTATTCGCACGGCTGCTGCCGACCTGAGGAATACCAGCGGGGCTCAAGGCGTTCCATGGGTAGCATATACCGGCGGTTGCAGCCCGGCGCAGAACAGCTTGTATATTCGAACGAATACTATGTAACGCAACGAATACCAGCAGGAGCACTGAAATGGCATTGTCCGAACCAACCTGGTCGGCCGTCGCGGCCGATCATGCCAACAGCCCCCGTCATCATGGTCGTCTTTCCTATCATACCGGACACGCTCGAATCACCGGCCCATGCAAAACTACCATGGAGTTTTGGCTTGATGTGCATGGGGAACGAATTGTTGATGCATCCTTCACCACCGACGGATGCAAGGCTTCGATCGCCAGCGGCAGTATGGCGACCTCCCTGGCCATTGGCAAAACAATCGATGAGGCTCTGGCTATCGATCAACAAATCCTGTTGGCCGCTCTGGACGGGTTGCCAAAGCAGGAGGAACACTGCGCTTTACTGGCAGCCAATACACTCACAGCCGCCTGCAACGACTATACAAAAAGCGTTGCGGAGCGATCGAAACAAGAAAGTGCCTCTTCGTGCGAAACGTGTGATAACAAGGATTGTTCAGCCCTGAAGCGAAAACCCGACGAAGGGGATCAGGAATTTGCCGAGCGGCAGCAGATTCAGGAGCGCCTCTGCCGTATCAAACACAAGATCGTCGTCCTCTCCGGCAAGGGTGGGGTGGGCAAAAGCACGGTGGCGGTCAATCTGGCCGCGGCCATGGCTCTGGCCGGCTATGAGGTCGGCCTGCTCGATGTGGATATCCACGGTCCAAGCATCCCGACCATGCTCGGTCTGGAGAGTGAGACCATTCAGGGCCACGAAGGCGAGCTTTTTCCCGCCGAGGTGGGCAACATGAAAGTGATGTCGCTGGGCTTTTTCCTGCAGAGCCAGGATGACGCGGTCATCTGGCGCGGTCCTTTGAAGATGGGTGCCATCAAGCAGTTCATCAAGGACGTGGCCTGGGGCCAACTGGATTATCTGATCATCGATTCGCCTCCGGGAACCGGGGATGAGCCGCTCTCGGTCTGCCAGATTATCGGCGAACTGACCGGAGCGGTGATCGTCACCACCCCACAGAAAGTGGCGGCGGTGGATGTGCGCAAATCAATCACCTTCTGCCGTCAGCTCAAGGTGCCGGTCCTCGGGGTCGTGGAGAATATGAGCGGATTTGTCTGTCCCCACTGCGGCAAGAGCACTGAAATCCTGAGATCGGGCGGTGGTGCGCGCATGGCGAAAGAGATGGGGGTCCCCTTCCTCGGCTCCATCCCCATCGACCCGCAGATCGCCCTGGCTTGTGACGAAGGCAAGGCCTTCATCAATACCTATGCCAGTTCGCCCACAGCCAAGATCATGCAGGAGATCATCAAACCCATCGCCGACCTGAGCAAGTCATCCTAACCACGCTTGGAGAATCCACAATGAAAATTGCCATTCCGATCGCCAACGGCCAGCTTTGCGCCCACTTCGGCCACTGCGAACAATTTGCCCTCATCGACGTCGATCCGGCCACCAGGAGCATCACCGGCAGAGAAGATGTCGTCCCCCCGCCTCACGAGCCGGGACTGCTTCCGCGCTGGCTGGCCGAGCGCGGCGCCGCGGTCATCATCGCCGGAGGTATGGGCCAGCGCGCTCAAATGCTCTTCGCCGATCATCAGATTGAGGTGGTCGTCGGTGCAGCGGCCGCAAATCCTGATAAAATCGCTCTTGATTACCTCTCGGGCGCGCTCCAGACCGGCGACAACACCTGCGACCATTAAACGCCTATCAATAGTTCCCCTTCAGGTAATTTCGGCGTTTGCCAGGCTCTCTCCGCCTGGTAAACGCCGAAC
>JAKQKF010000246.1 GCA_029560815.1 bacterium
ACCCCGCTTTTTTCCATCGATATCATCAACCTGCACCGTAATGATGCCGCCGGCAGACCGGCCTCGCCCTATACGATCAACACCGTGGTGACCGTCTCCGGTGTGGTGACCGTGCCCTCCGGGCTCTTTTCACCCACCACCTTCGATGTCGTCATCCAGGACAGCACCGCCGGCATACACCTTTTTTCTACCAGAGGGGATCTGGCCTTTGTCCAGCTGGGCGATCTGATCAGGGTTACTGGTCCCATCAGTCATCTCTATGGACTGACCTATATCAAGGAACCCACCGAGATCACCCTGCTGGCCGGCAGCCAGAGCCTGCCGGAGCCCCTGCTCCTGACCTGCGCCGAGGTCGCCGGCACCTTTAAAGCGGACAACTCGGAACCCAATGAAAGCCGCCTCATCCGCGTCGATCATGTCGCGGTCACCGGTTCCGGGGGTGATCTCTACACCATCAGCGACGCCACCGGCTCCGCCCAGCTCTACCTCGATCCGGATGCCGGCCTGCCCTCGCTTCCAGACGGCCATTTCGACCTCATCGGCATCCTCAAGCAGGTCGACACCAGCACCCGGCCGCCGGTCGGCAGGGGGGGGTATCGTATCATGCCCCGCTACAGCAGCGATATCATCTCGCGCGGCGCCCCCCTGCTGGTACGCCCCCTGCAGGAGGCTGAAATCAATCCCCGCGCCGTCCTGCTGTCGTGGCAAACTGACCGTCCCGCCACCTCCCTGGTGCGCTTCGGCAGCGCTTCCTTTCGGGAACGGACCGCCGGTGATTCAAACCTCGTCACCGACCACAATGTCCTCCTCGAGGGGCTTGAACCGGCGAGCCTCTACCGCGCCTGCGCCTGGTCGAGCGACTCGGCGGGCACGATGATCTCCGATTCCTTGCTCTTCATGACCGCCTCCGGAGGCTCAAGCGGCAGCATCGAGGTTTTTTTCACCCGCTCGGTCGACGCCAGCAAGGCCTGGCGGGAAACCGCGCGGGGCAACACCGACCTCTCCACCATCATCGCCGAGCGCATCAACCAGGCCCGCTACTCCATCGACGCCCATTATTACTCATTCACGCATGCCGACATCGCCATGGCTCTGGTCAACGCCAAACGCCGGGGGGTGAGCGTACGCTTCATCTGCGACGATGCCGCCAATACTTCAAACAACGATCGCATCACCTGGCTCAAGGAAGCCGGCATACCGGTCATTGACGATCTTTACGGAGTCAACGACAGCACGGCAGCCAGCCACAATAAATTTGTCATCATCGACCATCGCGACAAGAGTTCAGGCGCCGATGACTATCTCTGGACAGGCTCAAGCAATGCCTCGCTCGCCGGCGCGACCAAAAATGGCGAGAATATGCTCCTCATCCAGGACGAGAGCCTGTGTGCGGCCTATACCATCGAATTCAACGAGATGTGGGGCAGCCAGACGGAGCTGCCCAATCCCCTGCTCTCCCGCTTCGGAGCGAGGAAAACCGACAACACTCCCCACCGCTTCAATATCGGCGGGCGCTGGATCGAGCAGTACATGAGCCCCTCGGATAACACCGAGAGCCGCATCATCAGCGCCATCCAGAGCGCCGACTACAGCCTCGATTTCTGCATCCTCGCCTTCACCCAGAACACCATCCTGAACGCCATGCGCAGCCAGTTTGCCGCCATTCCGGGCCTGACCATTCGCGGCGTCTTCGACCGCAGCAGCGTTTCGAGTGACTACAGCGTCTATGACGCCATGGCCGGCAGCGGCTCC
>JAKQKF010000252.1 GCA_029560815.1 bacterium
GCCACCGCCTTGCCCTCGGCATCCAGGACCACCACGCGCAGAGGCTGATTGAGGGCCGAACCCGCGGTTGCGCTCTGGCTGTCTCCGTCGATCACGGCGATCGAGGCCGGCTTGCTGAAAAAGAATCTGCGGTTGGTCCCGAGACGGGTTCTGAGCGTCGTCCCGTCCAGCATCCGGATGCGGAGATCGACTGAATCGCGCATGCCCACGCCGAAATGCTGGATGATATCATCCTGGGCGAGATAACCGTAGCCGTTGATCACCTGTTTGTAGCCGACCAGATGGTCCATCTCATCCATGTGGCCCTTCTCGAAGAGCCAGATCTTGGTGCCGAAAGCGCCGAGGTCGCCTTTCGGGCCGCGCCCCCAGATCTTGAGCCAGCGGTTGTTGCTGGGTGTATCGTTGCGAAACAGGCGGTTGCTGTAAGCCGCGACCGTATCCTTGTTGGCGTCGACATAATAGATATCCAGATCGCCGTCGTTATCCATGTCGGCGATCGAGCCGCCGCGCGGATCGTCCATGTCGATTTCGATCCCGGTGCTGCTCTGCAGGACATATTTGCCCTGCCCATCATTCAGGTAGATACGGCCTTTGTCGCGCGTACGCGGCGCAAAGATATCGAGATCCCCGTCATTATCCATATCGAAGATAAACGTCGTGAAACCCCACTGCTCGATCACCACGTCCGTGCTGACATTTTTGAAGTAGCCGCTGCCGTCATTCTGCAGAACGCGGATTTTTGGACGAGCTTCATCGACATAGGGGACAAAAGCATCGAGATCGCCGTCATTGTCATAATCAGCGAAAGTGGTGCCGTTGATGTCGTTGCTCTCGGAATAGAGCCCGCGCTCGCGGACAACCGCCTCGGTGAAATTGCCGCCGCCGTCGTTGATGAACAGATCGTTGGGGGCCGGTGTGGGACCGCGGCCGAAGATGCCGCTGCCGTCGGGGTTGTAGCCCAGCAGGGCATAATTGCGATGGCAGACAAAGATATCCATATCCCCGTCTTCATCGATATCCACAGCAGTCACCCCCTGGGTGCCCTCGTTGCTGGGATTGACGGGCGTGCAGCCGCGATCCTGCACATTGCTGAACGTGCCATTGCCGTTGTTGATAAACAGCTCGTTGGGCTGCGCCGGCACCACCCACGGAACCCCATTAACGTCCTCGACCGGCCCCCAGTTGGTGGCGTAGAGGTCCATGTCGCCGTCGTTGTCGGCGTCAAGGGCGACCAGAGCGCGCGTGCCGTAGCCGATTTCGCCATAGCCGGCATAGGTCACCCGGGTAGACAAAAGATTCGCGCCGGTAGTGTAATTCTCGAAAAAGCCGTCCCCCTTGTTGCGGTAGAGGCGGACGCGGTCATCGGTGGTGGCGTTGAAGATATCCAGATCGCCGTCATTGTCGTAATCCGCCATGATGACCCCGTGGGAGCCGGTCAGCCCATAGCTGTCCGTCACGCCGCGGGCGCCATCCTCCTCGGTATAGGCGGCACCATCATGACTGATGTACAGGGTCTCCGGGACCTTGCGGTTGGCAAGGCGTACGGCACTTGCGATGTAGAGATCGGGCAGAGAATCTCCTGAAACGTCAGCCCAGACCGCGCCATGGCCGAAAACACTGGTGCCGTTAACCACCCATCCAGGCACTTTCTTCAGAGAGGTGACATCGGTGAACTTGATGGCCTGGCCGGCCGCCAGAACCGGCAGCAGCAGGAGGCCAAGCAGCAAAAGTCTCTTTTTTAAACAGGTGTGATACAATGAGTCAGTTTTTTCCTTGACCCGCAGCCGCATAATGATCACTCCGCAAGATGCAAATATTTATAAAGTATAGATATAGATTTGCCCCACAAAAGATGCACCTGAAAAGGGCCCCCTCATCGCCCTACCTTCAAGCAACAATCAGGCCCAATTCGCAGACGGAGCCCACTATTCACCCGGCCTCGTGACACTCTGCGTCTTCCAGCCGGAAACGGCGCATGCTGCCATTGCCGTTATATATTGTTATTATATGAGTTGATATCAATGCGGTACCGGCGGGGTGCAAACAAAAACCCCGCTTCTGGAGGGAGCGGGGTCAAGTCTGCTGCCGGAGTGGGTGAGAAAGGCGTCAAGACCCGAAACGGTCCCGCCGGGGGCGGGACCGTTTCGGGAGGATCGCCTAATAGCTCATGCCGAAGGAGAAGGTATGCACCGATTTGAAGAGCCCGAAATCCTGAAAGGCGTAATCGATGCGCAATCGGGAGGCGCCGAGGGGCTGGCGCACTCCGAATCCGAGGGTCAGGCCGCGCTGATCGTAATTGCCCATATAACCGGCGCGGAGCAGGAACTGCTCCCGGTAGGCGTATTCGATGCCGTATTTGGCTTTTTCCTTGAAATCGCGGGGGTGGCGCGTTTCAAAGCCGGCGGTCATCTTGTGCTCATTCTCGTCGCCGAGCCAGATGGAGAGGGGATCGAAGGAGATGCTGAAGCTGACCGCGTAGGGAAGCGGGAACTTGGCCTCTTCATATTTGATCTCCCGGGAAAAATTTTGCATGGCCGCCCCGAACCGGATGTTGTAGAGGCGAAAATCGTAGATGGCGCCGATATCGATGGCGGGCTCGGAGAGGGCGTAGCTTTTTTCCTCCATGGTCATCGCCGGGTCATCCACATCCGAGCCGGTGACTCCGATCCAGGCGGAGCCGAGGTCCTGATGGGCGTATTTGACGTGGACGCCATAGGAAAAACGGTCGCTCACCCGCTGGCTGAAGGCCAGACCGATGGCGTAGGACTGGGGCGAAAAGGCCCCGGTCTCCTCGAAACCGAGCTCGTTGGCGGCGCGGCGGGTGCCATAAAAATCGCCGTAATCCATGATCAAAGCGTCGAGACCGATCACGCCCAAGCTGCCCAACTGGATGGCACCCGCCAGGGCGCTGTGGTTGATATCAGCGATGCCGCGGGTATAGTTGATGTTGAAATCATATTTTCCCTCAAGCCAGCCCAGGCCGGCGGGATTCCAGAAGAGGGTATTGCTGTTGCGAAGGCTCACCAGCCCCAGGCCGCCGCGACCGATCGCCTCGGCGGAGACCGGATTTTCCAGGAACCGGAAGCCCACCTGCCCCTTCTTGATGATCTCGGCGTGTCCGCAGGGGCTGAGGATCATCAGGGCCAGAGCACAAAGTATGAACAGGTGAATGGAGGTTTTCATAACATCTCCCGCTGTTAGATGGCTCAGAGCGCACGAGTCGGCGGTGTCGGGATTCATTCAGCGCACCACGATGAATTTTACGTACTGATCGGGCAGCTCCTTCCCCCCCACGTCCCGGGCCTCGGTGACGGTGAGGAGATAGATGCCGCTGACGATAAACTGATTGGAATCAGTACGCTGGTCCCACACCACCTGGTCGGTGCCGAAATGGTCGAAGGAGGTGATCCGGTCGCCGGTTTCGGTGAAGACGCTGAGCTTGCAGCTGTAAGGCAGATTGACGAAGAGGATGCGCGATTCAGCACCGGGAAAACCCAGGCTGCCGGCGTTGATCGTCGCCGGGTTGGGGACGACGAGCACCTTGCCGGTGGTGGCGAGCCCTGCCTTGAAAGGGATGGCGGGCAGGCCGGTGCGGTTGGCGTAGCGCGCGCTCTCCAGTTTCTGGCCCGGGAAGAGGCCATCCGTATTCTGGCTGCCGTCATCCAGAGCGGTGACGGCGTAATAGTAGCTGACGCCGCGGGTCACATCGGTATCGACATAGCGCTGGGTATTGCGATCCGTGATCTCGGCGATCATCTGCCACGCCTCACCGGTGTAGCGGTCCTCCGGATCGAGAAAATAGGCTGCACCCTTTTTGCGATAGACGCGCCAGGCCTGCCAGTCGTCGACGCCGGTGTCGGGATCCTTGAACCAGGAAGCATCGGGGTAGGACCACTCGACGACGTTCTGGTCGGCATCGCTGGTCACGCTCAGATCCGGAGCGGGCGGCGGATCGGGGACATTCAGGTTGCGGTTCCAGGCCCAGAGGGCGCGGTCGAGGGTTCGGGCGAGGGAGTCGCGCCCGGTGAGCATATAGTCGCGCTTCTGTTTGTCGGAGATATCGCCCTTGAACCAGCCGCGGCCGATGGAATCGGCCTTGGCGCCGGAGATCGAGCCCACGCCGATGGCGTAGACGACTGTGATGCTGTCATAGCGGCCGGCGGTGGCGTTTTTGGTCAATTCATAGGGGCCGACGGTGATGAAGCGCATCGGGCCTTTTTCCGGTGAGGTTGAAAAGCCGGCGCTGATATTGTCGGGAGGAAACTTGCCGCGGCTGTCAAGGCCGAGGTAGGTGTCACGCAGGCCGAAATCGCGGCGGCCCCAGAGGTCGGCGACGATGCCGGCATGCGGCATGCTGAAGGGCTGGGAGGGATCCTCGCCCGGATCGGCGACCGACCTGGGCGCGTGCAGCAGGGCGTAACCGGGGATCATCGGCGAGACCAGACGGCCGTTGGTGCGGTCGGGGTCGCCGGTATGATCGGTGCTGCCGTTGGGGTAGGCGGTCGCACCCGACTTGGAATCATCCCAATAGTAGGCGATCTTGAGGCTGTCCCGCGCCGCTCCGTCTGCAAGCCGGGAGGGATAGGCGAACCAGCTGTCGAGATCATCCTCACCCTCAAAGGCAAAACCGCGCTGCACCTCATACTCGCCCGCCTTGGTAGGCCCAAAGCTGAAGGCGATCGGCCACCACAGCCTGATCTTCTGGTCGGGGAAAAAATCGATGTCGATGGGATTTTCGATCGGCCGTTTGGTCTCGCCGGTAAATTTGAAGGTCAGCTTCCAGATCAGGTAATCACTGTGATTGGGATTGCTGAACGCATGGATCTCACCGCGCGTGCGGATGCCCCAGAAGGGCAGGATGTCCTCCCAGACCGCCTTGATATCCGACGAGAGTTCGGGATCGGTCTCCCAGCGGTATTCGCGCGTGAGCGGCACACCATCGACCATGATATTGGGCGGACGATGCCGGCGGACCTCCCAGGAGTAGTCGTTGCGGCCGACACTGGTGAAGGGAGTGGGGATGATCTTGTGCTGGCCGAGCTGGTCCACCGTGCCGCTGTCATCGAGGCAGACGGGATTGAAAATCTGATAGAGCATCTGGCTGTGCCACTGGTCCTGCGGCCAGTAAAAAAGCTCGGTGTTCTGCGGATCACTGCCGGTCAGCATCCAGCTGTACTGGCTGGTGAACTGGCCTTCTCCGTTGAGCTTTTTCATCTCCAGGTTGATCGCATTGACATCGATGAACATCGGCGGCCCGTTATAGTTGCGCTGCGCCATGCCGGTGCCCAGCATCAGCAGCAGTAAGAGCATCCCCCATGCGGGGAGGAATCTGCGTCTGCGGCTCATCTTTTGCTCCTTGCCAGGTTGGTCGTCATACATTCAATGCGGGACAGCGCGGCCGACGGGGCTCTGCGCCCGTCCCGCAGTTCTTGATCAGAAATTGATCCGCAAGCCCACCAGCGCCCGGCGGGGATTAAGGAAAAGGGGCGCAGTAAACCAGCCGATATCGATATGCTCCTTGTCCCACTCGCCCATCTGGTCATCTCCGTGCTGATCGCCGGTCTCGAACGGGAAGCGCAGGGACTCCTTGTAGGCGTCGTACTGGGCGGTGCTCATGTTCCAGTACGAGAGGCGCTTCTGGTTGAGGAGGTTCTGGACGGTCAGGACCCCCTCGAGGCTGACGCCGCCGATGCGGAACATCTTGGAGGCGCGCAGATCGAGGTTGGAATAATCCACCACATCAATGCGCTTCCACAGCCGTTCCACCTCCTGGGGATTGACGATCACGCGGCCGCCGTCGCGCCAATCGAAGAAGAAATTGACAAAAATGTCCCCCAGCAGGGTGCTCGGCAGCCAGGTGATGCCATCGAGGATGCCGCCCTCTCCGGGGGTGATCTTTTTAAGGGCGCTGTGAATTTCGGAGGATCGCGGCGAGTGCAGGGTCAGGTTGAAATTGCCGCGCGGCCGCGGTTCGGTGATCGTGAGATTGGGCCAGCGCTGCTCGTCGATCGCCTTGAGGCGGTTCTCATAGACCGTGGCCAGGCCGCTGCTGCCCCGCGACTGCAGCATGTATTCATAGTTGCCCCAGAAGGTGACGTAGTGGCCGAGGTTCTTTTCCAGGCGCACCTCGAGGCCGCGGATATCCTTGTAGGAATCCGGGTAGTAGCGGGAGATGCTGACCTCTTCCCAATAGTCGACGTAGGTGCGGCTGAGCGGCTCCCCCTTGATATCCTTGTAATAGAGAGTGACGTTGAAGAGGAAACTATTCAAGAAGCGCTGCTCGTAGCCGAATTCGTAGGCGACCGTCCTGGCCATATCGAGGTCGACTGAAGGCACGCTGGCCCAGCCCGGACCGGTTGCGAGGTTGTAAATGAAGTGGATATTGGGCCGCTGATAAAAGTGACCATAATTAAAGTATAATTTGCTGCCCAAGGTGATGGGAAAGGAGACGCCGAGGCGCGGCGAGAGTTTGAACTGCGCGCCATCGCCGCCCTCAGGCCAGCCGGTGGGGGAATCCAGCTCCTCGCGGAAGGAGACCCAGCGCTCCCAGCTCCCGAAACGTCCGGGCAGGTATTCATAGATCAGATTGTAGAGGTTGGCATAATCCTCATCCAGCGGGTGGCGCACCTCGAAGGGCTGTTTCTGCGGATTGAAATATTCGGCGCGAAGGCCGACATTGGCGATCATCCCCTGGAATTCGAGTTTGTCCTGGAGGTAGAGGCCGATTTCGACAGGTTTGGCGGTGAAGTACTGCCAGGTATCGGGGGTCCAGCTCTGCTCGGACTGGGCCCAGGTGCCGGAATTGACCTTGAGATAGTTGTAACGGATGTCGAATCCGGTCTCGACCTGGTGATGGCGGCCGATCTGGGTGGTGACGTCGCCCCGCAAACTGGCCAGCCAGGTGTAGGAAGAGTCGGCGGCCTGTAGACCGCCGTAGAGCCAGAAGAGGTTGTTGATGTCGGTCAACCAGTTGGTGGAGCCGTTGGGCGTGCCCATGGTCGGGGCGTTGAGCACCCGCCACTTGTCGGTCAGGGAGATCCAGGCATCCGCCCGGCTGGTATCCAGGGCGAAAGGCTTGAGGGTATGGTCATTGTAGCTGAACTGGAATTCGAGATCGTAAAAGGTCCGGGGCGAAATGGAGTGGGTCAGCTTGGCACCGCCGAGAATATAGCGCTGGTCGTAGAACTGGAGGCGGCTCTTGTTGAACATCTGCGCAAAGCCGTTGGAGCCCCCCAGCAGCGCCGCCTGCTGGGTCACCGAGGCGGAGTTGGAGCTGAGGAAATTGAAACGGGAAGAGTTGTCGATCAGCGCCCCGCCAAAAGTCGAGGCGGAACCCGCGGTGATGGTATTGACGCTGGCATACATGCCGTTGAGCGACAATTTCATCGCGGGCGTCATCATGGTGGTGACTTTCGCCTGGGTGTTCCAGTCGATATAATTGTCGCGCGGGCCGATGGGGAAAGCGTACTGGGTATCCTCATACTTGCCGCCGAACATGAAGGTGGAGCGCTTGGCGAAACCGCCCCAGAGGGGAATCCAGGCGCCCGGCAGCGGTCCGGTCAGAGTGCCTTCCAGGTAATAATCGGGCTCGCCGGCGAATTCGTACTGCGGGTGCTGCAGCATCCACAGCTCGCGTTTCTGCGCCGCGGTCAGGACCGCACTCTTGGGCAGGCCGATCGCCTCATAGTTGTTGCGGCCCTCATATTTGTTGTTCCATCCCCGGAAAAAACGCAGCTCGGGGGGCACCAGTTTGTTATCGATCGTCCCCTTCCAGGCAAAGCCGGTCGCGCCGGTATCGGCAAAGACGCGGTAGATCCACGAATCATCGCTCCAGGGATTGTTGCCGAAAAACTTGCGCTCCGTGGAGGGGGTCATGTCAGCTTTGAGGGAAAAAGTGTATTTGTCGCGATTGCCCTCCTTGGTGACCACGTTGACCAGGCCGGAGCGGAAACCGCCGTATTTGGACTCAAAGCCGCCGGTGAGGACCTGCAACTCCTCTACGGAGGTTGAGTTGAGCGAGAGATAGGAATTCTCCGAGCGGGGATCGCGCAAAGAGATGCCGTCGATGCGGACATCGGTCTCGCGGATGGCGCCGCCGCGGATGCTCAAGCCATTGCCGTCGGTGTTGGCGACCAGCTCGACGCCCTTGATAGTGTTGACAAACTCGTCGACGCGCATCACCGGCGCCTCATCGATACGCTGGGTGGTGATGATCTCCTGCGTGCTGGAGACATCGGCCTTGATCACCTCCCGCTGTGCGACTACCTGCACCGCTCCTACGTCGACCGCAGTCTGCCCGAGGCCGAAATTGAGGGGGGTGGTGCGGTCAAGATTCACCCGCACCTGGCGCTGTACCATCGGGATATAGCCCACCATGGTCGCGCGCACATCATAGTTACCGGGCGGAATATTGAGGATGACGTAATAGCCCTCCAGGTCGGCGGTCGCTCCCAGCCGGCCGGAGAGAGAGACCGCCTTGCCTCCCTCCCACTGCGCCTCGACAATGATGTTGGCGCCGGGCAGCGCCTCACCGTTCGCCTTGTCGACAATCCGGCCGGCGATCTTGCCGCTGGCCGCCAGCGCGGGTTGAGCGCACAAAACAATGATGAGCCCTGTCAGCGTCAAATAAACGGCCCTGTTAAGCCTCGCGAACATGACTGAACCTCCTTGTGAGGATGATAGAACGGGTCGTGCTGCGAAAATTCGGGGGAATAAACGCCCTGCTGCGGCAACAGCGGGAGCAAGGGGAATGGCGAAGCAGAAGTTATGCATCAGGAGCGGGATCCCTCTTCAGGGAATCAAGTTGTTTTCTTGATTGAATATAGCAATTGTGTCGGAGTGAAGCAAGTTTTTTTCACTTGCATTTGTGTCCAGATTTTGGCATTTTTGTTTCATCGGTCACCCACGTTATGCACTGAGGAGGAATGATCACGCAGGTACTGGGACTTGATCTGGGCGGCACCAAGATTGCCGCGGCCCGCTTTGCAGAGGACGGTAGGCTCCTGCACCGGGAGAGCGCCCTGCTCGATGGGCGCGAGGGCAACGCAGTCGGCGCGCTGATCACAGCAACCGCCCGCAAACTCATTGGAGAGGACGAAATCGCCGCCATCGGCCTCTGCGTTCCGGGCATCTATTATGCGCGCAGGGGCAGGGTCTGGGCGCCCAACATCCCCGGTTGGGACGACTATCCGCTGCTGGACGAGCTCCAGCACGCCTTTCCCGCTGCCGCGGTCCGCATCGACAGCGACCGCGCCTGCTACATCCTCGGCGAGACCTGGCAGGGAGCGGCGCGCGGCTGCCGCGACGCCATCTTTCTCGCGGTCGGCACCGGTATCGGCGCCGGTATCCTCGTCGATGGCCGCATCCTGCGCGGCCATGATGATATCGCCGGGGCCGTCGGCTGGATGGGACTGGTTCAGCCCTGGCAGCAAAAGTACGCCGCATGCGGCTGCTTTGAATACTACGCCGCCGGCGACGGACTTGCCCGGGTCGCCGGGGAGTATCTCGCCGCCGACCCCGCCAGCCGGAGCCCGCTGCGCGCCAAAGCTGCGGCAGAGCTCAAGGGCGCGGATATCTTTGCCGCTTTTGATCAGGGCGACCCCCTGGCCCGGCGCATCCTCGACGAGGCCATCGTCCATTGGGGAATGGCCGTGGCCAATCTGGTCAGCGCCTTCAATCCTGAAAAGATCATCCTCGGCGGCGGCGTCTTCGGCCCCGCCGCCCGTTTTATCGGCCGCATTCACGCTGAGGCCAGCAAGTGGGCCCAGCCCATCGCCTTCTCCCGGGTGACACTGGAGATCTCAACCCTCGGCGGCGATGCCGGCCTCATCGGCGCCGGCAGCCTGGCGCTGGCGGCGGCGCGCGACTGATCCTCCGCCCCCGGCCGGACCGGCCAGGCGTATTCGTCCGCCCCGCGAGCCTCTGCTGACTCCTGCACAGCGGATATCGACGCACACTCTAACCACAGGATACCCTATGGCGTATAACCGTAAAGCCGTCTTCAGCGCCGCCTGCGTGGCGATGTTCATCTTCGGCATCGTCATGTCCATTCTCGGCGCCCTCCTCCCCTCGGTCATCGAACAGTTCGGCCTCGATAAGGCCATGGCCGGATCGCTCTTCCCCCTCATGACCATCGGCATGCTCCTGGGCTCTCTCTTCTTCGGCCCGATCGTCGACCGTTACGGCTACAAGAGCCTGCTGATCGTCTGCTCCACATTTGTCCTCGCCGGCCTGGTGATGATCGGCCGGGCCGGGGGGCTCGATGTGCTGCGCGCGGCCATGTTCCTGATCGGACTCGGCGGCGGGGTCATCAATGGCGCCTCCAATGCCCTCGTCTCCGACATCTACGAGGAAGAGCGCGGCGCCCGGCTGAGCCTGCTCGGGGTCTTTTTCGGCATCAGTGCCTTCAGCATCCCCTTCCTCCTCGGTCTGCTCATGAAAAGCCTCGGCTACGCCCGCCTGGCCGCCCTGGTCGGTGCGGCTGTTGCTGTCCCGATTCTCTTTTTTCTCCTCATCCGCTTCCCCGAACCCAAGCAGAAACAAGGCTTTCCGCTCAAGGAGGGCGCCAGGCTGATCAAAGAGGCGCCCCTGCTCCTCTTCGGACTGATGCTCTTCTTCGAGAGCGGCATGGAGATGACCATGGGGGGCTGGTCGGCCACCTTTTTCAACGAAGCCCTGGCGGTCGAAAGCTCGCGGGCGGTGATCTATCTCTCTTTCTTCTGGCTGGCGCTGATGGCCGCGCGGCTGATTCTGCCGCGGCTGCTGCAGCGCTGCGACGCGGGACGGCTGCTGGTCAGCTTTATCACCATCGCTTTTCTCGGCACCCTCCTGCTCCTTTCGGCCGGCGAGGTGGGAGAGGCCTTGCCCGGTCTGATGCTGGTGGGCTTTGGTTTTGCCGCAGTCTATCCCATTGTCCTCGGCTTCGTCGGCGATCGCTATCCCCATCTCAGCGGCACCGCCTTCAGCATGGTTTTTGTCATGGCCCTCACCGGGGGCAGCCTCATGCCCTGGATTTCGGGTCTGCTGGGCAAAGCTCATGGCCTGCGCCTGGCCCTCGCCATTGTTCCGGCCGGTCTGATCCTGATGACCCTGGTCTTTATAATTGTGCGCAACATATATCCTGAAAAGAAAAAGGAGTAAAATATGCTGGCAAAACAGTGGCTGGATAACGCCCGCGGGGTGATGGACAAGATTGAGTCCACCCAGATCGAGAATATCAACAAGGCGGCCGGGTTGATGGCCGATGCCATCGGCGGTGGCCATTGGGTCCATACCTTCGGCTGCGGACATGCGACCCTGCCGATCGAGGAAATGTATCCCCGCATCGGCGGCTTTGTCGGTTTTCATCCGATGATCGAGATCCCGCTCTCCTTCTTCACCCACATCGTCGGAGAGATGGGCGTGCACCAGTTTGTCTTTCTCGAACGTGTCGAGGGGTACGGCCAGCAGATCATGAAATCCTATAATTTCGACCAGAACGACGTTATGTGGCTCTTTTCCCATTCAGGCATCAACAATGTCAATATCGACATCGCTCTGGAAGCCCGGCGGATGGGCATGAAAATCGTCGTCTTCGGCTCCGCCGGCGAGTTCTCCGGGGTCAAGACCCGCCACTCCTCCGGCAAGCAGATCTTTGAACTGGCCGATGTCGTGGTCGATACCTGTGTACCGGCTCAGGACGCCTCGGTGCCGCTGATGAACCATGTCGACAAGATCGGACCGGTTTCGACCATGGCCTTCGTCACTGCCGTATGGATGACCATCAGCACCGTGGCCGAGATCCTCGCCGGACGCGGCGTCAAGCTCTACATCCATCCCTCGCACAATGTGCCGGGCGACACCACCGCCCGCCAGCGGCTGGATGAGGCCCTGGCCGAGTACAAGCGGCGGATCGCTGGAGTATAAAAAAAAGCCCGGTGCGCCGATGGCGCACCGGGCAAAGCCGGCGCGGCGTTAAAGTCAGACCGCTCAATAGGGCAAGTTGTTCTCCTCCCGCATCTCTTCAATGCGGAGGACCTGGGTGACGAGATATCTGCTCATGCCCCGCCACGGCAGGGGATGGAGATATTCCTTATATCTCAGTTCGACAAACTTGCCGCTGGCGTTTTCGAGCTTTTTGGCGACATCGTCCGAGACCACGCTGAATTCGAATTCATTGCTTTGCATCGACCCCGGCGCCGGCGTCTTGAAGCCGGTTTGAATCAGGCGTCCCTCCCAGGTCTTGAAGAGATAGCCTTTCTTCACCAGAAAGTTGAGGTCGCCCGCTTTGACGCCCTCGCCGAAAACAAAATAGTAACGCCACCAGAAAAAGAGGCCCAGGACGATGAGGAGTAAGAACGCCCCGCAGCCGATATACTTCTTGCCTTTCATCTATCTGTTCTCCCTGGTTTAAACCATGGACAGGATTTGCGGGAAAAATTAGCTAATCGCCCGGCTAAAAGCAAGCAAAATGTCACCATGCCCCGGCGCGCCCTCAAAATAATCGGCCGCTGAAGCGGCCGGCAGGGAAAATCGAGAATAAAATCAGCTGTTTTTTGGTTTTTATCTTATACCCTGGTATTCCAACGAAAACAAAGGAGAAAACCATGGCAAAAAATCAGGATGTAAAACCCAAAGAAAACAAGAAAAAATCGGGAAAAAGCCTGAAAGAGAAAAGGGCTGAAAAAAAAGCCAAAAAGGGCTCCAAATAGTCCCTGATTGAAAAGGGCGGCTGCCGGCCGCCCTTGGTCTTTTTCAATCTCCCTCCCGTCGCAGCCGGTCTCCGGCCTACCCGGCTGACGCCGGTGGGCACGCCAAAGCAGGAGTAAAACAACTTGACGAGCATGCACAAGAGTATTGAAGGAGAACTCACCGATCTCAGAGAGCGCCTTGGGCCCTCTCCCGTCGCGCCGGTCTTTGCAGGATTGGCCTTTTTCCGCTACCGCGTCACTGCGGGCAGCGGCGTCGATCTGATCCGCGAAGTGGGCCGCAAGACCGGCTACCGCCTCGCCAGGGCCTGGAAAGAACGCGAGGCCGACGCGCTCTATTACGAACTGCTGCTCGATCCCTCTCTGCCGGCGATGATCATCCATGAAAACGGACGGAGCCTGGAGGGCTATCCGAGACTCGATGCCCTCGCTTTCCGCGTCACCGATTTGCAGCCGGTCCGCGACAGCCTGCAAAATGGCTGCATCCCCAGCCGTGAAGAGCCCTGGGGGATCGCCACTGAACCGATCCCCGGCCCCGGAGACCGCTTTATTTATCTCATGGCGGGGGCACCGGCCTGGCACGACGCGCCCGGACTGGAACCCCTGCCGATCGACCCGGCTGCAGTCGGCATCGCCCCTTTCGGCGATGTGCGAGACAGCATCGGGCATCTCGATCACATCGCCTACCGCGTCCCTGTGGCCTATGTGAGACGGACGGCGGAGATGATCATGAAACTGACCGGCTACTCCTTCGATTCCTGTTATTCCGTGGCCGATCAGAACGCCGAGACCATGGTCTTCCGCTGGGGTGAGCGCAAGCCCGCGATCGTCGTCTCCTATGGCTGGGACGAGCAATCTGTGGTCCACGCCTATACAGCGAAATATGGCCCCCGCGTCCACCATACCGCCTATTACACGGATGATCTGCGCGCTGTCCTGCTCCGCCAGAAGGAACTCGGACTCAACTTCACCACCGAGGCCCTCATCGGCGACGAAACGCGCGGCATCCTGCAAATCTTCAGCTCCCCATCCCCCTTCAGTCACGAGATCACCGAATATGTGCAGCGCTTCGGCTCTTTCACCGGCTTTTTTGACAAGGGAAATGTCGGCGAGCTGATGGGGTCGACGAAGCACCTGAACTAGGCGAACGCCCTATTCCCTCTAGCGCTGCGGGCCGGTGCATGCCATGGCCGGTCCGTGCGCCCCCTCCTGTCACCTTATCAGCGTAACGCGTCTGACCTCGGCTTTTCCGGCGACCCGGGCCTGCATGAGATACTCGCCCGGCGGCAGCGGTACGCCCGCGTCATCGCGGCCGTCCCAGCGCAGCAGATGCTCCCCGGCGGCCAGCCTGCCGGCATCGATACGCCGCACCCGCCGGCCCAGCAAATTAAAAACGGAAAGAGCGACACCGGCGCTCTCCGGCAGACGCAGGCGCAGCTGCGTGCTGAGGCTGAAAGGATTGGGCCAGGCCGCCGGCAGCTCAAACCGATCAGGCCCCGCCAGAACGACGGCGATCTCTCCGGAGAGGCTGGCGCTGCCGTCGAGATCGACCTGCCGCAGACGATAAAAGTACCTCCCCGGCATCAGCCCCCGATCCTCATAGAGATACTCCTGCCCCATGGCCGAGGTGCCCATCCCCGGGACAAACTCAATACTTTCAAATCCGCCGGCCTCCCCTTTGCGCTCCACTTCGAAACCAAGATTGCTGGTTTCGCTCGCAGTCCGCCAGGTCAGGACGACCTCCGGATAACGCGCGGCGGCCGTGAAACGGACCAGTTCGACCGGCACGGTGGTGAAATTCACCCTGTGGCCCAATACCGTGCTGCGGCCGCCAGGGGGCATGCCCAGGAAAGCGAAAAAGACCGTATTCTTTAGGTGATGAAGCTTTATATCCGTGAATTCATGCGCGGAATCGGATTCACCCAGGGTGTGATAGATGGGCAGATCCGAGGCCGCCGGGAAGAGGGCGAATTTCAGGCGCCAGGCCTCTCCACTTTTCTCCTGCCAGGCGAATACCCGCTGCCCCTGATCATCCACAAAAAGGGAGGGCTTTTCTCTCGCCGCGGAGAGTTCGGGCTGATCGAGACGGAGATTATCACCGCTGGGCAAACCCCAGCGATCGAACTGCTGCGTATAGATCGCCGCGCTCTTGTCCCGGGTATCCTCCCAGACAATCTGCAGCAGGTTTTCATTGCCCGCCACAGCGGGCCGCCACTGCAAGCTTCTCGAGGCATCCGCATTGACGACAAAATTATCGCCCCGTTTGACTCCGTCCGCCTTGAAAATCTGGGCATAGATCTCGGAATCCCCCGCACGCTTGTCCTCCCAGACGACGGCGGTCTGGCCGCTGCTGTAGACACCGATCTCCGGAATCCACTGCAGGCTGTTCTCGTCATCGTTCACCTTGATGGCCGGCGCCTGCGGGAGCGCGGCGAGACTGAGGGTGCGCATGTAGATATTGTAATCCCCCCCATCCTTCTGGAGCCAGACGACATGTGTGCTGTCGCCCCACGATTCGGTTTTGGGAAATAACTGCGGAGTCTCCGCCAAAGGTGAAACCGTGACGGCCGGAGCCGGCATACTGCCATCCGCCTGAACCAGGCGCGCCATAATTTGCGGCGCCGGTCCGGTGTAATCCTCCCAACAGACCAGGAAACGGCCGTCGGACAAGGCACAGAGATCGGGTGCGATCTGGGCGGCCTTGATGCCGGGCGGATTCACCTTGATGTTCACACCAACGGGCGTATAGGTCAGATCGAAAAGCTGGGCATAAATATCGGGATTGTCCAGGCCGCTGCGATGGTCCTGCCAGACCACGAGGATGCGGTTGCTCACCGTGCTGACGGCCAGATTGGCACTGCTGGCGAGCGAATCAGTCTGTGGAACCTTCACGAAAGGATCGTAAGCCTCCGTCATCGCTCCGAACACTGGCCCGGATGCAGCAGAGAGCAGCCCCGCCCCGGCCAGGCTTCGTCCCGCGGGAAGTGGAGCAGTAACCTCCGCCAAAAGGGCTTTCCTTACCGATTCGGCCGGATTTTCGCATTCAAGACGATGCTGATACAATTTCAGCCTGTGCTCCAGCCATGGCGCGGTCTGCAGCAACCCCGTGACTAAAGGGTCCAGATCCGGCGTTCCGGCCATCACGCCGGAGAGAGCCGTTGAAAACAGGGTGACTGCCAGAAAAAGGGTGACAAAAAATGGCTTCATACCGCTCGACCTCCGCAGCAACAGCAATGGCGGCGCGGGCACAGCCGCGCCGCCATCTGCATTCATTCCAGGTTAACTGATTATAAATCGGCTTATCTGGTCAAAACGAGCTTTTTGGTAAAATAGTGCCCGCCCAGGTCAAACCGCACGTAATAGATGCCCGAGGGCACAGTCTCGCCCGCATCGGAACGGCTGTCCCAAACCACCTGACTGGTGCCAGCCGGCAGCTCACGGTTGACCAGGGTCCGCACCCGCTGGCCCAGCATGTTGAACACAGCCGCTGTGACCTGGCCGGCCTCAGGCATGCTGAACTGGAGACGGGTCTCGGGATTGAAGGGATTGGGATAGTTGTTGCTCACCGCCCACTCCCGGGGAGTATCGCCAATCTGCACAAGCTCGCCGGCCTGTTTGGCCAGAGCGGCGATGGTTGTCGTGTACACCCGCATCTCGCCCAACTGCCGCCAGGTCCCGGCCGGAAAATCGACGATCAGCTTGATGTATTTGGCGTTGAAGGCCGGGAAGGTGAAATCCTGCCAATCGCCGCCCGCCGCCCTGCCATCGTAAACCGTGACAAAGTCGGATCCCGATTTACCGGAGGTGGAGGCTTGCAGCCGGAATCTCTCAACCCAACGGCTGTCAAAGCCGACTCCCGTATTCATGAGCAGGGAGATTTTTTGCACCGCCTTGACCGTATTGTCAGCGAAGGCAAAAATGGCGTAGGGTTCAACACCGCCGACTGTTGCAGTTCCATCCCAACCTGCCTCATCGCCGTCGACCAGATTATCCCAACCCTCGTTACGGAAGGCGGTCGACCCCTCAATAAAGACCAGGGCGGATTCCTTCGTGACCGGAGCGGAAAAATTGATAGTGGCGCTGCCGACAAGTTTACAGCTGACGATGACCTTGACCTCTTTCACATCAGGTTCGATCGTCGTAATCGAGGTCGTATAGACACCGGGTGTCGAGCTCTCCACCACCGCTGTGTGCGTGAAAGCGCCGGAGTAGCTGTAGAGGTAAAACTCCTCCATCGAGAGGCCGGTCAGCGCCGAACCATCCGGTTTTTTCAGAGTGATGGTCATTTTCGAGGCATCAACGCCGTTGGCGGTGTGAGGAGAGGTCGCCTTGACCGATGATTTGACGAGATCCGGATACTCCTTCACTACGCAAACCTCGAATTCACCCAGCTGCCGCCAGCCGGAATTGGGATTGGTCAGGACCAGCTTGATGTATTTCGCCTGCGTGGGTGCGCATGTGAACTCTTCCCAGGCCCCGCCCTTCTTGGTGCCGCGCAGGAGCAGTTTGAAATCGGCATCATTCAGGCCCGTGTTCGAGATATAGACCTCGAAGTTTTTAGTCCAGCGCTCCTCCATGCCGACATCTGTGTTGGTCATAAGCCGGATCATGTTGATTTGCTTGGACTTGTTATCATGGAACCTGAAGATCGCATAGGGGAGCGATCCGCCCGCGGAAACCGTGCCGTCGAGGCCGCTGGCGTCGCGGTCGATAGCGTTGTTCCAGTTTTCGCTGGCAAAACTCGGACCATTATCAAAGAGATCCAGCAGCACACAGGAGCAGAATTCGAACCCGCATACATAGATGAACTCCTCTTTCTCGAGCGAGAAGACGCCCATCTGGGTGGTTATGGTCAGGGTGACCGAATATTTGCCGGGCTGCCAGTATACATGGGTTGGATTCTGCTCGGTGGAGGTCTGGCCGTCGCCGAAATCCCAGAGCCATGCGTAGGGATAGCCCTCGGAAGCGTCCGTGAATTTGACGCTCAGGGCGGGATAGCCCCTGGTCGGCGTGGCCCAGAATTCGACAACAGGGGTATATTCGGCCTCGATAAAATTGGCCATTACCACCTTGTTGCCGTTCATCACGATGGTATAGACCCCGCCGGTATTGACAATATCACCGGCATTGGCGCCTGACCATGAGCCAAATTGATACCCCGAAGCCGGCACCGGTGTCAGGGTAACGGTTGTGCCCGCAGCATAGGCCGGGCCAACCGGATTCCGCGTCACCGTGCCATGGCCGTCATTGCCGGCGGTCAGGGTATAGGTGATCTGGGTGAAATTGGCCGTCACCGTCTTGGCCACATCCACGGTCACTGTCGTACTCGCGCTGGTCGGAGCAGCCACCGCCGAACCCGCGCTCACCGTCCAGTTGACAAACTGGTAGCCAGCCGCCGACGTCGCAACAATGTTCACCACCGTGTTCGGCGCATAGCTGTGCGAGCCGATCGCAGGCGTGGTCGTGCCGCTCCCCCCCGGGCTCACCGCCATGGTCAGGGCAAACGGGATCAGCTGAAAATTGGCCGTCACCGTCTTGGCCACATCCACGGTCACTGTCGTGCTCGCGCTGTTCGGAGCGGCCACCGCAGAACCTGCGCTCACCGTCCAGTTGACAAACTGGTAGCCCGCCGCCGGCGTCGCCGTGATGTTCACCGGGGTGTTCGGCGCGTAACTGTGCGCTCCGATCGCAGGAGCGGTCGTGCCACTCCCGCCCGGGCTCACCGCCATGGTCAGGGTATAATTCACCGCTGCAGTGGCGGTAAGTGAACTAATGACCGCCTGACTGTTCGCCGTATAGGTTCCGTCTCCAACTATGTAGGAAGCTGTGCCCTCCACCTCCGTATTCGTGCTGGCCTGCCAGACCTTCCAGCGGATGGTCTCGCCGCCCGCCATACCCGGCAGCGGAGGAGTGATGTCCAAACCCATAACAGGCAGAGACCATTGGGTGGGATCAGCAACCCAAACCATGGCACCTACACAGGTCGTACCATCTGACTTGAAAGCACCCACCTCGTCTCCGGGCGCCAGGGGGACCCCGTTGAGCGTCGGTGCGCTCATAAAAACCACGCTCATGTTGTTGGAGGTTACCTCAAAACTAAAATGACTCTGTGCTGAAGCCAGCGCTGAAAACGCGAGCAGAAAGAGGACCAGCGTTTTCAATCCCTTGAGATTCATAGCTTTCTCCTTTTTAATTTGGTGAATATGAACCTGCGGTTGCCTTTCCGATGATTTCCATAACCCTCTCCGCCTCGGGAGCGCAAAGGCCCCGGCGGAACAGTATGCATACAGTCAGCAGTCGATACCCAAAAAGCCGATGGCTGGTGTGGACTCTTTTTCTCTGCAAGCCAGTCCGCTTCAGGGCCACTTTATAACAGCCGGATCGGCCAGAAAAAGGCTGTAGCCCGAGCCGGGTTTCAATTCCCCGATCGTATTGATCCCGTACAGAGGCCAGTAGACCCTGCCGGCGCCATCCTTGGCAATAACAAGCTCTGTGCTGATACCGCCGAGTACTGAGGCGGCAGCTGCGGGCCGGTCGAGCAGACAGGAGATCGTGTTCCAGCCCTGCTTCAGCATGACCTCCGCCTTTTCCTCCTCAACCCTTTTTCCGGCGATCAGCAGCTGCGCCGGAGCGGTGATGTAAAGCCAATACCCTTTTTTATAATCCCACCAGGTCAGCATATCAATGAGGTAGGCCGGCCAATAGACTTTGCCCTCGCCGTCCTTGAAGAGGACAAGCTTGTCCGCAATCGGCGCCAGCAGATTTTTGAGCAGAGTGTCCTCCGGTTCAACCGGGCTGGAGACCAGATTCCATCCCGCATTGAGCTGCAGAAGAGCAGTGTCCCGCTGAGCGGATAGATATTTTTGACGGAATGCGATGGCCGCGTCGGTATGCTGCTGGAAAGCCGCAAGGTCATCTCCGGCGATCAGGGCAAAATCGACGGTAATCGTTCCATGTGGAGGGATGTCATAGGGACCGGCGGAGAGCACCTGAGAAACATCCCCGATTCCGGCCTCGACGATGGCCGTGCCGCCGCTGATCGCCTCCCACTTTTCCGCGTCGCTAAAGCCATCATAGATGCCCCAGCCGGGATTGCCGGGCGCCAGTTCGTCGTTGAGGATGGCGCGGCAGGAGACCGCGCCCGGCGAGAGCAGGGCGCACCCCACGTGGGTCCCGGGGGTGCCTGCAGCGTTGCAGACATAGCCCAGGCGGCGGCTGGCGTCATAAGCGGCCCGGTCGCCATCAAAATGGTCCTGATCCACATCCCAGTCAAAAAAGAGGCCGAAATGGAATCCATTCAGACCTGTGGTACCGCTGTTGGTCACCTCGTAACGGAAGATAATAAAATCCTCATAACCGCTCCCGTCTGAAGCGAAGGTATGCTGCCGCACTGTGATTTCGAGGGGCAGGCTGGCATCACGATCGCTGAGATTGAGAGTGCTCTCCTCAGCGGTGAGGGGACCGGGACGGAGAAGGGTCAGGGGGCCATCGGCGTTCATGACAAAATCCTGATCGGGGGTGGTCGAGGTGCCGCGGGCGGAGCTGGAGATGCGGGCTGCGGAGACGCCGGCGATGATCGAACCCTCGTAAATCAGGTTCGCGCCCGATTTGTAGGAGAAACCGGATCCCCCGAAAGCAGCTGAGGGATTGGCGTAGCCGATCCGGCCGACGGGGGTGACGGAGGTGAGGATCCGGTTGACGCTGAGATCGACAAAGTCGGGCGCGACCGTGAGAGTGAAATGGCCGGTGTCATGGTACTCCCCGACGGAGAATTCCAGAGTGAAGGGGATGACATGCCCGGCGGGGGCATCCGGCGAAATCGCAACCGTGAAGGGCACTGCGGGGGAGGCCGCTGCGAGCGTGGCCAGACCCGGCAGCGTGGCCTGACTGCTGAGCAGGGCCGCATGGGTCGAATTCTCGCTCAGCGAGAGCAAGACCGGCCCGGCGGGCGCCAGATAATTGGTCAGGGTCGCAGAGATCTGCGCGGTTTCACCGGGTCTGAACTGGGCATCTCCGTCCTCCCCGGCAAACGTGACCGCGGTGAGCCGGAGGCCGGGGGTCACGGCCGTCACCGCCTGCAGGGCATCGATGCGACCCCTGCCGATGAGGCCGGCCCAAGCCGGATTGAGGTCATCCACGGGATCGGCGGCGGCCCGGACCTGCTCAGCGCAGCGGAACCCGCTCCTGTCGGGGTGCATGCTTTTAACCAGCGCGATCACTCCTGCGGCCAGCGGCGCCGCCATCGAGGTGCCGCTGTAGCGGCTGTACCCGTTAAAGCTGACCGTGCTCATGATATCAACGCCGGGGGCGCTGACATCGACCCACTCTCCGAAGGTGCTGAAGCTCGCTTTGGCATCCCAGTTGTTGGTCGCTGTAACCGCAAAGACGTTGTCGTAACAGGCGGGAAAATTGAGGGTGGTTGAGCCCGAATTACCGGCGGAGGCAACGATGACCGACCCCAGCGCGGTCGCATAGTTAATCACATCCTGCTCATAGAGAGAGGCTGAGCCCGTGCGGCCCCAGCTGCAGTTGATGACATCCGCGCCGTTCTCGGCGGCGTAGAGGATGGCCTCATAGCCGTAGCCGATCCCCTCGCCGAAGCGGTCGGCCGCGTTGATCGCCATCAGCCGGCAGTTCCAGGCAGCCCCGGCGATGCCATGCGTATTGTGTGTGGCCGCATTGGCGATGCCCGCGGTATGGGTGCCGTGGTTGGCGTAGGCGGGCTGGCTGGGCAGGCCGGTCGGATCGCCGCTGCTATTGGCGAAATTCCAGCCGTGAAGATCGTCAACGTAGCCGTTGCCGTCGTCATCCCGGGAATTGCCCGCAATCTCGGCGGTATTGGTCCAGAGGCTGGCGCGCAGATCCTGGTGGCCGATCTCGCTGCCGCCGTCGACGATGGCAATTACCACATCGCCTTGCTCGCCTCTGATCAGATCCCAGGCAGCGGGCAGATTGACCACCTGGAGGTGGGGCTGCTGAGCGTAGAGCGAGTCATTGGGCACGATATCGAGGGTGTGGTAATAGAGCGGCTCGGTATAATCGATCAGGGGGTGACGCCGCAGCCAGGCCAGCAGCCTGTTCCGGTCCGCTCCGGCGGAGAGGTGGCCCTGAAAAACACGACCCATACGCGTGATCGCCGGCGCGGATTTCCCCGCGCGAGCGCTCCTGCTGCCCAGCGCTTCGAGACGGATCAATCCCCTGCCCTGCGCCTGGCCTCCCAGCAGGGCGAGCAGCGAAGCCGACTCTATCTCCGCCGGCACCAGCGCGTCCCTGCACTTCAAGACGATCCTGCCGGGCTGAAGCGCAGCTTCCTTCTGCGCGGCGGAGAAATCCGCCGCGCTGCCGGGACTGGCGGCGATACAGATGAGGAGAAGAGGAATACATGTTTTGCTGCCGCTGCTGTACATGGTTGCCTGCCGGAGAGCTGTGGGCCGCCTTGCGGGCGGCCCGGAGAAACCTGGCCTGGATTACTTGACCAGAGACATTTTAACCACCTTGACGAAGGGGCCAGCTTTCATGCGCACAAAATAGATGCCGCTGGAGACCAGCGCACCCGCCTGATTACGTCCGTCCCAGATCAGGTCGTGATAGCCTGCCCTCTTCTCCGCATTCACCAGCGTGCGAATCGCCTGGCCGCGCAGATTATAGACAACCAGCTCAACATGGCTCTCTTTGGGCAGCTCATACTTGATGCTGGTGGCCGGATTAAAGGGATTGGGATAGTTCTGCCGCAGGGCGAATTCCCTGGGTAATGGCACAGCTTCGGCCACACCGGCGACCAGGATGGCATCATTCCGGTAGGTCATTTCAACCGGCAGAGCATCACCGCTCAGGCCGTCCTGCAGCGAGGTGATCTTGAGCGGACTTTCCAATTTGGCTGCTGCAGACCACCAGATCAGCTCAAGCCTGTCACCGGCTGTGGCGCCGTCGACGAGCCGGGTCATTTCATCATCGCCCCAGATGGTGATCGGCACCTGCCCGCCCTGAACGACACCGGCGCCCAGATACCGGCCGTCGCTGGTACGGACTCCCACTTCATCGTTCTCCGCCAGGAAGGAGCCGCGGACCAGGAGGATGGCGCTGCTGCCCGTAGCCTGGTTCGAAAGGGCGAAATGCTGCAAGGCTTTAGCCCCGACGCCGGCGAGCATCTCCTTGGGCACTGCGGTATTGGCGGGATAGGTCAGCGTCGTCGCGGCCGTGACGTAGAGCTGATAGCCTTGACCGGGCAGCATATTGCCGATGGTATTGATGGTGTACAGAGGCCAATAGATGCCCCCGGTCATATTCTTGGCGATAGTCAGCTGAGAGGCGATCGAGGCCAGGGCGGTCGGGGCCGCGAGCGGGCTAGCGCGCAGATAGGCCACAATATTCCAGCCCGAGGTGAGCGGGATGGGCGTCGATTCAGGAGCCAGTTGATCACCGGTAAAGGTCAATGTCGCAGCCTGGGTAACGTAGCACATGTACCCCTGCAAGGGTTTCCATTTGCCGATGGTATTGATACCGTAAAGCGGCCAGTAGATCTGCCCGGTGGTGTTTTTGGCGATGGTAAGAGTGCTCCCCAGCTGGGCCAGGAGCAGGGTGGGCAGAGTCGAATCGGGCGGATCGATATAGGAGGAGATCATGTTCCAGCCGGCGTTGAGGGTGACAAGCTGCTGGGTGGAGGTCACCCTGATAGCAAAGACGCTGTCGCTCTGGTCGATATAACTGTTATCTATCAGGCTGGTGATCCGCACGATACAGGAATCACTTAGTGTACCGGGTATAGTCCAGGCGTAGCGGCCGACCACACCCGAGGCGCTCTCGGTGATGGTCTGCCAGGGGCTGACGCTGCCGGTGCGGTATTCGATTCTCATTGTGCCGCCGAGATCGGTCCACCAGACGATATCCTGGACGCTGCCGGGAGACCAGACCTCGCCGCCGTTGGGCGACTTGAGCGAGAGAAAATCGGCGCTGCGCAGAATGGTCTGGTTGGCCCCGACGATGGTGGTATGCGTGCCCGCATGGTGCAGGGCGTCGAGATCGTTCAGGGTGCCGCTCTGCTGCTCGGACCAGGTCGCCCCGCCATCCGAGGTGCGCAGGATGGTGCCGTCGCGGCCGACAGCAATGGCATAGCCCTCGGCATAGAAATGGATATCTGTCAGGTAATAATGGGGGGCAATGCTGACCTCCGTCCAGGTCAGACCGCCATCGGTAGTGCGCAGTATAAAGTCTTCCTTGCCGACGATGACTCCGGTGAGAGCATCGGCAAAATGGATGCCGAGAAAATTGCCAAAGCGCGGAGAAGCGATCCTCGTCCAGGTTGCGCCGCCGTCGGTTGTGCGCACAATGGTGCTGTCCTCCCCGATAACCAGGCCCGTGGTCGCAGAGAGGAAATAGACACCGCGCAGGTTGCTGCCGACGCCGCTGTTCTGGGCGGACCAGTTGTCGCCGCCGTCGCTGGAATGGATAATGAGACCGGCGTCGCAGGCAATCCAGCCGAGATCTTCGTTGGGAAAGTGGGTGGCGAAGAGGTAGAGCCCGGTGCTGCTGTTGACCGGAGTCCAGCTTTGCCCGGCGTCGGTGGTTTTATAGAGATTACCGTAGCTGCCCATTATGAAACCCTTGGTGGGCGTGATAAACTCGACCCCCTTGAAGCGCGTCCAGATGCCGCTGTAGAGCTGGGTCCAGGTTTCGCCACCGTCAGTCGTGCGGAGAATGGTGCTGTCGCCGCAGATAATACCGGTGAGATCATCCAGGAAGAAGACATCCCACAGGATCCGCGTCGAGCCGGATATCTTGCGCTCCCACCCTTCCGGCGCCGGGGGCGTGTGATAATCAAGATCCCAGGAGACGTCGGTGCCGAGGGAATTGGTCGCACTCATGCGCATGTGGTAGACCGCCTCAGCAGTCAGTCCGTTGATCTCAGGAGAGGAGACGAACTGCTCCGAGATTCCCATGAAGGGGCCGCCCTCGGCCGGGACTATGGTGCCGTAAGAGATCGTGGGTCCGTGTTCAAATTGGGCGGTGGTGCTCTCCTTGCGCGGGTCGACATAGCCATAGAACCGCACGGAATTCCAGTACTGGTCGTAGACGCCGATGGAGGTGATCACCGGGCTGCCCTTTATAACATAGCGCAGACCGATGCGGTATTCGCCCTGCACCGTCCACTGCAGATCATCCTCGAGGCCGAGCTTGTCCCGCTCATCATCCTCCAGGCGTTCGATCAGCTCGCGGTTGGGGAAAGTGCCCCAGTTGTCCATGAAAGCGTAACGGATATAATAGACCCCGTCCTCCGGCAGGATACAGGCGATGCGCTGGTCTTCGGGGGGATTGAGGTAGCCGTCATTTTCATAGAGGCCGGTGCCGTCGCTCGAATAGAGGATGATACGACCGGCCAGGGAGGAATCGCCGCGGGACTCGCCCCAGATCTCCGCCGTGTCCCCTTTCGCCCCCCAGAACCGGTAGTAATCGACATCCCCGTCGGGAGAGATGGCGGCATCGAGTACATCGCCATATTCGATCCAGTTCGCCAGATGGGCGGTATTGTTGTTTTCACTTTCAGCGGTCGGAACGATCTGGGTGATGGTAAAGAGCGAATCACTCTCATCGGTAACGCTGCCGTCGGTCAGATTGGTCAACCGGAGGCGGCATTCGCCGCTCTCCAGGGCCGGCAGGGTCCAGTTGTAAAATTCAGCGAGGGCGGGGGTTCCGGCCGTCGCCACGCTCCAGCCGCCTCCCGGTGAGCTCTGGTATTCCACCCGGACATCACCGGCGGTGTGAGTCAGCCAGGTGATCTTTTTTACCGTCCCGGCGCGCCACTTCTCGCCGCCGTTGGGCGCGACGATGGTGATCTGCTGCACAAATTGAATGGAAGGGGCGCGGACCGGCAGGATCAGATCCACTCCGGTGAAAACAAAGGTGCTGTTGACGCTCTCCAGACCTCCGTTCACGAAATCATCCGCGGGATAGGCGTGAAATTTCCACGACTGGACAGAATTACGCGGGGCTGTAATCGAGGTGACAAAAGTGTAGAGCTGCGGATTCCCGGGCACAGGGATCGCGGCATACTCCGATTCGTAAGCCCAGCTGTTGAAATCCCCGATGACGATCATCTCATGATAGGTGGGGTCCCAGTTCAGGGCGAGCAGCGCGGACATATCCGCCTGAAAAGTGACCTGAGCGGTCACAAGAATGTCGGTCTGATCGTTGAAATAGACCGTCGGCAGAAGCTGGCCTCCCGGTTCGACGACATCCGCACGCACATCGATGGTCTCCACAACCACCGTCTCCCCGCTCTTACGCACAAAATTGTAAAGCACCGGCCGGGCATAATAGACCTGAGCGGTATATTCGTAGACATGGGGCGTGGTGGTGAGGAGCATCTGGCTAGCAGTGGTCTCCCAGCCGTTGAAATTGCCCATGACAAAAACCGAATCGGTGAGGGAATTGAAGGAACCCTGGGCTTCCTGCACCTCCATATTGACGCGGAAGGTGATGTTGTGGGTGTAAATATTGCTTTTGACATAACGGAGGACGCCGCCCTGGGGGTAGCAGGCCACATAGGCGACATTCCCGGTGGCGCTGATGGCGATCCCCCGCGGCCGCTCAGCCGGCGATTCGGGGATATTGAAATGCCACTTGATACTGTCCATGATGGCGCCGGTAGCGGTATCGAAAGCATACCAGGTGTTCGGAAAGTAACTGGTCACGGAGTCGGGATTCTGATTGGGCAAGTTGTAGTACGAACCGGCGCTGGCCCAGAGATAGCCGGTCGAAGCCTCCCAGCCCATCGATTCGCAAGCCATGCCCTGCAGAATGGCGGGCGCCGATGACCAGGGCGAAGCCCCATCCGCCCGCTGATAGACCAGGACCTCCTGGCTGCTGTAGGTGGGCATGTAGAGGGCGTTGCCACTCGCCGCAGCGGCCAGGGCGAGGGCGCTGCCGGGACGGCTGGCGGTGACATTCTGCTCAAAAACGAGCGCGTTGCTGTATTCCTTGACAGGATAGCCCGCAGCCGCGGCCGCAGCGAAGATATCGCCGCTGGTCGCCGCCGCGGCAGGCGCGGTGGCGGCGACGCCGCTCTGATAGACCGCCTTGGCCAATCCGGCCCCGTTCAGATGATCAATCCGGTAGATGGTGTCGTGGAAGGTGGCGAGAATATCGCCCTCCGCATCGGTGGCAAGGCCGAGGCCGTTCTTGACCAGCCAGCTGCCCCCCTGCAAGCGGCCGCCGAGGGTATCGGTATCGGCGCCAATGGTGACAAACCTGAGCGGTGAAAAGGCGGCCTGGGTGCCGTCAGCCAGGTAGACATAGAGGACGCAGATGCTCTCTTCGGCGCCGGTGGCCGTGACGAAGACCTTGTCCCGGCCTAACGGCGCATAGGTCTGAATCCATATCTTCCCTTGCCCATCAATCGCCACACCCTGCACGCCTGTGGTCGCGGGAAAACCGGTGGCAGCGGTCGTGTCCGCCGGGAATCGCCCATCACGCACCCAGGTATAGACTGCAAACGCGGGCACAGCATAACAAGCGAAGAGAAAAAGTGCAATAAAACGGCTGATCAGTTTCATAGCCTTACCCCTTATTCTGCTTTTTTCTCCTGACATGGATCAGCAGGATGGAAGCCGGATAGAATTAAAACAGTTTGACACAATGGCTGATGCTAACCATTGGCCAAAGCGATGAATTGGCGACTATTCCAATCAGGGGAAAATTGCGTGCAATATGTTTTCTACTCCCCCGGACAGATTTTGCACCCCCAAAATCGGTCACCCGCAGAAACAGTAATGCGCTACTTCAAGGTCTGTTGATTAAGGCCTGCAAGAATGGTGATGTGAAGTGAACAGGGCGGCGCCGCAACGATGCTGTTATAGGGCGGCACAAAGTGGTAGGGCCCCAGAGAAAGATGCCTATCTGACGAAATGTAGCCAATTTGAACTACTTTGTCAAGTAATTTTTGAAATTAGTATTAATTCTAGTGACGATTGCGCCGGCGGAAGCTCAACCGGGCGGGCAGGAAGGCAGAAAAGAAGGAAAGAAGCGCCGGGTGTGCCGCGGCTGCGGCCCCCAATCACCGGCCTCCCCGAGTTACTTGATCCCCCGCTGGATAATACCCTGCATAACGGGCGCAGGTTCAAGCTTGCACAGCCGGACATCCGTGCTGTACTGGCGTCATCAGAAACAATCGCCCCACAAAAGTTCCCAAAATTTCCATCCCGCATCAGGCTGCTTCCCGGAGCGCGGGCAGACCGCTATTTGACCAGCGTCATCTTGACCTGCTGGTGATACCCGCCCGCTCTCATCACCGCCCAGAAGAGACCGGAGGGGAGGGGTATTCCGGCGTCACTGCGCCCATCCCAGACGGCTTCATAGTAGCCGGCGGGTTTCACCCCGTTCGCCAGGGTGCGCACCCTGCGGCCGCTCAGATCGTAGACGGCCAGCTCCATCAGGCCGCCCTCCGGCAGCTGGTACAGAAGCAGGGTCGAGGAGTTGAAGGGGTTGGGATAATTCTGCGCCAGCGCGGCTTGTTCGGGCGCACGGGCGAGAGCCGGCGTCTCAGCGGTCAGCACGGCATGGTCATGAAATCGAAGCGCGGAGAGACGCCGGTTCGGGGGCATGGCATCCCGGAGCGAGGTGCACTGCACGGGCAGTTCGGCGCCGGTGCGCGCAGACCAGCTGATCAGGGAGAGCAGTTCATCGCCGCGCGCCCCATCCACCAGCCGGGTCGTCTCATCGTCTCCCCACAACACCAGCAGCGCCTCTCCATCCCGAACGGCACCGCTGCCGACGATCCTGCGTTCCTCTGTGCAGGCGGCGATCTCATCGCCATCCGCCAGCCCCGGCGCGCTGATCAGCAGGATGGCGTTGCTCCCCGTATTGCTCCTGAAGGGGTGAAAATGGAGAGGGTCGGGAAAGTGACGGCCGGCGGCGTGGGAGGCTCTGCCTGCCTCTGCCCCGTTGGACGGATAATAGAAAAGAGCGGGCTGCGTGAGATACAGATAGTAACCCTCGCCCGGCTTCATTTCAATGATCGAATCGATGTTGTAGGCGGGCCAGTAAATCCTGCCCTTGCCGTCCTTGACAATGACCAGAGAAGAGGAAATCGAGCTGAGAGCCACAGCAGGGGCGAGCGGGCTGGTGCGCACATAGGAGATCAGATTCCAGCCTGAAAGCAGGGAGATGGGCACCTCCTCCGGCACCAGTTCCTCGCCGTCGAAGAGCAGCGTCACCGGGGCGGTCACATAGATCTGATACCCCTTTTCCTTCTCCCAGAAGATGATCTTGTTGATGCCGTAAGCCGGCCAGTAGATCCTCCCTTTCCCGTCCTTGAGGAGTGTAAGATGCTCCTCGATCCCGGCGAGCATCTCGGTCAGGAAGGGATGGGCGGGATAGACATAGCTGCTGATCATGTTCCAGCCTGCAGGCAGAACAAGCTGGTGCTGCACGCCTGCGGCTGCTGCACCCCGGCCACCATTCTGCGCCGGGGAGGCCGGACGGGCATTCTCCTGACCGGAGAGCGGCGCGAAGGAAAAGACCAACGCGCAGATGATCACATGGCAGAGACGCCCCATAGGTTATTCCTCACGCTGTCGGTGAGCGGGTGAACGGCCTGGCTGTGCGCGGACCCCAGGTGGTAAATAATGCGGAATTTTTATACAGGGTAAGTTAAATATACAATATCCTGCATCAGGTGTCAAGAGCTTTTGCTGCCGGCATACCAGGCCCACCGGGCGCCGGCGCAGCGGCGGCAGGATCCCCTTCCGCCGCCCCGGCCTCAGGAATTCTGCCAGACCACCTCGCCCCCGACCATGGTCAGGGCGACCGAGTTATCTGCATTGAGGATGACCAGGTCTGCATCATAGTCCGGAGCGATCTTGCCCTTTCGGTTTCCCAATCCGATCACCCGCGCGGCCTGAAAAGTCGCCGCGGCCACCGCCTGGGCCGGAGCACAGCCGGTGAAGCGTTGAAACCGCCAGGTGATCTCGGCCAGGCTGAGGGCGGAGCCGATGAGGGTGCCATCGAGATAGCGCGCTGTCCCCTGCGTGGATTCGTACTCGCGGCCGTTGTAGATGTAGCGCCCCTCCGGCAGTCCGATGGCCTGTATGCCATCGGTGATCGGCACGCAGCGTTCCACGCCGATGAGCCGGCTGAGCAGGCGCACCATACCGGGATGGACGTGGACGCCGTCGCTGATGATCTGGACGGTGGCCTGCGGATGTTCAAAGAGGGCCAGAAGGGGGCCGGGTTCGCGGTGATTGAGCGCGGGCATGGCGTTGAAGACATGGGTCACATGCCGGATGCCGGCATCGAACCCGGCCCGCGCCTGATCATAGGTGGCCCCGGTATGGCCGAGCGCCGGCACCACGCCGTTGGCGAGCAGGCCGCGGATCAGATCGATGCCGCCGGGCATCTCGGGCGCCAGGGTCATCATCCTGAGGGCGCCCCTGCAGGCCGTCAACACCGAGTCGAGGCCCTGCACGCCGGGCTCATAGATGCAGCGCGGGTTGAGCCCGCCTTTTTTCTCCGGATTTATGTAGGGGCCTTCGAGGTGGATGCCGAGCAGCTGGGCGCCGCCGAGATACTTGCCCACCGCCGCGGCCGCCTCGGCGAGATGGCGGTTTTCGCCATCGGGAAAGATCACGCTGGTGGCGAGAAATCCGGTCGTGCCAAGGCGCGCCAGGCTCTGTGACATCGTCTGCAGCGCCTCGGGAGTGCCGTCGAGCACATCGGCCCCGCCGGCGCCCTGGATGTGCAGATCGATGAATCCAGGCACGGTACGCAGACCACCGGCATCCAGAATCCGTTTGGCGTCTCCAGGCATGCGGCCAATGGCGGCGATGCGCCCGCCGCGGATGGCGATGTCGGTGGCGGCGCTGCGTTCCAGCAGGCGCACCTCTTTCAAAATCAGGTCGTACCGAGTGCTCATTGACTCCTCTTCCGGTTTGCGTGTTCCAGCAGCTGATCGATCCTGACGAAGGTGTATCCTTTCCCGCGCAGGGCATCGATCAGGGCGCCCAGATGCAGATAGAATTTGTCGCTTCGCCGGGGATCGGTGCCAATATGGATCAGCAGGATAAATCCATTGAGGCCATACGGATCCTCCCGCTCCCGGGCGAATATTTTTTCCCAAATCGTCATGGAAGAACGATAGCCCGGCATCTCGGGGGTGGTGTAATCGGCGTTGACCGAGGTACCGGGAGTGAAATTGAAAAGTGTCATGCCCATCTCCGCGGCCCAGGCAACGTGGCGGGCGTTATACCACTCGTAGGGTGGTATGAAACAGTTGAGCTCGTACGCGGGCAGAGCGAAAGGCTGCATGGCCGCCAGATTCTCACGCAGATCCGCGCTGAACTCTTCCCTGCTGACCAGGGAGGAGTCGCGCTTCTCCCAGGGAGCATAGAGCAGGTGACGGCTGGAGTGGGGGCCGAGGTAGTGGCCGCCGCCGGCCAGGCCGCGAATCAGCTCCGCCCTGGCCGGATCCCGGTAGAAATCCCCGGTGAAAAAAAAGCCCGCCTTGACACCTTGCTCCGCCAGAACGCGGGCGATGTGGAGGCCGCCGTCGGCGAAATCGCCGCCGGTGAAGACCAGGGCCAGATCGCGGCGGCCGGTGTCGCCGCGGATGACGGCATCATGGTCAAGGATGAAGCCCGGCCGGGCCGGAACACAGGCGGAGAGCGCAGTCAGGGCCAGCGCAGCGGCCGCCAGTACGAGCCGTCGCGCCCGGGCTGCGGCCGCCCCGGTGTGCCGCCGAGGTGGTGCGCCCGGCTGCAGGCAGCGGCGGCTGAGTTCAGACCGAGCCATGGTTGTGGTTTTGTTTGTTCAGAAAATTGGTTTCAAAATGATTCTTGAGGATGGTGAAGGCGCTCTCCACATCATCCACCTTGTGAAAAAGCTGCAGGTCCTCGGCACTGATGACCCCCCAGTCGACCATCTTGTCAAAATTGAGCACCTCGTTCCAGTATTCGCTGCCGTACATGACCACACAGAGGGTCTTGTGGATCTTTTCGGTCTGCACCAGGGTGAGGAGCTCGAAAAGTTCGTCCATAGTACCAAATCCGCCCGGAAAGACGACCAGTGCTTTGGCCAGATAGACGAACCAGAATTTGCGCATGAAGAAGTAGTGGAACTCGAAAGCGAGTTCGTCGCTGATGTAGGGATTGGGCTCCTGTTCGAAGGGAAGGCTGATGTTGAAGCCGATGGTCAGGCCTCCCGCCTCCATGGCGCCGCGGTTGGCGGCTTCCATGATGCCGGGGCCGCCGCCGGAACAGACGATAAAGCGCTCCCGGGCGCTGAGGCCGGCGGACCATTCGGTCAGCCTGTAAGCCAGCGCGCGCGCCCCTTCATAGTACTGCGCCAGGCGTACGGCGTGGCTGGCCTTGTCGAATTCGCGCTGAAAATCCCCGCCGGCGCTGCCATTGCGCTGGGATTGAGAGAGAACGTTCTTGAGCTGCTTCTGGGCCACATCGAGCGGCAGAACCCGCGCCGAGCCGTAAAAGACCACTGTATTGCGGATGTGCCGGCGGCGCAGCCGCATCTGGGGCTCCAGATATTCGGAAAGGATGCGGATCGTGCGCGCGTCCGCGCTGTTGAGAAAGCGCTCATTGGAATAGGCCTTGACGGGCAGTTTGCGGGATGGGCCCGGCCGGGCTTTCTTGCTGCTGTTATTGGACATGATGACCTCAAATAGGGACGGTTTAAAGAGTACGTTTGAGCCAGATCAGGCTCTGGCGGATGGCCTGATGGCGATGCGCCGGAAGCGTGTAGGTATGGCTGGCGGCGGGGATTTCCATAAAATCGGCGGGAGGCTGTACGACATCGCGAAAGGATTCGAATCCCTGGATGAAGACGGGGGCGTCAGCCATGCCCTGTATAAAAAGCTTGGGGATGGTCAGATGGCCCAGGGCTGCCAGGACGTCATGGGTCATGGCGTCCTCCCAGAAGGTCCGCTTGATCACCCAGCCCTCATGGACATACTCATCGGCCTGGCGGGCGACCTCATCCAGATTGCTGATATAGCTCTCGAAGGTTTTGTGCATGTCGGGCACGGCCGACCAGGTAACGAGGGCATCCACAGGTGTCTCCGGCAGGGTGAGGATGGCGGTGGCTCCCCCCATGCTGTGCCCCACCACGGCGATCCTGGCAAAGCCGCTGCCGCGCGCCCAGGCGATGGCATCGCGCAGATTGGCGATGTAGAGACTGATCAGAGAGTCGCAGAATTCCCCGGCGCTGTCACCTGAGCCGTAAAAATCGAAGCGCAGGGCATCGAGGCCCTCGGCGGCGAAGGCGCGGCCGGCCTCGACGAAGAGGCGCCTGGCCTCGGTCTTGGAACCGGTGAATCCGTGACAGAGGATGACAAGACGCTCCCCCCTGCTCTTGTGATGCATGCCGACGATCTGATGACCTTGACTGATGAAAGTGACGGGAAGTTCGGGGAGCGGTTTCTGCATGAGAGCGATCCTGGGTGTGAGTGATGCGGATGGTCCGCTGCGGCCCTGTTCAGGCCGGCGGCATTACCCGCCGGCGGGCGCTGCCGCGGTGCAGGGCAGACCCGGAAAAGAAAAAAATAGCGCTGACTTTACAGTCAGCGCTAATAAAGGGTGTTGTCCCATCACTACACATCACTACCCACACCCGACACTGTGCCTTTCGGCACATTAATAAGTTAAGAATTTTCAACTCAAAGTCAAGTTATTTCTTGCCGTTCACAAAAATTGGTCAATAATTGACCAGATGAAAGCCCGCCGGGGAAACCGGGGCGGCCGCGCCACAAAAAAAGGGCCCCCGGTGAAGGGGGCCCTGGGTGATTAGTACATATCAGCGCCGGGAGGCATCGGCGGAGTCGCCGATTTGGGCTCCGGTTTTTCCGCGATGGCGCACTCGGTCATGAGGAAAAGACTCGCCACCGAAGCGGCGTTCTCGAGGGCAATACGCGAAACTTTGGTCGGGTCGATGACGCCGGCCTTGTAGAGATCCTCAAAGGTCTCCGATTCAGCGTTGAAGCCGAAAGCGCCGTCGGTGTCGCGCACCTTCTGCACCACGATCGAGCCTTCCCAACCGGCGTTCTCGGCGATCAGGCGGAGGGGTTCCTCGAGGGCACGGCGCAGGATGGCCACGCCGATCTTCTCATCGCCGATGACCTGAACCTTGTCCAGAGCGGGCAGGGCGCGCAGGTAAGCGATGCCGCCGCCGGGGACGATTCCTTCCTCGACCGCCGCGCGGGTGGCGTGGAGGGCATCCTCGACGCGGGCCTTCTTCTCCTTCATCTCGACTTCGGTGGCAGCGCCGACCTGGAGGACCGCAACACCGCCGGCCAGCTTGGCCAGACGTTCCTGCAGCTTTTCCTTGTCGTAATCGGAGGTCGAGCTCTCGATCTGCTTCTTGATCTGGGAGATGCGGGCCTTGATATCCTCGGTCTTGCCGGCGCCTTCGACGATAGTGGTATTGTCCTTGTCGATGGTGATGCGCTTGGCCTTGCCGAGATCGCTCATGGTGGTATTCTCGAGCTTGAAACCGGCCTCTTCAGAGATCACGCGGCCGCCGGTGAGGACGGCGATGTCCTCGAGCATGGCCTTGCGGCGATCGCCGAAACCGGGGGCCTTGACCGCGGCGACACGCAGGGTGCCGCGCAGCTTGTTGACCACCAGCGTGGCAAGGGCCTCGCCCTCGATATCCTCGGCGATGATCAGCATCGGACGGCCGGTCTGGGCCACTTTCTCGAGAATCGGGAGCAGATCTTTCATGGCGCTGACCTTTTTGTCATAGATCAGGACCATCACCTCTTCGAGGACCGCTTCCATGGTGTCGGAATTGGTGACGAAATAGGGGGAGATATAGCCGCGGTCGAACTGCATACCCTCAACCACCTCGAGAGTGGTATCGGTGCTCTTGGCCTCTTCGACAGTGATGACGCCGTCCTTGCCCACTTTCTCCATGGCATCCGCGATCAGCTCGCCGATGGCCTTGTCGTTATTGGCGGAGATGGCGCCCACCTGGGCGATCTCGGTCTTGCCGGGGATCGGCTTGCTCTGCTTGCGCAGCTCTTCGACGACGCTCTTGACGCCCTTTTCGATGCCGCGTTTGAGGGCCATCGGATTGGATCCAGCCGTGACGTTCTTCAAGCCTTCACGCACGATCGCCTGGGCGAGCACAGTCGCTGTGGTGGTGCCATCACCGGCCACGTCGCTGGTCTTGGAGGCCACTTCGCGCACCATCTGGGCGCCCATGTTCTCAAGGGGATCTTCCAGCTCGACCTCTTTGGCCACCGTCACGCCGTCCTTGGTGACGGTCGGAGCGCCGAACTTTTTATCGATCACGACGTTGCGGCCCTTGGGGCCAAGGGTCGAGCCGACCGCTTTGGCCAGCTTGTCGACGCCGATCTTCATCGCATTGCGCGCTTCCACATTGAATTCGATAATCTTTGCCATATGGGTAAAACCTCCTGATAATTTTCTTTTTCAGTTCATGTGCCATGCCTAGATGATTGCGAATATGTCGCTTTCGCGCATGATCAGATAATCTTCATTATCGACGGTCACTTCAGTGCCGGAGTATTTTCCGTACAGAACCTTGTCGCCGACCTTGACCGTCATTTCGATCTTGGCGCCATTCTCGGAGATCTTGCCCGCGCCGACAGCCACGATGGTACCCTGCATGGGTTTCTCTTTGGCCGTATCGGGGATGATGATGCTCCCCTGCTTCATTTCCTGCTCTTCAACCGGCTTCACCACGACGCGATCAGCCAACGGTTTGATGGTCATATTGCATCCTCCAATCAATTTTAATTGTTTATTATTACTTGTTCCTGTTAGCACTCTGTTCAATAGAGTGCTAACAATCATATAATATACACTTTTTAAAATCGCAGTCAAGCTTTTTTTATTCCCCGCCGGGCCGGATTATCGGCCGGCAGGGCAAATTGTCGCAGCCTGCGTTATTTGCCATTTTTCGCTTGACATTGGTCCCACCAGTGGATATATTTAAATTGATGTAACTTCAATTGTGCTTTACATTTTCGCGCAACACTGTCAGGCAGCACAACCCAATCCACGGACCGGTTGCACGAGGTATCACGCTTGCAGGAAGGGGTGTACGGATGAAAGAATTTGTCGAGTACATCGTAAAACATCTGGTCGACAATCCCGATGAGGTCAAGGTCTCTGAAGTATTCGGCGAAACCACGGTCGTCTACGAACTGCGCGTTTCACAGCCTGACATGGGCAAGGTGATCGGCAAAAACGGCCGCACCGCCCACGCCATCCGCGTACTTTTGAGCGCCGTCTCGCGCAAGGCAGGCAAGCACGCTACCCTCGAAATCCTTGAATGAATTTATCATAAGCAGGAACCAGGGGGGAT
>JAKQKF010000260.1 GCA_029560815.1 bacterium
CCGGTCGTTTTCATCGCCGGCCACGGCACCACGGCCGAAGAACAGCGCTACAACTATATCGACCGGCCCGGCACTGCCGGCGGCGTTCTGCATTACCGCCTGCGGCAGATGGATCTCGACGGCAAGAGCCGGCTTCTCTCAAGCATCAGGGTGGAGGTGACGGCCGTGGTGCGCGAGCTGGCCCTGCACGCCAACTATCCCAATCCGTTCAACGCCTCGACCACCCTGAGCTTCCACCTGCCCCAGGCCGGACGGGTCCGCCTGGCCCTCTACGACGCCAGCGGCAGGGAGAGGGTTCTGCTGCTGGATGAACATATGGGCGCCGGTCAGCACTCCGTGCCCTGGCACGCCGGCAGTGCCGCCAGCGGCATTTATGTCGCCCGTCTCAGCAGCGCCGGGCAAGAGGCTGTGCGCAAACTGCTCCTGCTGCGCTGATATGACCGAGCCTGACCAGAACAGCCCGGCGCCGGAGGAAGGGCGGGTTCGCTCCCGGGGCAGGCTTCTGCTCATCGTCCCGGCCGTGCTGGCCGCAGGCCTCCTTCTGGCTGCTGCGATCATCCTTCTGACCCTGCCCGACGTCGAAAAACTCCGGGAGAGCCGCCCGGAGACCACCGCCATGATGGAATACCGCGAGGCGCAATCGCGGGCAAAGGGGCGCAGCTTCCGCCCCCGCTATTACTGGATTCCGGGGCACCGTATCTCCTCCTATCTGCGCGATGCGGTCCTGATCGCGGAGGACGACAAGTTCTTTCAGCATCAGGGATTCGACTGGGAAGAGATGCGCCAGGCGATGGAGAAGAATCGTGAAAAAAAGCGCATTGTGCGCGGGGGATCGACCATCACCCAGCAGCTGGCCAAGAATCTCTATCTCAAGCCGGTGCGCACTCCCTGGCGCAAACTCCGTGAGGCGCTGATCGCCCGGGAGCTGGAGAAAAAACTCACCAAGGTGCGCATTCTCGAACTCTATCTCAATGTGATCGAATGGGGAGACGGCATCTATGGTTGCGAAGCGGCGGCGCGCCACTATTACGGCAAGCCGGCATCGCAGCTGACCCCCGCCGAGGCCATCCGCCTCGCCTCCGTGATCATCAATCCCCATCGCTACTCCCCCCTCAGCGATAAAAGCCGCCGGATGCGCGATAAAAGGCTGCTGCTCACCGAGACCATGTACAAACGCCACCTCTTCAATGAAGAGGTCTATCTGGCGCTGCGGTCCGGATTTTCACCGCCGTAAGCGCGGAAGAGCACAAAAAAAAGGCGGCGCATCGCAGGATGCGCCGCCTTTTTTTATTGACTGGCGGAGTCTATGCCCGGGTTACTTGAGCATGATCATCCGTCTGGTTTCGACAAAGCTGCCGGCCTGCAGGCGGTAGAAATAGACGCCCGAGGAAGTCACGCGGCCGTTGTCGGCGCTGCCGTCCCACACCGCCTGATGCTGCCCAGGCTGGGTGGAGCCGTTGACCAGGGTCTTGATCAGACGTCCCTGCAGATCGTAGACCTCCAGTTTGACGTGGATCTGGTCGCTGGAAGCGTTCGGCACATTATAGGTGATGGTGGTGCCGGCGTTGAACGGGTTCGGATAGTTCTGCATAAGCTCGAACTCTTCCGGAACCTCCATGACCATGGCCTCTTCCTCGGCGGTGATGGCGACGATCTGGAGAGCGGCGAGAGCGGAGAGAGAGCTCGGCCGGTCGCTCAGCACCCAGGTCGGATCCGATTCGTCGGCTTCGGCGAGCTTGCCGAGGCGGCCGTCGTTGTTGTTGGCAGTAAGATCGCCGGCGATCTGGCCAGTGCCTTCATCGAAGGGATAGCAGGCGGCCAGGCCCGCTTCGGCGCCGCTGAGATTGAGGAACATGGTGGCGTTGATGTCAGCTTCGCTGCGGGCGATATTCCAGAGGCGCATATCGTCGAGAACGCCCCTGAAGTGGTACTCATAGACCTCGTTGTGCTTGGCGCCGCCGATGATCAGATCGTTCATCAGATTGCGCGGCGAAGCCGTTCCGGTCCGGGTCGACTGCAGCACACCGTTGACGTACATCTTGGCGGTGGTGCCGTCGAAGGTGCCGGCGACATGGATCCAGGAGTTGTTCGGGACCACGGCGTTGGAGGGGCCGAGGATGTTGTTCATCCGCGTACCGCCCGGGATGGTCGTGCGCAGGGCGCCGCACATCCGGCTGGTGGCTCCATAGAAGGCGATGTAATACTCATCCCAGGCGCCTTTTTCCAGGATGCGGCGCCAGCTCTGGTTGGGCTGGTCGGTCTTCATCCAGAATTCGATGGTGAAGTTGCCGCTGATGTTCAGGGTCGGGGCGTTCGGGACCGTCACCACATCGTTGAGGCCGTCGAAGGAGAGGGCGTAATTGGCCGTCGGGTTGGTCGAGCCGGCGGGCACAATCGCAAAGGCATTGTCACTCAGATCGACGGGGGTGCCGGTGTTGGCTTCAGCGACTTTGATCCAGCAGACGCCGGAGACTGCGTCCGGGACCGTCCATTCATAGACGCCCAGGGCGGGCTGGCCGGCGGCAAGCGTGGACCAGGTGGCGCCGTTGTCGGTCGAGAGGTAGAGGGTCACCAGTCCGTCAAAGTACTCGACGGTCCAGGTGATGGCATGGATGCTGCCCACCTCCCAGGCCTCGCCGCCGTTGGGCTCGGTCACGGTGATGCCGGCCGGTGTGGGCAGGGTTTTGTGGATGGAGAAAACGGTGTCGCTGACATCCATCGGGGTGCCGGCGGTTGTGGCTGCCACCTTGACCAGGCAGGAGTCGGAGTCGACCTGGGGAATCGTCCACTCGTAGGTGCCGGTATTGGTGATATTGGTGGCGATGCCAGCCCACTCGCGGCCGTTGTTGAGGCTGTAAAGGAGGTTGACATTGCCGCTAAAATTCTTGTTGGTCCAGGTGACGTTGGTCTTGCCGCCGAAGATAAAGGCCTCTCCGCCGTTGGGGGCGGTGACGAAAACCTCGGGCGGCGGATTGATGATCTGCACGGTCTCCCAGGTCTGGTCCACCGGGCAGTCGCCATCCTCCTCCGAGATCCTGATATGGGCCTTGTCCAGGAGCTTGTCCGGGGCGGTCCAGAGATAGGAGCCGTCGTTGGGGGTATCCTTGGCGATCAGGTGCCAATCCAGGTCGGTGTCGTGCTCCTGGAATTCGATCGTCACCTTGCTGGCGATATTGGCGGAGATCCACTTGATCTCGTACTCGGTATTGCGGACGATGCGTGCATGGTTCTCTTCGGCCGGCTGGGTGATATGAATCATGTCGACCGGATCGGAGCCATACCAGCCGGGATTGAGGTTGTTGGTGACGACGATGCGGTCAAGACGGGTATAGTGTTCCTTGCCGCGGAAGCGGATGGTGTGATTGCCCGCGGTAAAGTTGAAATAGATGGGGTCCAGCTCGGCCAGGACATTGGGGATGCCGGTGGCGCCGCGATCGCTGATCCAGTCCCAGGTCCACTTGTAGCCCTTGGTTGTGTCCCAGAGGTATTCGGTGCCGCCATCGACCTGGACGAGCCAGGAGTTGCGGGTGCTGCCGGCGCCGAGAGCCCGCGCCCAGATGACGTAGAGGCCGGGGGTGGTGATGGTGAAATTGAGGGTGCCGATGCCGGGATCACCGGTGACGTCCTGGGCGGAGAAGATGAATTTGCAGCCGAAAGCGCGGCCGTCGATACCGACGAACATGCGGCCGTTCATGGTTGCGCTCTCGCCCTCTTTGGTGATCGAGCTGGCGACGAAGCCGGTCATGTCGATGGTGATGTTGGCGTCGCTGTCGTCAAAATTGGCGCCGTCAGCCGGATCGGAGATGCGATAGAGCAGCTGCGTAGTCGGATAGCCGGGAACGACTGTGGCATAGCTGCCGGTGTTGGGCGCATTCGCGGCCAGCAGATACCACTTGGCGCCGGCGTCGAAGCTGAAAAGAATGTGGACATGGGTGAGCATGGGGTTGACCGCCCAGGTGATGTTCAGTGGCGCACCGGCAATCAGAGTGCCGCCGTTGGGGGCCAGCAGGCTCATGCCGATGGGCGCGGTGGAGGGGACCCACATCGGATCATTGGCATCGGCCAGCAGGGGGTCGGAGCCGAGCGTGGCATCGAGATTGTTGGCGGTTGCATCGCCCGCAACCTGTCCCGTCCCCTCGTCCATTTTCAGGTAGGCGAGCAGGCCGGCTTCGGCGCCGGTGAGCGGGATGCCGCGGTTGGTCTGGATCTCGGCGTTGGTGCGCGCCACGGACCAGATGCGCACTTCATCGATGGAGCCGTTGAAGGTGCGGTCAAAGCCCGTGCGGTTGCCGACGTAAACCGGTTCCACGCTCGCCGGCAGCACGAGGCTGGGATGGATCAGCGTGGCCACAGGCAGACCGTCGAAGAAGAGCGTGCCTTCATTGTTGAGGCCGACCGTCTGGACGCGGACTGCGACATGGTGCCAGCCGGGTGTGACGGTGTTGATCGGCGAGGCGAGTTCCGGGCTGCTCGGACGGAGAAACTGCACTGTGTTGTCCGGGCCCAGGGCCACAGCGAATACACCATTGCGGTCCAGAAGACGGTTGTAATTGGTATAGGCCGTGGAATTGAACCAGGCCTCAATGGTATAGTCACTGGTGAGATTGTCGAGCAGGGGATTGTCGATCACCAGCCCGAAGTCATTGGTCCCGTCAAAGGTCAGCATGGAGCCTGCCTGCCCGAAGACCATGACCGGCGCGAGCAGCAATACCGCCCACCCCATGATCAATAACGTTTTTTTCATTTGCTTCTCCCTTTACGCATTATAGAATGCATCAAGCCGGGTGCGCAGCAAGTGAATTGTCGGAACTGCGCTCCGGACCTGATTGGAAATTCGTCTACAGCCTCAAAATAACTTGTGGCGCCGCCGCTCACCTCCTTGCCTGGTGATCAAGCCGATTATGTACAACAGATGCATGTATCCAGTTTTACAATACTGAAAAGTGTAACGTCTGCGGAATTATTTATGAATAAAATAAGCCCAATAGAAATTACGAATTTAAGCCAATTTTAGTGTGATACGGATCACCAATAGGGCAAACCGATCAAGAACGGTATACCGGCCGGGATGAGGAGAGAGGTGCAACGGGATGCCAGTGCAGGGGGTGCCAAGCTGATAGCGGCCGCGGGGCGCGGAGCTGTGCCGCAGCTTTACGTAAAGAAGCGCCGCGCCACTTTAAACTTAGTATATTTATTTCATAAAATCAAGTACTGTTATCTCTTTCTTTTACAGAATTCTGCGTACCGCCTGGAGGTCCCTGGCCCGGCGCGGACTGAAATCGGCGTGTGCGGGATTGAAGCTATTAATGAGGACAAGGTCTCCGGAGTGGATGAAGCGGTAGTCGCCGATATACATGCCAACGTGGGTGATCCTGCTGCGCGTGCGGCCGAAGAAGAGCAGATCGCCGGGCTGGAGCATGGAGAAGGAAGAGTCGACGGGCACTTCCCTGCCGGCAAGGACCTGCATGTTGGCGTCGCGCGGGAGGGAGATGCCGTGCAGCTTATAGATGGTCAAGGTGAAACCCGAGCAGTCGAAGCCCTTGGTGGAGCGCCCGCCCCACAGGTAGGGGTAGCCGGTGAACTGACGGGCGGTGGCGACCAGCTGGGCGGGGGTCGGTTTGGGTTGGCGGGCGAATTTGCCGGCCTCGATCACTTCGTCGCGGCGGAGATAGCCCTCGCGGCCGTCCGCCAGGGCAACACGCAGCCATTTGCCCTCTTTTTTGACCAGGGTGACGCTGGTGCCGAGGACGATATCCGAGACCGGGACACTCTGGTCGTTCTTTTCGCTGCGGATCTCGCCCCATTTTTTCCAAAAGAGCACCTTGGGCCGGCTCTCCCAGGCGGCGAGTTCGCTCCGGCTCATCACCGCGGTGGAGCCGCCGTCGATATAGCCGATATAACCGTCACCGAGCTGGACCAGATCAAAATAGTGGGTATCCTTGAGGAGGGTGAAGGTTTCACCGAGCAGGGCCTGGTTGATGATTTCCTCTTTTTCGGAGGGGCCGCGGCGGAGCAGTGCCGTGCTGACCGTGATGACGCCGACACAGCGGTCACCGAGTCCGGCTTCCGGGAGCTGCTCGATCTCGCAGCGGACAGGAGCCACTCCGGCCTCCGCGAGGGCGGCCAGCAGGGTGTCACAGGCGCCTGCGGCGGTGGTTTCGCCCTTGACCACCAGGGTGTCGCCGTGCATCTCCGCAGCGGCGTTGAAGAGCGCCAGCCGGCGGTCCGGGGCGAGGATCTGTCCGGTGCGGCTGATGATGTCATCTGCCTGGCGGGGAACTGCCGCGGGCTCCTGGGCGGCGGCGGCGACGCAGATGAACAGGGAGAGGGAGTAGAGGATCGATTTCATGGCGTTTTTCCGGTTTAGGAAAAGATCGAGAGATCGCCTTTGCCGGCGCGGACGATCACGGGCTGATCGCCGGTCAGGTCAATGACGCTCGAGGGCTCGAGAGATCCCGGCCCGCTGTCGATGACAACATCCACATGGTGCTGAAATATTTCACAAATCTGGTCGATATCCTGCATGTAGGGCTGGCCGGCCAGGGTGGCGCTGGTGCTGATGATGGGTTTGCCCAGCTCGGTGAGAAGACGCTGGCAGATGGGATGGTCCGGCACGCGGATGCCCACGGTCTTGCGTTTTTCGAGCAGAATTTTGGGCACGAGGCGGCTGGCCTCAAGCAAAAAGGTGTAGGGGCCGGGGGTGAGCCGTTTCATGATTTTGTAGGCTGGCGTTGGCACCTGCGCGTACTGGGCGATCTCTTTCAGGTCCGGGCAGATAAAGCTGAGCAGCTTGCGCTTGTCGTTGCCCTTGAGCCGGTAGATCCGTTCCACGCCGTGTTTGCTGAGCAGGTCGCAGCCGAGGCCGTAGATCGTGTCGGTCGGGTAAATGACCAGTCCCCCATCGCGCAGGATGGTGATGGCCTGCTGCAGGCGGCGCTCGGAGGGGTAGAGGGGTGATATTTCCAGTCGTAGCATGGCATCTCTTTCTGAATGTTCATGCGCCGGCGCGGCCTTGGCCTGCCCGGCCTTTGCCGGACGGGCTAAGCCAGATTGGCCTGGCCAGCCTGGCCTAGCCGGATTGTCCTTCGCCGGAGAGGGCCCTGGAGAGGGCGCTGCAGAGTGCTGCCGTCTCCTCTGCGCGGATGGTGCGCAGATCCAGCCAGATTTTCTCCTCCTGGATATAGCCCAGCACCGGCGGGCTGCCGCTGCGCAGGCGGGCGGCCCAGAATTCGGCCCGGCCGTCGGGCGGGGAGAGGACCACGGCATGGCTGGCGATCTTTTCCAGGGGCAGGGCGCCGCTGCCCGCCTGTGCAGCGCTCGGACGGATCGTGACCTTAAAGCGGCTCTTCAGCTCCGGGTCGAGGGCGTCGGTCACTTTTTCCGCCCTCTTCCGCACTTCTGCGGCCGGTTCCGCCAGCATCGCGAGGGCCGGATGGCTGGCCGGAAGGCCCGCCTCCTCAAAATAGAGGCGGAGGGTGGCTTCGAGCGCGGCGAAGATGAGCTTGTCGCAGCGCAGGGCGCGCATGAGCGGATTGGCATGGATCTGCCGGATATAGCTCTCCTTGCCGACGATGAGCCCCGATTGCGGTCCGCCGAGGACTTTGTCCCCGCTGAAGGTGACCACATCGGCCCCCGCGGCCAGGCTGTCCTGCACCAGGGGCTCATAGGGCAGGCCGAAGCGGCGCAGATCGACGAGAACGCCGCCACCGAGATCGTGGATGAGGGGCAGATGGTGGCGGTGGGCGAGGGCGGCGATCTCGGCCAGTCCGGGCTCCTCGGTGAAGCCGAGTACGCGGTAGTTGGAGGTGTGGGCGACGACAATGGCGCCCGTCTGCGGGGTGATCGCCTTTTCGTAATCCTTGAGCCGGGTCTTGTTGGTGGTCCCGATCTCCCGCATGATGACCCCGCTCTTCTCCATCACATCGGGAAGGCGGAAGCTGCCGCCGATTTCGATGAGCTGGCCGCGGGAGATGATCGCCTCCTTGCTGAGGCAGAGGGTGTTGAGCGCCAGCAGCACAGCGGCGGCGTTGTTGTTGGCCACGACGGCCGCTTCGGCGCCGCAGAGGGCGCAGAGCAGACCGGAGACGGCGTCGTTGCGCTCACCGCGTTTTCCGCTCGCCAGATCGAGCTCGAGGCTGCAATAGCCCGCCATGATCTCCATCACCCGGGCGCGGGCGGCGGCGGAAAAGGGCGCGCGCCCGAGGCCGGTGTGCAGGATGACGCCGGTCGCATTCAGCACCGGGGAGAGCGGACTGGTGAAGAAACGGTCGAGGCGGCTCTGGACCCGGCCAGCCAGTTCCTCGGTCAAGGCCTCACGCGCGGCGGTTGGCGCCGGTTCGGTGCGGAGGGCGCTTCGCATCGCCTCGATCTCTTCCCGGATGATCTTTTTGATGAACGGCGCCGAATAGCGGCCGGTCAGCGCCCGGATCGCGGGGTGGCCGGCGGCCTCCTCCACGGAGGGCAGCCGGCGCAAGGTCGAATTGTCCATAGCTTTCTTCATCCTTAACATGATAACGCGAGCGCAGGCGGAGGGACCTGCGGCGCGGCCGGGAGCGTCAGGCTCCGGCTCTTGTCCCTGCGGCCTTGCCGGCGGGGATGAACAATGCCGCCGCCAGGCCGGCCAGAGTGACGAAGATCAGCCCGTTGAGTGCGGCATCGACGCCGATGCGCTCTGCCACCGCCCCAAGGGGGGTGACGCAGAGTCCGCCGATACCCCAGCCCATGCCCATCATCAGCGAGGAGATGGTGCCCGCCTGGCGCGGAAAGAGATCCTGTCCCATGACGATATTGACCGAAATCGACGAATAGATGAAAAAGCCCCCCGCCGCGAGCATCACCAGGCTGAGCAGGCTGCCGCTGTGCATGAAGAGCCAGAGGGTGGGGAAGGCCCCAGCCATGGAGATGGCGATCACCTCCTTGCGGCCGATGCGGTCGGAGAGGGCGCCGCCGAGGATGCTGCCAAAGGCTCCGCTGATCTCGAAGAGGGTGTTGGCGCTCCCGGCCATCATGATCGAGTAACCCTTGCCGGTGAGGTAGATCGGCGCAAAGGTGAGCAGCCCGCTGACGACGAAGGCGCGCATCACCACCACCAGCCAGATCAGAACGAGGCTGCCGAAGCGGCTGTCCTTCACCAGGGCCCAGCTCAGTGAAGGGCGGCTGCCCTGCTCCCGCGGCACGGGCTGCCGGGGCAGCATGCGCCAGAGCAGCAGGGCGGAGGCGATGCCGAGGATGGCGGTGACCATGCTGAAGCCCAGCCCCCACAGGGAGACCACGCTGAGGATGATCACCGGGCCGAGGGCGTGGCCGGCGTTGCCGCCGGTGACAAAAAGGGACATGATCAGGCCGCTGCGCCCCTTGATCTCCCTGCCGGCCTTGCCGGCGAGAGCGGCCGCCTGCGGATGAAAGGCCGCGGTCCCGAGCCCGCCGAGCAGGATGACAGTGGCGAGGCCGTACCAGCTGTGCCACCAGCCGATCGAGCCGAAGAGCAGCGCAGTGACCAGAGGGCCGAAAATGACCAGCCAGGGCCGGCGCAGCTTGTCCGCCCACAGGCCGAAGACCGGCTGCATGATCGAGCCGGAGACCGAGGCGATGGAGGTGAGCAGACCGGCCAGGGTGAGGCCATAGTTCGCCTGCTGCATGAGCAGGGGCTGCAGAGGCGCAATGAAGCCGGGATAGGCGTCATTGGCAAAATGGCCCATGGAGAGCAGCAGAATGGTGCGGCGCGGCTTGAGGTCGCCGTTTTTAGGGGCATCCGTTCCGGTCACGGCAGCCGGTTCCAGGGAATCGATTTCATCTCTTTCTCATCAGCAGTATGATCCCGGCGGTGAGAAGAAGCAGGGCGGCCAGCATCGTATTGTCCACGAAACGGAAGCTCTTCAGAGTCTGAAAAAGGGCGAGGAGGGCGCAGAGGATGGCGCCGTTGCGCGCCCAGCGTTCGGGCAGTGAACGCGGGCGGTTATTCCAGTAGAGAAAGAGGGCCAGCGCCGCGCCGCAGAAAAAAACCGCCCAGAGCAGATGGGGTTTGAGCAGGGCGAAATAGCGCAGCAGCACAATCGCCGCCACCGTGAAGGTCAAACCGGATGGCAGAATCATCCACCAGCGCTCTTCCCGCTCAAAAGAGCGGGAGGCAAAATAGCCGGCCGCCAGGAGAAAAAAGAATGCGGCCAGCAGCGCCTGGCTCAAGGAGTCTTGCGCCGATTTGATGACCAGCGCGGTCAGACCGATGATGAGCAGAAGCAGGCCGGTGGCGGGCGTGAGAAAAGGCCGCTTGGTCATGCTGTATTCCTCAATTGGCTATGGATACCCGTTGCTGAAAGATCTTTTCAATGTACGACAATTAAAAGAGATTTACAAGTTCGAGATTAAAGAAACTGGGGAGGAGGGACCTGCGGAAGCCTTGCGGGTTCGATGGCTGCAGTTTATGAACGGGGTGTGGGTCCGCAGAAAAAAGAGGCGCGGACGGATGCCCGCGCCTCTGACTGCAAGGATTGGAAAGGGAGTGCTATTTGATCAGCAGCATTCTGCGCATTTTGGTGAAGGATTCGGTCCCGGTTTGCACCTGGAGACGATAGAAATAGAATCCCGAGGGCATTTTATCCCCGCGGCTATTGGTGCCATCCCAGACGGCGCTATGGCTGCCCGCGGCCAGTTCGCCGTCGGCCAGCCGTTTGACCTCCCGTCCCAGCATGTCATAGACGGTCAGGCGCACCATGCCCGCCTGCGCCAGACTGAAATTGATCCGGGTGGCAGGATTGAAAGGATTGGGATAGTTCTGTTCCAGATCCGATACCGTCGGGAGAACCGGATTTTCCTGAACACCGGTGGAGGTTGTCTTTACCAGCAGGGTCAGCCCGTAGATGTTGACCGTTCCGCTCACAGCCAGCGATTGAACTGCCGGCTCAGAATCGTCATATCCTGCAGCGGAGGCGGTCAGGGTATAACTGTCCGCCGGCACATTTTCAAAGCTGTAGACGCCATCCTCTGCGGTCACAGTGCTGGCGATACTCTGCTCTTCGACCATCAGGGTAACCAGGGTGTTTTCAACCGCTGCCCCGGAACCATCCACCACCTTGCCGGCGATCTGATAGGCGCCATCAGGCTGCGGACACAAACCGATATCGATACCGGTCACTTCCTGGCCCTGGATCACCTCGATCACCTGAGCCTCTTTCCAGGAGCGGACGTCGTTGTAGTATTCCCCTTTGTAGCCGCGCGCCTCGGTCAGGAGCACATATTTTCCCGCGGCGAGCCCGGAGATGACATAGGTCCCGTTTTCCGCGGAAATCGCTTTGCGCGGCCGGCTAAAAGCACGCGCCGGCAAGGCCATAATCAGGGCATTCTGGATTGGCAGACCAGTGCTGTCATCAACGACCAGACCGGAGATGCTGCGCGGCAGGGGTGCGACTTTACTGAGGACAAAATCAATCCCCGGTGAAGCCTGCGAGGCGGTGACCACAACCGCCGTGGCCTCTTTCCGTGTCGCTACGCTGTCATACCATTGCGGGATATATCCGTGGAGGAAAGCGCTGACCAGATAGGATCCGCTCTGCAGGCCGGTGACTATATATTTGCCCTCTGCATCGCTGCGCCCGGTCAGCTTGACGCGGCTGTGCCGGGATTGGACTTCGATGAGGACGCCAGCGATGGGCAGGTTATCAGCTTCGCCGGTCACCACGCCCGTGATGGAACCGCCGGTGCCAAGGGTAAAGTCGATCCCGGTGACGCTGTTGCCGTTTTCCATGGTCACGATGGTGGCATTGCGCAGGGAATCCGCCTCCTGCCAGTATTCCTTGATATAGCCGGCTGCCGCGGCCATGACCACATAGTGGCCTGACGGCAGTCCGGAGAACGCAAAGGATCCATCATCGAGGCTGGTAGTTTCAAAGGAGCGTCTTTGCCCCCACCCTTTTTCTTCATTGAAGGCCCGGATGACTGCCCCGGCTATGGGTGTGGAGGTGAGGGCATCGGTCACCCTCCCGGAGAGTCCTCCCCAGCCTGCCAGAGCAAAGCCTGCAGTGCTGTGTTCTCCGGTTTTGACCTCGACCGGGGTCGCCAGATCAACGGTAGCCGCGTTGTCGAACCACTCGGCAGCGAATCCGTTCGCCTCGGCCGTAACCAGATATAGGCCGGGCTTGAGAGAAACAAAGTAGCGGCCGTTTTCATCGCTTCGGGCTCTGCCCGCCGGGGAACGGTGTCTGCCGGCCAGGGATCCCTGTTCATAGACGACGATCCAGGCATTGGCGATCGGGAGACCGTCCATCTCCGCTGTAATCGTGCCGGTAATGGCACTGGTCTGAGCGAGGCTGAAATCGATACCGGTTTTTTCTTCCGGCGCCATGACCTCCAGAGTATCGGCCTCGGATCGCCTGGCTGCTTCCTGATAGAACTCGGTGAGATAACCCTCATGCGCGGCCATGACCAGATAGCGGCCGGACGCCAGGCCGCCGATACGATAATGGCCATTAATGTCGGAGGCGGCTTGTGCATGTGGGGTTTGCGCAAACATTTCGCGGGGCTTGCTGACAGAAACTGCGGCCCCTGCCAGAGGGGTGACGCCATCGGCAAGATACACTGTTCCCATGATCGCTGCGCCCGGGGCCAGCTCGAACCTGATCCCTTCGAGGGTGTCTTTACGAGCCAGATAGACCGTTTTAGCTTGCAGCAGAGACTCACTCTGGTCGTAGTACCGGGTGAGATAGTCTGCTTTTTCAGCTTTGATGAGGTAATGGCCGGCCATCAATTGACCGACGAACCACGTGCCCGCGGCGTCGCTGGTATCGCTTTTGGAAAATACCGGGAGGCCGACATGGGTTACCGTGATCACGGCGTTTGCCAGCGGCAGAGCCGCCTGGTCAGCAACTGTGCCGGTAATGGCCGAATTGGTAGTATAATATTTTTCCCAGTCAGAGCCGCGATTGCCTGGATCGTCCGCCATGGCGACCCCGATCAGCAGCAGGATAACCGGAAATGAATGAAGCCACCTGGATATTTTCTGCATAGGACACTCCATGTCAAAAAAGTCATGTTCGATAGCTATCTCATCGATAAAAAGGCTGGTTATGCATGTGCTTGCTGCCAGGAAGGGAAGAGCCTGCCAGGGTCATTGTTTTTTGGAGGGCCTCCTTTCACAAGGTCAATTCCGTCAACAGATCTTTGGCGAGCAGAAAGTATTCATGAGCGATGCCGGGCTGGCCGTTTTTCAGCGCCCTCTCGCCCTTTTCATAAGTGATGCGGCAGAGGCGGATCTCCTCGCGCCGGGCGGGATCGGAATTTTGTTCGGATTCAAGAACATGGAGCATCTCGCCGATAAAGGTCACTTCGGCCTGCAGATCGGTGGCGGAGATGTCATTGCGCTGCGCAGCGGGGCCGGCGGCGCGGATGAGAAAGCGGTTGCCGGCGGCGATGGCGGCCCGGGCGGAGGCGCTCCTGCGGCGTTCGAGAAAGCGTTCGGCATCGGCGGCCTGCTCTTCGGCGGCTTGGAGGAGATTCCGGGCGCGGGGTGAGCGTCCCTCGGGGGCGTTGTGGAGCCCGTTGATCTTTTCGCGCAGAGTGCGCAGGGCCTGGCGGTTATTCTCTCCGGATGGGGCGGGATCATCGGGGTGGTTGAGCAGGATGCGGATCATGTCCATTTTGCGCCGGGCGACATCGACCTGACCCGCGTCGAGCGCGCGGCGGGCCTGGGACTGCAAGGCCCTGATCTTGCCGGCATCACCCCGCTCTCCGCGGCTGCGCGGCCGCGAAGGGGTTCCGGCGCGGTCGATCAGTTTTTCGAGCTGGGCGAATTCCCGGCCGGCCTCCTCACCGCCGGAGGTGCGGGATTCCGAGCAGAGGTCCAGCGCGCGCAGCAGCAGACGCGTGGCATCGGCGTACCGGGCGCGAAGCGCTTTGCGGTCGCCGCGCTTTTGCAGGCTGTGGATGGCGGCATCCTTCTCTTCCGCCTGCCTCAGCAGGCGCCGGGCCATAGTGTTGTCGCAGTCGGCCACCGCTTCGCGTGTGCGCTGCAGCAGCCGGTTGTAGCGGAGGCGATCCTCCTGCGGCTCGCCGGAACGGGGCTGCGCGCCGGCGCTGCCGGCGAGCAGCGCAACCAATGCGAACAGGAAGATGAGCAGGTTTTGTTTTTTCATGGTCTCTTTCACGGGGTGAGGTGGTGATATCATTATCCTGCAGTGTTGCAACCGCTGTGCCAGCGTCTGCGCCATCGGTTTTGGAGCAAGAAAAACAAACAGATAGGAATAATTTCAGCTGGAAATCCGGCAGAAATCTGTACCTCCAGGTACAGATTCGTGTTTGCGAGTACGGATATGTACACCATGCCGGCCTGTTTTTATGCGCGAAACCATTTGTTTTTATCAAAAAAAAGTGCAAATTGAGGTTGACAACTCGAACCGCAGCCGGCTGCTGCGGCGGATCATCATAAAGCAGGAGGAGAGTATGGATTTTTTAAAAGCCCTCGGTATCGCGGATGTCAACTATGGGGCCTCCACCGGGCAAAAGTGGCTGGAGAGCAAGGATCAGGGCATGCTGGATGTCTTTTCGCCGGCGGACGGCAAAAAGATCGCCTCGGTTTTTCGCGCTTCCGCGGCTGATTACGAAGCCGTCATGCAGAGCGCAATGGAGGCCTTCAAGGTCTGGCGCATGGTCCCGGCCCCCAAGCGGGGCGAGATCGTCCGGCAGATCGGCGTCAGATTGCGTGAGGTGAAACAGCCCCTGGGCGAGCTGGTCACATATGAGATGGGCAAGTCGCTGCAGGAAGGGTGGGGGGAGGTCCAGGAGATGATCGATATTTGCGATTTTGCCCTGGGCCAGTCGCGGCAGCTCTACGGTTTTACCATGCATTCGGAGCGCAGCCGTCACCGCATGTACGACCAGTACCATCCCCTCGGCGTGGTCGGTGTGGTCACTGCCTTCAATTTTCCGGTCGCGGTCTGGGCCTGGAACGCCATGATCGCGGCGGCCTGTGGTGATGTCATCATCTGGAAGCCCTCCTCGAAAACACCACTGACCGCCATCGCGGTGCAAAAGGCGATCCGGAACGTCCTGCAGGAGAACGACCTGCCGGAGGGTGTTTTCAATCTGGTCATCGGCAGCGGCGCGGCGGTGGGCGAGCGCATGCTCCAGGACAAGCGGGTGCCGATGGTCTCCCTGACCGGCTCGACCGCTGTCGGCAAGCACGCCGCCGAGGTGGTCGCCCGTCGCCTTGGCCGCACCATCCTCGAACTCGGCGGTAACAATGCCATTCTCATCACCCCGGACGCTGATCTCAAATTGACCATCCCGGCCGTGGTTTTCGGCTCGGTCGGCACGGCCGGCCAGCGCTGCACCACCACCCGCCGCCTGATCATCCATGATTCGGTTTTCGATAGAGTCAAGGAGAGCCTGCTCAAAGCTTACGCCGGCCTCCGCATCGGCGATCCGCGGGACGAAAAGAATCATATGGGCCCCCTGGTGGACGTGGCCGCGGTCGATATCTTTCTGGCTGCCCTGGAAAAGATCAAGGCCTCGGGCGGCAAAATCCTCTGCGGCGGCGAGCAGCTCAAAGGCGCCGGCTACGAGTCCGGCTGCTATGTCACCCCAGTCATCGCCGAGGTCGAAAACAGCTGGGAGATCGTCCAGGAGGAGACCTTCGCCCCGATCCTCTATCTGATCCGCTACACGGGCGGAGTGGAGAACGCCATCGCCCTGCACAACGACGTGCCTCAGGGCCTCTCATCGGCTATCTTCAGCACCAACCTGCGCGAGACCGAGCTCTTTCTTTCGCACGAGGGCTCCGACTGCGGTATCGCCAATGTCAATATCGGCACTTCGGGCGCCGAGATCGGCGGTGCTTTCGGCGGCGAGAAGGAGACCGGCGGCGGACGCGAGTCGGGTTCGGACGCCTGGAAGGCCTACATGCGGCGCCAGACCAATACCATCAACTGGAGCACCCAGCTGCCCCTGGCCCAGGGCATCAAGTTCGATATCTGAAGCGGCTGTTCCTTATCGGTGTAAACAGCAAAGCCTCTCCGCGCAGCAGCGCCGGAGAGGCTTTATTATGACCTGACGATATGCCCCTAAAGGAGTTTAATACAGCCCGGCGCTATCATCACGCGGAAGCGCGGCCGGTTTCCGGAGAGCGGGCTCCGTTACCGGGGCTGGGCCTCCGCCAGGGCTTTGTTGACCGCATCGACCAGCTCCGCATCTTCAGGCGTGGTGCGGCTGCCGAAACGGGCAATGACCTTGCCGTCGCGGCCGATGAGGAACTTGTTGAAATTCCATGAGATATCGCCCGCAAATTCGGGGTTGCTCTCCTTGCCGGTCAGCCAGGCGTAGAGGGGATGGATATCGTCGCCCTTGACCGAAATCTTGCTGAACATCGGAAAGGTGACTCCGAAATTGAGGGAGCAGAACTCCTTGATTTCGGCATCGGTGCCCGGCTCCTGCTTCATGAAATTGTTGGCCGGAAAACCGAGAATGAC
>JAKQKF010000269.1 GCA_029560815.1 bacterium
ATAGGTGGCGTCCGAAATCCCCTCGACTGTGCGTGGAGCGAGCTTTTGCCTGAAAAAGCTCTGGGTGCGTGGATCGTAGATCTTGTGGACCAGATGAAGGGGATAGTAGCGCCCCTTGTTGGCGATGATGGTCGTGTACTGAACCATCTGCACGGGGGTGACGAGCAGATCGCCCTGGCCAATGCCGAGGTTGAGCATCATGCCGTTGGTCCAGCCGTTTTTGCCGAAGGCGCGGTCGAGATAGGCGCGGTCGGGCAGGGTTCCTTTCTCCTCGGCCGGCAGATCGATCCCGGTCCGTTTGCCAAGGCCGAAACGCGCGGCGTAGAGCGCCCATTCATCGACGGTGAGACGCATGCTCAGCCGGTAGAAATAGGCGTTGCATGAGACCTTGAGGGCGTCAATCATGGCGAGGGAGCCGTGGCCTGCCTTGTTCCAGCAGGCAAAGGTACGGTCGCCGTAGGTGACACCGCCCCCGCATGAAAAGTAGGTATCCGCGCCGGCCTTGCGCTCCTCGAGGGCGGCGGCGGCCGCGACCATCTTGAGGGTCGAGCCCGGGGGATAGGAGCTCTGGATCATCCGGTCATAGAGGGGTTTGGCCGGATCGTTCACCAGCCGCTGCCAATCCGCGTTGGTGAGATTGCCTGAAAAGATCTCGGGGTCGAAATCGGGCTTGCTGCAGAGCGCCAGCACCCCCCCGTCCCGGGTATCGACCATCACCACCCCGCCCCGCTTGTCGGCGAAGAGTGAGTCGGCCAGGGCCTGCAGGTTCGCATCGAGGGCGAGAAAGAAATCCTTGCCGCGCCTGGCGGACTGCTCGCTCGAGCCCGTCTGGTCGGTGGCCATACGCCCGACCGCATCGACGATGACCACTTTGTAACCGACCTGACCCCGCAGATCCCGGTCATAGTAGGCCTCAAACCCCTTCTTGCCCACCAGATCGCCAGGCAGCATGTCCTCCTCCTGGCGCCGCTGCAGTTCGCTTTTGGAAATCTCCCCGATATAGCCGAAAAGATGGGGCGATTTCAGCCCGGCCGGATAGATGCGCCGCGATTCGATCTCGTAGGTCACGCCGGGATGCTCCAGCTTGTGCTCCTCGAGGCGGACCAGCATCCCGTAGTCGATATCGCGCTGAAGCTTGAAGGGCAGAAAGGGATTGTCCGCCCGCTCCAGCCGGCGCCGGACCTCGGCGGGGGTCTCCTGCATCAGATCAGCGAGGAAAGCGAGAGATTTTTCGTTGTTGCGCACCTCGATGGGGATGACGCTCAGGACGTAACTGGGCCGGTTCTCCACCAGAGGGCTGCCATGGCGGTCATAAATGACACCGCGCGGCGGCTCCAGACGCAGACGGCGGGAACGGTTCTTCTCCGATTGCGTCAGATACTTTTCGCGCTGGAGGATCTGCAGGTTGAAGAGCTGCCCGGCCAGCACGATAAAGGCACCGGCGATGATAAACTGGATGATGCGGGTGGTGCGGTCATGGGAGTGCATGGCTTGGCATTGGACCGGTTAAAACAAGGGTGAAGGCTCGGTTTTGTAGATCTTTTCCCAGATGGATTCAGGCACGACCGCGAAGATGATCAGCGCCCAGAAGAGGGTATAGACCGCGGGCAGAAAAACGGCCATCAGCAGGCCCGTAAACCAGCCCGCAGCGCCGTGCACAGTGAGCAAATAGATCAGCAGGTTGTGGACGAGCGCGAGCAGGCCGACGATGAGCCCCGCGTTGAGACTGTAGGCGCTCTGCAGCGAGCGGTAGCTCATCACCGAGCCGGCGATGAAGGCGACCAGGCTGAGGACGAAGGCGTGGCTGCCGAGCAGGCCGCCGGTCAGCGAATCCTCGATAAAGCCGACCGCTGCTCCCCAGATGGTCCCCTGCCCGCGCCCGGCGTAGAGGGCGATAGCGCAGACGGCGATGAGGAGGAAATCGGGGGTGACGCCCTGGATCGCGACCAGGTCGCTGACGCCGTGCTGAAGCCCCAGCGCCACCGCCGCCATGATCATATAGTAGATCAGATTCATCGCAGCATCTCCCCGGCCGAATCCCGGATGATGTAAACCTCCCGCAGCCGGGTGATATCCACTTTGGGTTCAACGAAAATCCTGCGATACATCCCCGACTCCGCGTCGTCGATGAGGGAGACCACGCCCAGCTTCAGCCCCGGCACATAGATGGAATTGGTGCCCGAGGTTACAATAACATCCCCCTTGCGCACATCTCCGCTTAAAAAGATCCCGGTCAGGAGGCCGCGATTGTAGCCCTCCCATTTGAACATCCCCTCCAGGCGGTTGCGCTGGACGAGCGCCGCGCAGCTGAAAGCGCGGTCATCGAAGCGCTGGACGATCGAACGGGTGGGGGAGACCGAAAGGATCCGGCCGACCAGTCCATCAGCGGCGACCACAGTCATGTTGGCGCGCACCCCCTGCGCGGCCCCCGCGTCGAGGATGAGCGGCTCCATGCCCGGCTGTTTCTGGCGGCCGACGACAGTGGCCGCGATCAGATCGTAGGGGGCGGTCATCCTGAACCCCAGCAGCTGGCGCAAACGGCTGTTCTCGTACCAGGCCTCCGCCATCTGGGCGTTCTTGAGCTGAAGGACCGCATTGAGTTCGCGCAGCTTGCGGTTCTCACCGGCGAGCCCGAAATAGCCGCGGATCCTGGCGATAGGGGCGGTCATGCGCCCGACGATCTCGAGATTGAGCGTATGCAGCCCGCCCAGTGTTCGTGCCTCATTGGCAAAGAAGAGTGCAGCCAGGGAGAGGGTCAGCGCCCCGAACAGGATCAGCCAGTCCCACCAGTACGAGTTTCTTTTCTTGCTCTTTTCCACTAATCGTCCATCACGCTTGATCGTCCGGGACCGGCTGCGGGCTGATAGGGATGCCCCGCCTGCCCGTCCCACTGCCAGAGGGAGGGTACACCGGCTTCGATCCGCGCATAGGTGAAGGTGTCCATCCAGGCGCCGGCGTTGACGTACCAGCCGCCGCCGTGTGCAAGCAGGGCCGGTACATGAGAGTGGCCGAGCACGACCAGATCATGGCCGGCATCGATCTGGCCGCAAGCATAGGCGCGGTAATCGGTGTCATCGTGGTGCTTGTCCCGCGCCGAGGCGCGGCTCAAATGCGAACAGAAGAGGGCGAAGGGGATGCCCAGATCGGGGTGGAGCAGCCGGTAGCCGGCGATGGACGCCGGATGGCGCAGCACCCGTTTCATCAGACGGTAGAGATGATCCCTGGCCATCAAACCATCGCCGTGGCGGAGAAGAATCCGCCGGCCGGCCTGCTCCAGGCTGAGGGCGTCGTCGTGAAGAGTCACCCCCGCCTCCGCGCGGAGAAAGGAGCCCAGCCAAAAGTCATGGTTGCCGGCAAGGTAATCGACCGGGACCCCTGAATTGACCAGGCCGGTGAGCTCGACGAGGATGCGGAAATGGCTGCGGGCGATGACGTGGCGGTACTCAAACCAGAAATCGAACAGATCACCGCAGAGGACGAGCTGGCAGTCGTTCCGGCCGTGCAGCGAGCGCCAGAATGAGATCAGCCGTTCCTGTTTTGCCTCCTCGCGCGCCGGGCTTTGGCCGCCGAGATGGGCATCGCCGAGCAGGTAGAGCGTCGGGCGCGCAGCGCGCACCGGGTCTTGCGTCTCCAGGGTTACCCTCTCCTTTAATAGATCGAAATTTAAGGATATAGACGCTGAAATGCAAGCAGGAAGTTCCACCCCGCGCGACCCTGACGAAAAAAAGTTGACAAAGATAAAAAAGTTGCCTAATATTAATGTTTCTGAAAAACAATCCATTGAGACTGTCACCGAAAGCGCGCGTGCTCTTATGTATTCACCCCTGCGCCATTATTCTGCTTATGCCAAGATCAACCTCGGGCTGCGCATCCTCGGACGCCGCGAGGACGGCTACCATGAGCTGGAGACCATCTTCCAGGAGATCAGCGTCCGCGACGTGCTCACCATCGCCGTGCAGCAGAGCGGCATCACCATCGGCTGCTCCGATCCGGCCATTCCCGTCGATGAGCGCAATCTTGCCTGGCGGGCCGCGTCCCTGCTGCAAAAGAGCGCCGGGGTCGAGCTCGGCTGCAACATCCAGATCAAGAAGAACATCCCCACCGGGGCGGGTCTGGGCGGCGGCAGCAGCGATGCCGCCGCGACCCTCAAGGCCCTCAACCGGGAGTGGGAGCTTGACTGGCCCCTCGAGCGCCTGCAGCCGCTGGCGGCCGAGTTGGGCTCGGATGTGCCCTTTTTCCTGCGCGGGGGCTGCGCCCTTGGCCGTGGCCGCGGCGAACTCCTCCAGCCCCTGACCCTGCCCCAGGGCTGGTGGGGGGTGCTGGTCTGGCCCAATCTGATGATTTCCACCCGTTGGGTCTATGAAAACACGAATTTTGACTTGACAAAATCGTTAAAAAACAGTAAATTTTACAGCTTGACCAGTTTTGCCGATTCTCTTTCCGACTGGGATCTCTACCTGGTAAACGATCTCGAACCTGTTGTTTTCAATACATATCCGCATTTGAAAAAACTGGTGGAGGGGTTCAAGCGGGCCGGGGCATTTTATGCTCATATGTCCGGCAGCGGTTCGGCTGTTTTCGGCCTATTCCTGGACAAAAGCGACGCCTTGAGCGCCCTGGCGGGAACAGAGAGCTCCTACACCACTTTTCTGTTCCATCCGGTCGCGGGTTCTGCCTTTTGAGGCGTGGCCGCGCTGGCAACACTCTCTTGGGGCGTCGTCAAGTGGTAAGACACGGGATTTTGGATCCCGCATGCGGAGGTTCGAATCCTCCCGCCCCAGCCCTGTGCAAAGGGAAGGAAATGGCGAAAGTCTGCCTGGATTTTCGTCCTTTTTTTATTTCCTCCCTCCTGACCAAACATGATCACTGCAGGCCCCGATGACGCAAGATCGAGAGATGAAGATTTTCTCCGGCCGGGCGAACATTCCCCTCGCCCAAAAGATCGCCGGAGCGTTGAAAAAAAATCTCGGGCAGATTTCGCTGAAAAATTTCTGCGACGGCGAGATCTGGGCCAAATATGAGGAGAACATCCGCGGCACCGACGTTTTCCTCATCCAGCCCACGCATGCCCCGGCGGACAATCTGCTCGAGCTGCTGATCATGATCGACGCAGCGCGCCGCGCCTCGGCCAAACGCATCACCGCGGTCATCCCCTATTTCGGGTATGCCCGCCAGGACCGCAAGGATCAGCCGCGCGTGGCCATCTCCGCCAAACTGGTGGCCAATCTCATCACCAACGCCGGCGCGGACCGCATCCTCACCATGGACCTGCATGCGCCGCAGATCCAGGGCTTTTTCGACATCCCCCTGGACCATCTCTACGCCGCAGCCGTCTTTATCGAGCATTTCAGAAAAATGAAATCGCCCGAACTGGTGGTCGCTTCACCCGATATCGGCGGCATCTATCTCGCCCGCGCCTATGCCCGCCGCCTCGGCACCGATATGGTGCTGCTCGAAAAAAGGCGCCCTAAACACAACATCGTCGAGGTCAGCCGCCTCATCGGCGATGTGCAGGACAAGGATGTCCTCCTGGTCGATGATCTGGTCGACACCGCCGGCACGCTCATCGCCGGCGTCCAGGTGCTCAAGGAACGGGGCGCCCGCAATATCTATGTCGCCTGCACCCACGGCATCCTCTCCGGCGAGGCCGTGCAGAGAATCGCCCATTCGGAGATTAAAAGCTTCTTCATCTCCGATTCGGTCAACATCGATGCAGAGAAGAAAATCGACAAGATCATCACCCTCAGCGTCGCCGAACTGCTCGCCGACGCCATCCGCCGCATCCACGAAGACCGTTCCATTTCCGATCTCTTTCCGGAAAAGGGACCAAAACAGTAAGCAAATCGTTAGCCTTGGTATAGAGCCAAAGACTGGAGAAACATAATGTCTGCACATGTTCTTGAACTGACCATCCGCGAAAAGCACGGCACCCAGCAAGCCAAAAAGGTTCGCCGCGCCGGCGAGGTGCCCGGTATATTTTACTTTCACGGCAAGGAATCCATCCCCTTCACGGTGAACGGCAAAGCCCTGCAGGGCACCCTCGCCAAAGAGGCCGCCCTGCTTGACGTGCATTTCAACACCGGCGACAACCGCAAATGCATCGTCCGCGACATCCAGTACCATCCCATCAACCATGCCATCATCCACATCGATTTCATGGGCATCAAACTGGATGAAAAACTCACCGTCTCCGTGCCCGTCCACCTCACCGGCACCTCCATCGGCGTCAAGAACGACGGCGGCATCCTCCAGCAGGTGCTGCGCGAGATCGAAATCGAGTGCCTGCCTGGCGATATCCCCGAGGGCATCGACCTGGATATCACCGAACTCGCTATCGGTGACGCGCTCACCGTCAGCGACATCACGACCGACAAGTACATCATCCTCGGCGAACCCGACCGCACCATCGTCACCATCACCGCTCCGCGCGCGGCTGAAGAAGAGGCCGTTACCGAGGAACCGGCGAGTGCCGAACCCGAACTGGTCGGGCGCAAGGCTGAGGGCGAAGAAGAAGAAAAGTAATCCTCTTCTTCCACGGACAGCCGCCGGCCATGCGACAAAAATATCTGATCGCCGGATTGGGCAACCCGGGCCCCCGCTATGCCAACACGCGGCATAACCTGGGCTTTCTGACCGCCGATGCCCTCGCCGAATCGCTCGGCGCCGCTTTTAGAAAAAAAAGCTGCTCCTCCCTGCTGGCCGAAGCCGCTAGCGCAGGGAACGAGCTCATCATCGCCAAACCGCAGCTTTTCATGAACCGCAGCGGCGAAGCCATCGGCCAGCTCGTCCGCTATTACAACATCGAGCCCGACCGGCTCCTCATCGTCGTCGATGACGCCGACCTTCCCCTCGGCAGGCTCCGCCTGCGCAAACAGGGCAGCGCCGGCGGTCATAACGGACTCAAGTCGGTCATCGACCATCTCGGCTCCCGCGACTTTCCCCGCCTGCGTCTGGGCATGGGCCGGCCCGAGAACCCAGAGGAGATGATCGATCATGTGCTCTCTGATTTCAGCCGCGGAGAGCGCGCCATCGTCAAGGAAATTGTGCAGCATGCGGTCGAAACGATCCACTGCTTCCTGCAGTCCGGCATCGAGCAGGCCATGAACAGCTGCAATACCCTCTGATAAATCAACAGCCATCAACAACGCAGAACACTGCCTGAAGGAGGACTAGTTTGCGTAAATATGAGACCATCATTGTCATCGACTCCCTGCTCAAGCTCGAGGAGATCGAAGGCATCATCAATAAATACGAACGTTTCATCTCCGCCAACGGCGGCCAGATCGAGACGACCGACCGCTGGGGCAAACGCCGCCTGGCCTACGAAATCAAAAAACGCCAGTACGGTTTCTACGTCCTGATCCGCTTCGATGCCCCGCCGGGGATGATCAAGCAGCTCGACCGCGAATATCGCCTCAATGAGTATCTGCTCCGCACCATGACGACCCTGCTGAACAAGCGCGCCCTGAAAGCCCTGGCCAAGCAGTACGCAGCCGCCCCGCCCGCTGCCCCGGCCCCGGCTCCCGCCGCGGCGGATGCCGCTCCCGAAGCTGCCGCTGAAGAGCCCAAAGCCGCCGAGGAACCCGAGGCCGCTGAAGAGCCCATCGCAGCCGAAGAGCCCAAAGAGATCGAGGCGCCTGCAGCAGCCGAAGAATCCCAGGCCGCTGAAGAGCCCAAAACCGCCGCCGAGAACACCCCCGCGGCCGAGTAGGAGCGCCACCTGTTCTTTAGCATACTCACGTTCGTGTGAGTCAGACATCTGTCCATTTCAAGCCCGCCGTTTGTTGGGGCTTGAGGAGTGTACGATATGCCAGACCTGAAAATGCCGGACATCAACAACGTCCTCATCGCCGGCTATTTGACCAGCGATCCGGCGTTCCGGAAAACTACCAATGGCACACCTGTAATCAACTTTTACGTCGCCTCCAATCGCAAATACCGCGATAATTCCGGTATCTGGAGGGAAAATGTGTGCTATGTGGGTGTCGTCGCCTGGCACCGCCTGGCCGAAGCCTGCGCCGAAATCCTCAAAAAGGGCGCGTCCGTCCTCATCGACGGCGAGCTCCAGAGCCGCAACTGGCATAACGAGGACGGCACCGCGCGCAATGTCGTCGAACTGCGCGCGCGGCGCATTCAGTTCCTCGACCGCAGAAGCGGCCGGGATGTCGAAGAGCTCGCCCAGCAGAGCAGCGATGATACCCCCGGAAACCCCGAGGAAGATGGCAGCAAAATCAAACCCGCGCCTGAAGCGCAGGAATTCCAAAAGATCGAACCGACTGATTTCGATTTCGGATATCAGGATTTGAACCTGTAACCCCTCTCTAGGCCATAAAAGGAGTCAACATGTTGAGAAAAAAACGAATTTGCCGCTTTTGCGAAGAAAAAGTGGAGTATATTGATTACAAGGACGAAAAGCGGCTGATGCGTTTCACCACCGAGCAGGGCAAGATCATCCCCCGCCGCACCTCGGGGACGTGCGCAAAACATCAGCGTCAGCTCGTCAACGCGATCAAAAAGGCACGCGAGATCGCTCTAATTCCCTACATCTCTGAAATGACCAAATAGTCTGGAAATTCCCCATGAAGATTATCCTGAAAAAAGATATCCCAACCCTGGGCACCGCCGGTGAGGTCGTCACTGTCAAGAACGGCTACGCCCGCAATTATCTGATCCCCAGCGGCCAGGCCGCTCTGGCCACCCCCGGCAACATGCGCGCCGTCGAGGTCGAAAACAAGGCGGCGGCCATGCGCCAGCAGCGCGGCCAGAGAGAGGCCCGGGAAGTGGCTGACAAGCTCGAGAAACTTTCGCTTACGGTTTCAGTGCAGGTGGGTGAAGAGGAGAAGCTCTTCGGTTCGGTGACCAGCCAGAACATCGCCGATCTGCTCGCTGAGAACGGCTTTGAGATCGACAAGAAGAAGATCCTCCTCGACGATCCGATCAAGGCCCTGGGCGTCTATGACGTGCCCGTCAAGCTGCACCAGGAAGTGACTGCGCTGGTTAAGGTGTGGGTTGTTCGCGAATAGTTCGCGGCCATCTCCGCGGAGCCGGGAATGGACTATTTTCAACTGCTGCTGCTGGCCCATGTCATCGGTGACTTTACGCTGCAGACCGACAGCATCTTCCGCCTCAAGCAAAAATCAGCCTGGGGGGTTCCGCTCCATGTCCTGATCTGCTCGCTGGTCAATGTCGCGCTCTTTTATCCCCTGCTTGACCGGCTCGCCATCTGGCTGGTCATTCTTTTCATCGCCCTCGTCCATTTCACCCTGGATCGGACCAAGCTCTTTCTCGCGCTGTTCCACGCCAGGGATGGACTGGGCTATTTTTTTATCGATCAGGCGCTGCATATGCTCTCACTGCTCGGGGGGGCCTGGTACCTGCAGGCCACCCTGCCGCAGCAAACTTTCTGGCTGACGCCCTGGCTGACCACCACCCTGAGCGCGCTCGTCATCGCCGCCTTCGCCGCCCCCCCGATCATCCACTACATCCAGCTCGGCATGGCCGGCGTGACCGTACGGCTCAAGGGCCACGGCTTTCCCTCTTTCCGCCACCGCCTCCCCGGCATCCTCTCCCGTCTGCTCGCCACCCTCGGCCTCATCCTCGGCGGCTGGTATAACCTGCTCGTCCTGACCCTGCTCTCGGCCCTCGTGCTGCCGACCCCCGCACCGGGCCGCAGCCGCCGCTACCGCTACGCGGAACTGGCGGTCGGGGCCGCCATTAGCTTTTTCTGCGCCCTCTTCGCCTGGTACGTGCGCGCCCGCTGAACCGCGCCGCCTCCTCATCCACTCTGACCATATTCTCTAGCCCAGCTCGCCGGCGGCATCCAGCAGACGCACCGCCGCCGTCAGGGCGGCCGTCTCGCTGCGCAGACGCCGCGGCCCGAGACTGATCGTCCGGGCTCCGGCCGCCGACGCCAGAGCGACCTCCTCCGCGCTGAATCCGCCCTCGGGACCGATCAGGAGGGTCGCCGCCGTGCGCCCCGCCAGCGCCGCCGCCAGACCGGCCGGCGCCACCTCCGCCTCCTCCCAGGCGATGAAGAGCGCCTCTCCCCCGGCCGCATCGACCGCGCGGGCGAAATCCGTCACCGGCCGCACCAGCGGCACCAGGCTGCGGCCGCACTGCTTCATCGCCGCCCGCGCCTTCTCCTGCCAGCGCTCCTCCCGGCTGCGCGCTTCCGCCACCGTATGGGCGGTGATCATCGGCTGAAAAATCGAGATCCCGATCTCCGTCCCCTTTTCGACGACCCAGTCGAACATCCCCCCCTTGAGCAGCCCCTGCGCCAGCGTCAGCCGCAGCCGCGGCTCGCCCCCGCCCTCGTCGGCCGCCTCGATGGCCACCGTCAGTTCCCCCGCCCCCAGGCTGGCGATGCGCCCCTCATAACGGCGGCCGCGGCCGTCCAGTGCGATGATCCGCTCCCCCACCTGTTTGCGCAGCACCCGCGCCGCATGGTTGTACTCCGCCCCGCGCAGCACCAGCCGCTCCGCCCCGACATCGGCGGGATCGACAAAGAAAAAATGGATGTGTGCCATGGCTAAAACCAGACCTTCATGTCGATGATGTATTCACCGCGCCCCGCCAGGTTCCAGGCGCGCTCGAAGCGGAGCAGCTCCACATAGGGCAGCTGCAGCGCCAGCCCCGCGCCAAATCCGCCCAGCCGCCGCTGCTCCGCCCGCGACCAGCTCCCTACGGCGATCAGACCGGCATCGTAAAAAAGCTCCGCATGCAGCGCAAAGGGCAGATTACGGAAATAATCAAGATATCCCTCATCCTCATCGGTGAGGTTGAAATAACGCCGCTTCAACAGGGGCCAGCGCAGCGCCGACCCGGCCACAACCCGGCCGTCGCCCTCCACCACCTCATTGAAATGGCCGCGCACGCGCTCCGAGTAGCCGAGGTAAAGCCGGTTGTATAGCGGCAGCCGGCCGCTGCTCCAGTCGACGCGGAGCCGGCCGGCCAGAATCCCCCCACCGGGCAGGGGCTGGTAGCGCCGCACATCACCGACGACGAAAAGATAGTCCGATTCGGCGGCGACCAGCTTGAGCGCCACCCCGGCATCGGCATACCATCCCCGGCCGGGCCAGGGAGAATAGTCGCGGCTGTCATAATTGACGGCCGCCGAGATCTGGCCGATGCGGTCGGTGCCGCCGGCCGAACGGGTGAGTTCGAGCTCGGGCGGCAAATGGACCTCGCGGTAGCCCAATCCCGCACTCACACGCGTGTCGCTCCCCAACCGCTTGCCCAGACTCACGGCCGCGCTGAGATGCCGTTCGGTGAAATCGCTGACAGCCGGACTGAGGTTTTCGACATGGCTGTAATTTAGCTGTGCGTTCAAGGCCAGGCGGTGGCGGCTGTGAATCCACGGATTGGTATAGCTCAGGCTGGCGCTGGGATTGTACCCGAGCCAGAAATTGCCGCTGACGGTGACGGCGCGGCCTCTGAAATTGTCGTGACGCACTGCGGCGCCGTAGGAGAATTTGCTCCAGTCCCGGTCATGAATGAAGAGGAGAGGATAGGGAAAGACGTACCACCGTTCACTGAGGATGTAGAGCAGCACGACGCCGCCGGCGCCGGGGAGAAGCTGCAGCTCGACCCGGGTGAAGAGGCCAAGGTTTTCGATGCGCTGCCGGTCCTCTTCCGCAGCGCGGGCGTCGTAGGGATCGCCCTCCCGCAGCCGCATCTCGCGCGTCAGGATCTCTTCATGCGTGTGGTCATTGCCGACAAAAAGGATGGATTCGATGAGGGTGGAATCGGGACTCTGCAGCGGGAGTGCGGCCGGCGCGGGAGCGCTCAAGAACGCAAGCAGGATCAGGAGCAGAGCCAGGGCCGCGGCCGGCTCCGTACGGCGGCGCCCCCCCGTCCGCACGGGCTCACTCCCGATCATGGACATCGTTTTTTTTGCGTTTGGTCAGGATGACCGTCGTCCCGCCTTCGGGCTCGAACCGGTACTCGACGCTGTCCATCATCGAGCGCACGATGAAAATGCCGCGACCGTTGTCCTTGAGCAGATTCTCGGGCAGCAGCGGGTCAGGCACCCCGGTGGGATCGAATCCCTCGCCCTGGTCGGTGATGTGCACGGTCAGGCCGCCGTCCTGGAGATAAAAACGGATGCGCACGGTCTTTTTCGGATTGCTTTTATTGCCGTGATAGATCGCGTTGGCGACCATCTCGGTGATGGCAATGGCGACAGCGTCGCGCTCGTCATCGGCAAAGCCCGCCCGACCGGCCATCTCTTCGCACTTTTCCTCAACGCGCTGGATCTGCTCCGGCAGACTGGGGATGATCATCTCGTGCATTTCAACCTTCGGTTCGGTCAATCCTCTTCCTTCCCTGCATCGGGTCCTTCCCCCGTTTCATCCGCCGGAGGCTGCGCCGTGCGCCTAAAAAAGCCAATCGAGGCGCACATCCAGGGTATTGATGGTATACCGCTCCTGCTGCCAGGGCTTGACCCGGCGCCTGTGAGCGTCCAGTACAAAACGGCTGCGCCGCGAGGGCGTATAGTAAATGCTCAGGGCCGGCCCGTGGCTGCTGAAACTCTGCGCGCGGATGACCCGCTCCTGACCCAGGGCATCGATGTCATGCCGCCACTCCAGGCGGCTGTAAAAACCGTAGCCGGGACCCAGCGACAGGGAGGGGCCCGCGGCATAGAGCAGACGGAGCTGCAGCCAGTGGCTGGTGCGCGTGGTCAGCAGCCGCTCCTTCCAGGCCTCCCAGTAGAGCTGCCCGTTCTCCTCCAGCTGCAGCCGGTAGTCGAGTTTGACACTGCTGCGCCGGGTCACCTCCAGCCGGAGGGAGTCATCCCAGGCAAACTTGCGAAAGACAAAGCTGCGGGTCTGCAGGGCCAGGTTGTCAAAGTCATAGTCGACATAGTTGGCGAGCACCTCGAACGCATTGTGCCACTGCAGCCGCCGCGAGGGGGCATAGCGCAAAACCGGACGCAGCCGCAAAATGCGGTTCCAGCTGTTGTCGGCGCTGCGCTCGCCAAAAATGTAGACCATGTGATAAAGACTGATGCTCGCCTGCACCTCCAGGCGCAAGGCGGGCCGGATCTGACGGCCATAGATGAACTGGGAGTTGATCCGCAGCTCGTCGCGGTCGTCGAAATTGTTGGTGTCCGGCGTGTCATACTGAAACCGGCTGACCGAGGCGTAGGCGTACAGGCTGTCGATGCGCCCCGCCGGGGTGCCGAGCTCACCGGAGAGCTGCAGCCGGCTGCTGCTGTTGTCCGGCGTGACAAAGGCGGTGTATTTGGAAAAGGGTACCTGTGAACCGCCGGCGGTGATGTCGTATTTCTGCTGCAGCGTGTTATAGCTCAGGGCCATCCGTCCCTGCAGGCGCGGCCGCGCCATCGTCATCTCGAGGAGGTGGTCGCCGAGCCGGTCGTTGCGCTTGCGCTGCCGCGCCGCCTCTTCCGTTCCGAAGGAGACCAGTTCCACATTGCGGAACTGCCAGCTGGTGCGCAGCAGGAGACGCGACCAGGCGCCGAGGCCGTAGGTGAGGATGTTCTCAAAGCCCTTGTTGCCTTCGCGCTGGCTCTCAACATCGCCGATGAGCGAGGTATAGTTATCGCGGCGGCGGCTGCCGTTGTAGATGCGCAGGGAATCGCTGCTGGCGGGACTGAAGACCCGGGCCACGGCGTAGGCGATGTTGGCCTCGTGGTTCTTGCGCACATCGTAATGGTCCATCTCGAGCAGGCCCTGCAGGTGATTGAGGTAGCCGCCGAGGTCGAGTGCGGAGAGCGCTCCTTCCCCGGCGAGAAAAATGCCCTGGTCGTGGAATCCCATCCGCGACTCCCACCTGGGCCCGGCCTGGGCGGCGAGGCGCAGCCGCGGCGCCGGTGTGAACTGCATACCCCAACCGACCGCCTGGCTGCGTATGTCGTTGTTAAAACCCGTCTGCCGGTCGAAAAATGACAAAGAGCGGAAAAGGGTCTCCACCCGCAGGGAGGGCAGGAGCAAATAGCCCAGCGCGGTGGAAAAAGAGTGATCGTCCTTCCATTTGTCGTCGTTGCCGCCCAGCCGCAGCATCGAGGTGCGGAACTGCTCCTGGAAACGCCACTCCCAGCGCGGGCTCAGAGCGATGACCCGCCCGGCGTCAAACTGCCAGAGGTGGTTGTTCAGCTCCTGGCGGTAGCGCAGGGTCACCGGCATGTTCAGGCCGGGACCGCCTATTCCCCCCGCCGGGCCCTGGGCGCCGGCGCTCCCGTATAAAAGAAAACAACTGAAAACAATAAAAAATGCCATCTGCGCAGCGACGCGATGGCATTTTCCGATCAACGGTTGGACGAGCGCTCCAGCATGGGAGTTACTGCACGTGAACGATGATCTCATCCGGTTCGCCGAGGCTGTGCTCTTTCTGGGCTTCGCGCTTGATGCGATTCCGGTCATTGGTCAGGCTTTCAGCCTCTTTTTGCATCCACTTCTTTTTCTTCTGTTCGAGCTCGATCGCCTTCTGCAGCTGACGTCCCTGCTGCCACAGCCGGATCTGGGCGACAAATCCGGACGAGCCGGCGACATAGCCGAAAAAGAGGATCACAAAGCCGATCAGTAAGAATTTGCCCCGCGTGGCCTTGAGCTTCCCAAGACGCCGCTTGATCCCGGCGAGCGTCCCTCTTTTTGCGTTCATCATCAACCCCTCTTCAGGCCGGTCCCTGCCGGCGAACGGGCCGGCAGGGAGCCGAATCTCTCTTTACTTGCGCTTGATCACGCTCATGCCGGCAAAGTGGCCCACTTCGCCGAGGTTCTCCTCGATGCGCAGCAGCTGGTTGTACTTGCAGATGCGGTCGGTGCGGCAGGCCGAGCCGGTCTTGATCTGGCCGGCGTTGGTGGCCACCACCACATCAGCGATGGTGCTGTCCTCGGTCTCGCCCGAGCGGTGCGAAATCACGGCGGTGTAGCTCGCGGTCTTGGCCATCTCGATGGCGTCCAGGGTCTCGGTCAGGGTGCCGATCTGGTTGAGCTTGATCAGGATCGAGTTACAAATTCCCTTCTCGATGCCTTGCTTGAGCCGTTTGGTGTTGGTGACAAAGAGATCGTCGCCCATGATCTGGATCTTGGCGCCGAGCTTTTTGGTCATGAGCTTGAAACCGTCCCAGTCGTCCTCGGCCATGCCGTCTTCGATCGAAACGATGGGATATTTATTCACCAGATCTATATAATATTCGACCATCTCTTCCGAGGTGAGTTTCTTTTTCTCGGAGGCGAGGTTGTAGACTTTTTTGTCGGTGAGGTAGAAGGAGCTGGCGGCCGGATCGAGGGCGATAAAAATCTCCTTGCCCGCCTTGTAGCCCGCCTTTTCGATCGCCTCCATGATCACCTGCAGGGCCTCTTCATTGGATTTGAGATCGGGGGCGAAGCCGCCTTCGTCGCCGACGGCGGTGTTGTAGCCTTTTTTCTTCAGCACACCCTTGAGGCTGTGGAAGGTCTCGACGCCCATGCGCAGGGCTTCGGCGAAGGTCGGAGCGCCGGCCGGCATGATCATGAACTCCTGCAGGTCGACGTTGTTGTCCGCGTGCATGCCGCCGTTGAGGATATTCATCATCGGCACCGGCAGGACCTTGGCATTGCTGCCGCCGATGTACTGGTAGAGGGGCAGGCCGAAGGCTTCGGCCGCAGCCTTGGCCGTGGCCAAAGAGACCGCCAGGGTGGCGTTGGCGCCCAGCTTGGCCTTGTTGGGCGTGCCGTCCAGTTCGATCAGGATCTTGTCGATGAGAGTCTGCTCGGTGGCGTCCTCGCCGATCACTTCGTCGGCGATGATATCGTTGACATTCTTCACCGCCTGGAGCACGCCCTTGCCTTTATAGCGGGCGGCATCGCCGTCGCGCAGCTCGACCGCTTCATGTTCGCCGGTGGATGCGCCGGAGGGTACTGCAGCGCGCCCAACAGCGCCACCTTCAAGGGCCACATCCACTTCGATAGTGGGGTTGCCGCGGGAGTCGAGAATTTCACGTGCAAAGACATCAATAATGGTGGTCATGCATCCTCCTTGTTTGCTTTATTTTTAAAACCGATTTCTCACAAAGGCACAAAGGACACAAAGTGGAACGATCCGGCAGGTTATCCTTGTGGCTTGGCGGCTTTGTGAGAGTGTTATAAGCCGTTAATATATAATCAGGACCAAAAGGACCGCAAAGGCCGCGGCGGCCATGTTGACGCGGTCGTTGTTGAGCCAGGCGAGCCCCCCGACGATTTCGGTCTTTACTCCGCGGCAGTGGTGGCTCTTTTCAGTCACCTTGCTGCAGACCGGGCAGCGGAACCTGGCCTGCAGGGTCGCCCCGAGCAGGCTGTCGAAAAGGCTGGCCGCTATTCCCGCGGCGAAGATCAGCATGAACTCGCGCAGGCCGACGACAGCCGGCGAATTCTGCGGCGTGACGAGCCAGCTCACCCCCGCCAGAACCAGGCTGCCCAGGGCCGAGCCGAGCGTGCCGATGACCGAAATGCCGCCGGAGGTGCCGACCGGCACCGGCTTGAAGGTGACGATCGAACGCGGGTCGTTGCGCGACAGAGTGCCGATCTCCGTGCCCCAGGTGTCCGCAGTCGCCGCAGCCAGCGAGGCCGCGTAGAGCAGAAACCAGATCGGATGCGGCCAGATGTACCCCAGAATCAGCAGCAGCCCTCCCGGCCCGCCGTTGGCGATCACCTGCCAGGCATCGCGCGCTCCCCCCTTTTCGATCATCCCCGCCAGCTTCTGCTTGCGCCGCTTGCCCAGTTTGGAGAGCAGGCTGGAGAGGATGAAGAAGGTCAGGATCGGGAGAGTGTAGGGCCAGCGCCCGATCCCGAAGACGATCGTGCCGAGGATAAAAGTCGCCGCCGCGCCGCTGGAGGAGAGAAACTTGAGCCGGTAGGAGAGCAAAGCCACCACTACCGCCATGCCCACGCCAAGAGAAAAGATCGCCGCATCACCCCGGGTGTGGGTAAGCAGATAATGCAGGACCAGCGCCGCGCCCAGAGGCACGGTCAGATTGTCGGAGCCCTGATAGGAGATGGCCTCACAGACGGTGGCGAAAAAGGCCACCAGGGCGGCGAACCAGAGCACCTCCCCGGCCGGCCGGCCGGTCAGGGCCAGCGCCGCGGCGACGATCACCAGGCTGGAGAGAAACATCGCCGTCGAGCCCTCAATGGACTTTTTGTCCGGGCCGATATGGTAGATACGGGGTGCGCGCAGGTTCTCGCCGACCAGCGCGGCCACAGCATCGCTGATGGCCAGCAGCAGCATGGCGGTGATGAGGATGAGGGGGTGGCTCTCCCAGAAGAGCAGCGCCAGAATCACAAAGGAGACGGGATAATAGACCGTGCCGTAGGTGCGCCGGTGCAGGTCATGCATGCCCTTGAGCCAGCCTTTGCGCACGGAGTAATAGTCGATCACCGCGAAAATCAGGGCCACGGCGATGATCGGCCAGCGGCTTTTGAGAAAGAACGGGGAGACGGCCACCAGAATGCCGGTGAACATGTGCACGAACTTGCGTGAGAACTCTTCGGTGCCGTGGAACCGGCGGCGCATGAGCTCGGAGAGAGCCAGGAGCACGAAGAGAGCCGCGAGCAGCAAGAGCAGATTTGTCATGTCGTGGTTCATGCACTCCCGGGCTTGTGGATGGCTCGGCGGCCCCACCGGGCCGACGGTAATCAATTCAATGATTATTTACTAAATTTAGGGCAGAAATGCAATGGTTATTTACGGGTTAGGCGCGGCCGCCTATATCTTGTGGTGATGGCGATGAACCGGCCTAAAAGCCGGTTACCCACAAGTTATCCACATCTTTTACACATCCGGCTTCTCCCGCGCCGCC
>JAKQKF010000201.1 GCA_029560815.1 bacterium
CCGACAGTCGCTGTCGATGACGCCAACGGCGTCTATGTCGCCTACAACCTCTTCAGCGAAAAGTGGGGCACCTGGTCCACCCCCGAGAACGATCCTGTCCAGAACGGCAAGATCCACTTTATCGGCAAGGGCGAGCTCTGCGTGGTCGGCTCCAAGGATGGCGGCGCCAAGTGGGGCGAACCTGTCAACATCACCGAGACCCCGACCTTTGACGAGCGTAACCTTGTCCTCAACAAGCGGGTCGTCGATGGCAAGCTGCACATGGTCTACTTCGGCGATGAAGGGGCCGGCTGGGAGTTCATCAACTACCTCAGCAACCCCTATCTCTCCGGTGTCTATTACCTGGCCATGCCGGTAAGCAGCATCCCGACGGGTGTCAAGAACCGTCCGGTCGAGGTGGTCGAGAGCTACGAACTGGCTCAGAACTACCCGAACCCCTTCAATCCGACCACCACGATCGATTTCAGCGTGCCCAAGACCTCCCAGATCAAACTGGCGGTCTATAACATGCTGGGTCAGAGGGTAAAAACGCTGGTCGACCAGTCCATGGCCGCCGGCAAGCACTCGATCAAGTGGAATGGCACGGATGAGAGCGGCAACCTGGTCACGAGCGGCATGTACATCTACCGCATCGAAGGCCAGTTTGGCGTCAAGAGCCAAAAATTGATGTTCCTGAAGTAAGCGCGGCTCTTTTCGGCCCGAAAGGGATGGACCATCCGGTCCATCCCTTTTTTTATTGCCACCGTGTTTTTCTCTTGCCAGTAAAGCGCGAATTTCCTAAAATGGGAGCATCAAACCGGAGAGAGGACCATGAGGAGAATTGATCTGTTCGTGTTGCTGGCGATCACCGGGCTGACGGGCTGTTCCCGCCAGCTGCCACCCGGACGGGTTGCCGCCTGGCAGCCCGGCCAGCCGATGGCGGGTGCGCAGCTCACCCTCTATTACGATCCGGCTGCGCCCGGCGCCATACTGGCCGCCGAGGCCGTCCTCACGGCCGAACTGTTAATCGTACGCGCTCCTCAGCCACCGGTGCGGGCAGAATTGCCAATGACCAAAAAAAACGGAGTCTGGCGGGCCCGCCACCTCCTGCCGGCCGAAGGACAGTTCTTCCTGCTGCGCTTTTACTCGGGGGAAAAAGAGGATAACAACGGCGGCCGCTACTGGGAAAGCATCATTTACGGCAGGGAGATGCGCCCCGCCCGGGGAGCCCATCTCCAGAAAAGCCTTCTCCTGCAGCAGGGGGGGATTGAAGGATTCTCCTGGCGTCAGGAGCCGGGCGAGGCGGAGACGGAGCTGGAGGCCGAGCTGGCCATCTATCCCGACAATCTGGAAGCAAAAACAGCGCTGTGGGATCTGCTGCTGCGCCGCTACCCGCTCGCGTCGACCCGGACGCGCGTGCGCAATGAGCTGCGCCAGGTCTATGAGAGCGCGGGGGGCGACGAAGAGATCCTGGCGGCTCTGCTCCCCTTCTTCTTCCGCACCGGTCAGGAGTATATCGCCCGGCAGATCGTCGCCGAGTCGGTCGCCCTGCTGCCGCGCGGCCCTGTCGCCGCTGCTGCGCGCCGCTGGGAGATCGGGCAGGAAAATGATGCCATAAAAAAGGCCTCGCTGATCGAGGCCTATAATGCAGAGTTTCCGCAGCGGGCGTTGCCGGCGCAGCAGCCCTGACTTCTTATTATATGACGGCGCCGTTACAGGTTTGACCCGCAGAAGGCTTGCTGTGGCAGAAGGAGCACCGCCGGGCAGCCGCACAAGCGCCCGCACAAGTTCAGGTCAGCACAAGCCGGCCGCAGCAGCGCCGTCAGCGCCAGCTCAGGGCAGCGCAACGCGGCCGCGGCTGCGCTCCCGGGGATCCGCCCCGGCCGCCAGCGGCCGTATCACAAAGCTGTGTTTGTATTCTCTCTCCTGCAGCAGATACTGCTTGTGCGGCCACGCCCCCCACGAGTCGTCACCGCCCACACCCATTTGACCATAATCGATATTCAGACACACTTCGTCCCGCCGCACCAGGTCGGTCGGGTGGATCGAACCGCGGCTCTTCTGGGTCAGATCCTCGCTGCTGTAATGGAGGGCCGAGAAGCAGAGCGGGCCGATGAAAAGCAGCCCGGCACCCTCCGCATCGGTCACCGCCACCCAGCGGGTGCCGGTGCGGTAGCCCATCTCCTGCGGGGAGACATAGGGTTCGACAAAATCATCCACGCCTGATTCGTAGAGGCCGACAAAGGCCGAACCCCTGCGGTCGCTGTAATTCTCGTGCGGTCCGCGGCCGAACCAGCGCACGCGCTCAAAACCGGCCGGCATCGCCAGGGCCATGCCGTAGCGCGGCATCTCCGGCAGCTTTTCCTCCGCCGCGGTGAAATGGCGTTCTACCTGGATCTCACCGTCACCCAGCACCGTATAGAGGATTTTTTCCCGGCCGACAGCCGGCAGTTCATAGAGAATGTCGACGCGCACAGCGATGATCCCCGCCTTTTTCACCTTCACCGGCATGGTCTGGAAGCCGAGCAGCTTGCGCTCCCGGCTGGCGGTGCGCCAGGGCAGGCAGCGGCTGTCCATGCGATTGCCGAAATCGTTGTCGGTGGGCGGCCGCCAGAAATTGGGGACCGGCGCGGTATGGAGGAGCCCCCGCCCGGCTGCAGAAAAAGAGGTCAGCAATCCGCTGCTCTTGTCAAAGCGCGCACTGAAATTCACCCCCTGAATATCCAGGGCCTGCTTGTTCTCTTTCAGCTTCAGGGCCGGCCCTTTGGCCTTGACGGCCTCCACTGCAACCCGGGGCAGGGGCAGCTCGAACTGCCCGGCAGCCTGGATATGGCCTCCGGGAACGAGGGGCTGCTCGGCGCGGGTGCGCGCCTCAAGGGTCAGGAAATAGCCGGCATGGGGGAGGGTGGCAAGAATGGGCAGCGGAATGCGCACTCGGGCGGACTGGCCCGGCGCCAGATCGAGGGGATCGAGCGCCCCTTCGGCAATGGTCCGCCCGTCGAGTTCCAGCCGGTAGTGGAAATCAAAACCGCTCAGCGGGATAAAGCTGTAGCCGTTGCGGATCTCGACCTCACCATCCATAAGATTAACCGCCTCGAACTTGATCGATTGGTAGACCTTCTTCACCTCCTGCAGGGCGGCATGAGGGGAGCGGTCGGGGCAGACCAGGCCGTTGCAGCAGAAATTGGCGTCGGAGGGCGGGCCCCATTCGCCACCGAAGGCCCAGTATTTGCGCCCATCCGGGGTGGTGCGGGCGAAGCCCTGATCGACCCAATCCCAGATGCAGCCGCCCTGGAGCTGGGGATGGGCCTCGATCACATCCCAGTAATCCTGCAGATTGCCGGTGGAGTTGCCCATCGAGTGGGCGTATTCACACTGGATGAGTGGACGGCTCTGCGGTTTGGAGGCATACTCCAATAAATGTTCGATCCGTTCGTACATCGGACAGTAGATATCGGTGTTGCTGCGCAGCTCGGCGCGCTCGTAATGGACGGGCCGCGAAAGGTCACGCGATTTCACCCAATTGTAAGCGGCGGTGAAGCATACCCCGTCGCCGGCTTCATTGCCGAGCGACCAGATGATCACCGAGGGATGGTTCTTGTCGCGTTCGACCATGCGGCTGACACGGTCCACATGCATGGCGATCCAGTCCGGATTGTTGCCGAGGGTGCGTTCCGGCTTGTAGCCCATGCCGTGCGACTCGATGTTGGCCTCATCGATGACATAGAGACCGTATTGATCGCAGAGCTCGTACCAGCGCGGGTCGTTGGGATAGTGGCAGGTGCGCACGGTATTGATGTTATTCTGTTTCATGAGCTGGATATCGCGCACCATCGAGGCCTCGGAGATGACGTGGCCGGTATATTCGTCGTGCTCATGCCGGTTGACTCCCTTGAGCAGCACGGCGGCGCCGTTGACCAGCAGCAGGCCATTTTTAATCTCGACCTTGCGAAAGCCGACCTTGCAGCCGACCGTCTCGGCCGCAAGCCCAGCGGCATCCCTGAGGGTCAAAACCAGGCTGTAGAGGTTGGGACTCTCCGCTGACCAGTGCAGGGGAGCGGGAAGGCGGTGGTAAAAGTTGACCGTCGCCGTCGTTTTACCCTTCATATCGACCTTTTGCGCAGCCTGATAGACCGGCTTCCCCTGCGCATCGGTCAGGGCCGCTTCGATGATGTGGAGATCTCGCGTTTTCTTAACTTCCACGCCGAGCAGTTCCACATCGACCGAGAGGAGGCCGTCCCGGTAGAGGGAATCGAGATCAGCCCTGGCCCAAAAATCGCGGATGCGCGTCTTCGGGGTGCTGTACAAAAAGACATCGCGCTCGATACCGCTGATGCGCCAGAAATCCTGGCACTCAAGATAGGAACCGTCCGACCAGCGATAGACCTCGAGGGCGACCGTGTTTTCACCCGGCCTGAGGTATTTGGTGATATTCCATTCCGCCGGGGTCTTGGCATCCTCGCTGTAGCCCGCCATCTCCCCGTTGATCCAGATATAAAAGGCCGACTTGACCGCGCCGAAATGAATAAAGACCTCGCGGCCGGCCCAGGCCGCCGGAATGGCAAAAGTGCGCAGGTAGGAACCGACCGGATTGAGATCATGCGGCACCTGCGGCGGTTTGGGATCCGTCGTCCACTCATAGGGGATGTTGACATAGATGGGCTGGCCGTAGCCCTGCAGCTCCCAGTTGGAAGGGACCTGGATCTCTTTCCAGCCGCCGGCATCGAAACCGGCTTTGTAAAAATCGAGGGGGCGGTCGGCGGGTTTGCTGACCCAGTTGAATTTCCATGGACCATTCAGGCTCTGCACCCAGGGCGAGTGCATGCGGTCGTTGGCGATAGCGGCGGCCGCATCGGTGAAGGGTGCGCAGGTGACGTGCGGTGCCTCCTTGTTGATGCCGAATACCGCCGGATTTTCCCAATCCAGCAGTTGTGACCAGGCCGCATCCAGGCCGGTGAATGCAAAAAGCAGGGCGTAACAGAGCACAAACTTGTTCATCTTCACCTCTCGTCAATATAATCTTTTGCCGCGGACCTCTGCCGGTCCCGCGGCCTCTTAAGGTATAGTTTTTCTTTTGAAAATAAAATCATTATTTTGTGGCGGGAATGGGAAAAATCTCCTATATTCTGTCAGATCCGTCAGGGGGGTGATATACTAAAATCGATGGAAAGGACCTCCATGGCCGCTCCCCCGCCCTCATCTTGCTATGATCTGAAATCCGTCCAGCTCCCCTATCTCTCCGGGCTGCCGCTCCGCCTTATGGTTTGGATCCTCGAGAGCCCTGCCGGGAAGCTGCTCATCCCCCAGCTTTTCAAATCCGCCGGCATCGCCTGGCTGCGCAAGCAAAACTTTGCTGAAGCTCCGCTCACTTTGCCGCTTTACCGGACCAGCCAGACTGCGGGCCCCCGCCAGGAGAGCATGCCCGCGCTCCCGCCGGCGGCCGCCCCGGGCTTTCACTTCAGCACAACCGCCGACTATGCACAAGCCTACCGCGAGGGCGTGACCGATCCGGAACAGACTGCCGCCCGCATTCTCGACGGCATCGACGCCAGTGAAGTGGGCGATCAGCCCCTGCGCGCGATCACCGCCAGCTATACCGACGAGCTCTTGCGGCAGGCGCAGGAATCGGCCGGGCGTCTGCGCGAAGGACGGCCGCGCTCCATTTTCGAGGGGGTTCCGGTGGCCGTCAAGGAAGAGTTCGATGTCGTCCCCTATCCCACCACGGTAGGCACCGCTTTTCTCGGCAGGGAACCGGCAGGCAGGGACGCCACGGTGGTGGCGCGCATGCGCGCCGCGGGGGCGTTGATCATCGGCAAGGCCAACATGCACGAGATCGGCATCGGAGTGACCGGGCTAAATCCTGTGCACGGCACCCCGCGCAATCCCTACGCCCCCGGCCATTATACCGGCGGGAGCTCGAGCGGGCCGGCCGCCGCGGTGGCCGCCGGACTCTGCCCGGTCGCGATCGGCGCGGATGGCGGCGGATCGATACGCATTCCCTCCGCCTTTTGCGGCATTGTCGGACTCAAACCGACTTTCGGCCGCGTCAGTGAAGTCGGGGCCTGGCCGCTCTGCTGGAGCGTCGCCCACGTCGGTCCCCTCGCCGCCAGCGTCGAGGACGCCGCCCTTGCCTATGCCGTCATGGCCGGTCCTGACGAAAAAGACCCCAATACCCTGCACCAGCCGGGCCAGGATTGGAGCGACTGGGACCGGGCCGACCTGAGTGATCTCACCCTCGGCATCTACCCGGAATGGTTCCGCCATGCCCAGCCGGCCATCGTCGCCGCGTGCGAGGCGCAGCTGCAGCGTTTTACGGCTCTCGGCGCGCGCGTGGTGGAGATCGTCATCCCTGATCTGGAGGCGGCGCGGGTGGCCCATTCCATCACCATCGCCGCGGAGATGGCCCAATCCATGGAGGCTTCATACCCGGAACATCACCGGCAGCACGGCCGCGATGTCCGCCTCAACCTCGTCCTGGCGCGGGCGATGACCGCGCGCGACTATGTGATGGCGCAGCGGGTGCGCGCGCGGCTGGTCCACCATCTCGAAAAGGCCTTCCGCCAGGCCGATCTCATTCTCTCCCCGGCGACCGGCATCACCGCGCCGCCGATCCCGTCCAAAGCCCTGAAAGGCGGCGAATCCGATCTGACCAGGCTGGTGGAGATCATGCGCTTCGCCACGCCGGGCAACCTGGCCGGTTTGCCGGCCATCTCCTTCCCGGCGGGATATGATCCGGACGGTCTCCCCATCGGCATGCAAGCCATGGGCAAACCCTGGCAGGAGATAACACTGCTCCGGCTGGCCCTGGCCGCTGAAAGAGAGATCACACGGCATAAACCGCAGCGCTATTATCCGATCCTGCCGGTCTCTTGAGCCGCCGCCCTGCAAGGCCGGACTGCGGTTTTGCCGGTTCCTGATTCGTGATTCCGGCCTGACACCCTTTGCTCCCGGGCCGATCGAAACGGCAGAATCGTATGCTAACGGTCAATGCCGCTTTCTGACGCCGCATTATATCGTGTTTGTGTCATCACCCCCTCCTCGTCACTGATCAGAGGATGAAGAAGGGGATCGCCGAGAATCTCCTCCACACGCCGCGGCACGCCATCGATGAGGATCATGTTCACCAGCAGCCGCACACCGTGGCTGTAATCGACATAGCGGCTGATATGGACATCGGTGAGGGGCTGGATCGGTTGACCGTCCGGCTTGTGCCAGCCATAGATGACGACACGCCCGAACCTCCCCCACCCAGCCAGGCGCGTGCTGAGCACGACATCCTTCTTGTGCCCGGCGGTGAGGGCGCCGCGTCGCCCCTCCACCGCCGCCCATTGGCTTTCAATATCCTGCTGGTGCTGCATAAAAGTTGCAGGCAGTTCGTTGCGGCTGCCGACGGGTGGAATGGGCTGCGGCGCCAGTTTGACCGCGGCGGCCTGATAGAGGGCATCGACCAGCTTGCGGGTGGGCAGAATGGCCCCGAAAAGGTCGGCCGCCCTCTGCGCGGTAGAGGGCGTCATCGGCATGCGGACAAAATCGGCATCCGAACCGATCGCCAGATAATCGGGCAATGCGGCAAACACGACCTGGTGGGAATCCCCGGCCGCATCGGCCCATTTTTTTTCAAGCAGGACCGGGCGGCGCAGGAAATCGGGGAGGTTGCCCGAGTACAGTTCCTGCCAGATCGCCTCCTCGCGGGCCTCCACAGAGAGAGAGTCGACCCGCGCGATAAATTGCGATCCCGTCAGGGCATCCACTGCACGCGCGGGCAGGGCCAGGACGGGCAGGAGCTGACTGCCCGAACCGATCCATTGTTGGTAGGCCGGCTCGCTCCAGTACCGGTATCCCCGATTTTCAAATTCAGTTCCGGCCAGGACGGCATGGATCAGGCCGTTGCGCGCCACCTGCTGGGTATGCCAGATCCCGCGGTGCGGATTCTCCTTCAGAAAGAAGCGGATGCGCCCGGCCAGGCCGGTCCAGCGCTGAAAGGCCGTATCCCGCTGGGCAGTGAATGAATAGTATCGGGCCAGGTCGCGGAGCATGCGGCCGCCACGATGCCAGGTGCCGCCGCTGTCAGAGACCACACGGCGGCCATTGAGAAGGGCGAGGCTGTCGTTGTAGGCGAAGAGGGCCAGCACGCGGCCTGGGTCTCCTCCCAGCCAGCGCGCCAGCGGCAGGGCGCAGCGGCTCTCGTAGCCGTAATTGCTGTCGAGAAAAGCGATACGCTCCACATACACGGGAATTTCAGCGTGCTGGTCGAGGAAACTGAAGATGAAGCGGCCGCCGCCGCTGTGGCCGGTGAGCATGATGCCTGGATCGCGGGACTCGAAAATCTGCCGCAGGCTGTTGACCAGGCTGACAATCAGCGTCCCGTGATCAGCGGGATGTGCTGTTTTCCACGCCGGCCAGCTCCGCTGCCTGGTCTGCAGCAGCACAAGGACCGGGGTATACGGCAGATCAAGGCTGCGTAAAAAACGGATCTGGGCGCCGGCATGCTGAATGTCGTAGTGCCAGTCGTCGCCGGGCTCGAGCCGCTTGCCGAAGGTCTGGTCGAGGGTGTTGCCGTTCGGCAGGGCATAAAGGACGAGCAGCAGCGGTTTGCCGGAGGCCAACGGGACCGGGGCGTTGATGTGGACAAAAATATCCTTCCCGAATTCAAAGCTGAAGATCTGCTCGCCATCGGCGCGGCCGGGCTGAAAACAGGGCCAGAGGGATAGTGCGGCCGGAACAGTGCCGCTCCCGCCGGCGAAGCCGTCGGTCTGTACAAAAGGCTGGAGGCGCACGCTCTCTGCAGGAGCATTCACCTCCCCGGCGCCCGCCCGGCCGGCGATGAGGCCGGCCAGGAGCAGGGCAAGTAGTACTGCTCTACTTAAATGCATAGTATCCGCTTTTATTTTTTCGTCATCCTGAGTACCGGCCGGCTGCACTCCTGGAGCCCTCCGGCCGGAAGGCCTGTTGAGAAAATATACTAAAAATTTCTTGCTTTTAGGACCGGATTTGGGTAAAATTGCGGAAATCTGTTGACCAATGAAAAACCGCGCAAAGGAGAATGGATGGCCAAAACCAATGAGAGATGGGGTTCGCGGGTAGGACTTATTCTGGCCATGGCCGGCAATGCGGTCGGCCTCGGCAACTTTCTCCGCTTCCCGGCCCAGGCGGTGCAGAACGGCGGCGGCGCCTTCATCATTCCCTACCTGGTCTCATTCCTGCTCATGGGGATTCCGCTCCTGTGGATCGAATGGGCAGTCGGCCGCTTCGGCGGCCAGTTCGGCCATCACTCCGCCCCGGGGATGATGGAAAGGATCGGCAAATCCTGGTGGTGGAAGTATGTCGGGGTTTTCGGCATCTTTACCAATCTCGCAGTGGCGGCCTATTATGCCTATATCGAATCCTGGACTCTGGGCTACGTCTGGTACTCGCTGACCGGCGCTTTCGCTGGGCAGAGCGCGGAGCAGGTTTCGCACTTTTTCAGCGCCTATCTCAACCTCGGCAGCGGTCATTTTCTGAATATATCCGGCCCCGCCATCCTCTTTTTTCTGATCACGATTTCCATCAATATCTACATCCTCTCGCGCGGCCTGGCGAAAGGGGTGGAGATCGCCAGCAAAATCGGCATGCCCCTGCTGCTCCTCTTCGGCGCCTTTCTGGCGGTGCGCGCCCTCACGCTCAATGCCGGCGAAGCCGGGGCGGTCAACAACGCCCTCGAAGGGCTCAATTTCCTCTGGCAACCGCAGTTTGACTCGCTCACCAATCCCAAGATCTGGCTGGCTGCGGCGGGACAAATCTTTTTCACCCTCTCGGTCGGGATGGGCACGATCCAGTGCTACGCCGCCTATCTGCGCGAAAACGACGACATCGCCCTCAACGCTGCCTCGGCCGGCTGGATGAATGAATTCATCGAAGTGATCCTCGGTGGTTCTGTGATCATCCCCATCGCCGTCGCGTACCTCGGCCTGCCCTGGATCCAGGCCAACGTCGGCTTTGAGATGGGTTTCCGCACCATGCCGACTCTCTTCCAGAACTGGGGTCCGCTGCTGGCCGCCATGGCGGGGATGGCCTGGTTCGGGCTCCTCTTCTTCGCCGGCATCACCAGTTCCCTGGCCATGGGGCAGCCGGTGATGGCTTTTCTCCAGGACGAGTTCAATCTGAGCCGCAAACGCTCCGCCCTGACCCTCGGCGGCATCCTGCTCATGCTCTCGGCCCCCTGCCTTCTTCTCTACGAGATGGGGGCTTTCGGGGAGTATGATTACTGGGCCGGCACCTTCTCCCTCGTCGCCTTCGCCCTCATCGAATCGATCGCTTTCGCCTGGGTCTTCGGCATCGACAAGGGCTGGGAGGAGATCACCCGCGGGGCGGATATCAAGGTGCCGCACTTTTTCAAATATGTCATAAAATATGTGACGCCGCTCTTCCTGCTCGCGGTCTTTGTGGGCTCGCTTTTCAAACCCGTGGACGGCAACTGGGCGGCCGCTTTTTCCCGGCTTTTCTCCGGCCGGGGTTATCCCTTCGCCGCCGACAGCGTCATCGGCACCATCCTCAACGTCGGCATCACCGAAAAACGCTGGTTCATCGACGGCATGCCGACACAGATTTTCATTCTCAATATGACCCGGCTGCTGCTGGTGTCGACCTTCATCGGCATCGGCGTGGCTGTTTATGCCGCATGGCGCAAGAAAGGGGCCAAAAAATGAGCACAAGCGCCTGGATCATGATGCTGACCACCTGGGCCATTGTGGCCTATTTCTGCATCCACTTTTTCATCAAGGTCGCGCGCGCTCCCAAACAGGCCAAACGCTCTGTCAAGGATGCCTGAGCGGGGAGTGCTGTCCCCTCTCTCCGGAGGGGACAGCGTCAGCGCAGCTCTATTCCGCCGCGCAGCCGGATGTCGGCCGAGGAGGCGCCGATCATGACCTCGATCCAGCCCGGCTCAACCACCCGCTGAAGAGTCGCATCAGGCTCCTGCAGATCTCTTTTACCCAGCGCTATGACGACCTGCCGGCGCTCGCCCGGCTGGAGATGAATCCGCCTGAACTGTTTCAGCGCCATGAGCGGCCGCGCCAGAGAAGAGCGCGGCCGCCGCGTATAGAGCTGCACCACCTCGTCGCCGCTGCGGGCGCCGCTGTTGCGCACCTCGAGCCGGACCACGAGAGAATCTTGCGCCGGAGAGTCCAGTTCAAGAGCGCTGTAGGAGAAGCGGGTGTAGCTCAGGCCATGGCCGAAGGGGAAGAGGGGCTCGCCCGAGAGATCGTGGTAATAGTCGAGCCGCCCGGTAGGCTTGTGATGATAGACCAGGGGCAGCTGACCTTCGGCCAGGGGCCAGGTGACTGGCAGCCGGCCGGCGGGATTATACTCTCCGAAGAGCATTTCGGCGACGGCATGGCCGCCCTCCTCACCGGGATACCAGAGCGCCGCCACCGCATCCACTTCATCGAGCCATGCATTCATGGTCACGGCGCTGCCGCCGGTGATGAGCACGACGACCGGTACACCTGCGGCGGCCACCGCCCGGATCAGTTCTTCCTGCCTGCCCGGCAGGCGCAGGAAGGCGCGGTCAAGCCCTTCTCCCTCGACGATACCGGCGCAGATCACCGCCGCATCGCTTTGCCGGGCGGCCTCAACCGCCTCCGCAATCTTTTCTTCCGCCCCCTTCTCCACTCCATAATCCCAGAGCAGTTTGATCCGCCCGCCGCCGCTCCGTTCGCAGAATTCAACCCGCAGGGGATAGGAGAGGTTTTTGCGCACGTTCCATGTCGCCATAATCCGGCGGCTGGAGCCTTTGTCCCACTGGTCGATTACCAGCGAGTCACCGATGTAGAGGCGAAAGCCGTCATTGCCCTCGAGGCCGATGCGGAGAGGGCCGTCGGCCGGAGCGGTCAGTTCGCCCGTCCATGCGGCGCTGAACCACTCTTTCTGCATACCCGGATGGGGCGCAAAAAGGTTCCAGTTGAAATCGATCTGCGCGTCGAAGCGCTCAAAGAGCGGCGCGCCGGCGAAATCGGGATTGGCCCAGTAGCGGCCAACCAGGCCGGCCAACCCGCCGCCGGCCTCGAGCGCCGGAGAGCGCGGGGCACCGCGCCAAGAAGACTCGATCTTGCCGGTTGATCCGGAGCGGCGCAGCCAGCGCTCCGGGATGACCGCCACCTCCGCCTCTTCCCTGCTGCAGCCCCGGACATAACGTACCCGCACAAGTTCCCCGGCCCGGGCGCGGATCCCTTCCAGGATCGAGACCGGCTGGTTGCCGGGACCGCTGTAGCCCCCGAGACGGGCCTCCGCCGCCTCCGGGCCGATGACCGCGATGGAGCCGATCGAGCGGGAAAACGGCAGGGTTTGCGCCCGATTTTTGAGCAGCACGATGCTCTCGCGCGCCGCCTGCCGCGCCAGCTCGCGGTGGCGGGCCTGCCCGTTGATGCGCCCCGCCTCGGCCGGATCGACGTAGGGATTTTCAAAGAGCCCCAGCTCGAATTTCGCCCGCAGCACACGGGCCACCGCCCGGTCGATGACCAGACTGTCGATGTACCCGCCCTGCAATGCCCGGTTGAAAAAGAGGTCAAAGTGATCAATGGTCGACTGAAAAAGGACATCGAGCCCGTTTTCAAAGGCCTCTTTCACCGAAGCCTCGTAATCGGCGCTGACACCGTGCAGATCGTTCATGCCGCCGACGGCTCCGGCATCGGAGATGACGAATCCGTTGAATCCCCACTCCCCTTTCAGCTTGCGGTTGAGCAGCGCAGCGTTGGCTGTGCAGGGGCGGCCGTCCAGGCTGTTGTAGGAGATCATCAGTGAACGGGAGCCGCCCGCGCCAACGCAGGCGGCGAAAGGCGGCAGATAGAGCTCCTCCAGCAGCCGTTCGCTGTGATGGATCGGATAGCTGTCGCGGCCGCCCTCCCCGTGGTTGGCGACGAAATGTTTGGGGGTGGTGATGATGCCGGCCGCTTCGAATTCGCGCACAAAGGCGACGCCCATCACCGAGGAGAGCAGGGGATCCTCGCCGTAGCTCTCCTCGACACGGCCCCAGCGCACATCGGTGGCGACATTGACCACCGGCGACAGCACCTGGCGGATCCCGCGCGAGCGGCACTCCCGCGCGATGGCGGCGGCAGCGCTCGCCATCAGCTCCGGATCCCAGGTGGCGGCCAGCCCGATGGCCTGCGGAAAGGCGGTGGCGCCGTC
>JAKQKF010000275.1 GCA_029560815.1 bacterium
CCCACCGCATGGTGACCCTGCTCGCCGAGTATGACGCCGAGTGCTTCAATGCCGGCCTGCGCCTGCAGCCCTTTCCTTTCCTCCAGGCCCACATCGGCCTCTGGAAGCTGAAGGAGGTGACCGCCACCCTGGCGGCCACGGTGCATCTCCAGTAATCCCCCCCGGCCCAGCGCCGCAAGATCTGGCGCCTACCCGCAGTCACCTTCTCGCGCCCACCCGGTGCCGCCTTCCTCTTGCATCCACCCGCCGCCCGGCGGAATTTTCTCCCCGTCCTGGTTGTTGCCTGATATAAGCATATCCTTTGAAGGCCGTTCCTGATGACTCCACGATTGCGCCCCCTGCGCAAGCTCACATCCCGTCAACTCCGCGAAGAACTGCTCCCCAACATCCTCCGCTCCCTCGGACTGGTCTGGCGGGCCTCGCCCATGCTCTTCATCGTCAGCACCCTGCTGCTGGTGGTGCAGAGCGTGCTGCCCCTGGGCATCCTCTATGCGAGCAAGCTCATCCTCGACGGGGTCGCCGCTGCGCTGCAGCTGGGAACTGCTGCCTCTACGCCCCGCTCGCTTATCCTGCTCGCCTCGCTGGTGGGAGGGCTGGTCTTTTTGCAGGTGGTCGCCTCCAGCATCCACTCCTGGCTGCAGAGCCACCAGTCGGCGATGGTGCAGGAGAACATCATGGAAAAGCTCCACCACAAGTCGGTGGAGATCGATTTTGCCTATTATGAGAATCCCGCCTTTTTCGACACCCTGCACCGGGCCCAGCATCAGGCCATCTACCGCCCCTCGCAGCTGGTCGGTCGGCTGCAGAACATCATCCAGCAGAGCCTCACCCTGGCCGGGCTGGTCGGGCTGCTCTTCCTCTTTCACTGGTCGATTCCTCTGCTTTTGCTGCTCACCCTGCTGCCCGCTTTTCTGCTCCGCCTCCATTTCGCCGATGTCCTTTTCGAGTGGCGGCAAAAGAGCAGCAGCCTCGAGCGCAAGAGCTACCACTACCACTGGCTGCTGACCGACAAGGCCTGGGCCAAGGAGGTGCGGGCGCTGGGCCTGGGCCGTTTCCTGCGCAGGCGCTATCTGGCCATCCAGCGGCGGCTGCGGGTCGAGCAGTTCCGCATCAACGGCCGCCAGACCCGCGGCACCCTCCTCGCCCAGCTGCTGGCCACGGCGGTGGCCTATGGCTTTTACCTGGTGCTGATCGGCAAGACCCTGGCCGGAGCCATCACCCTAGGCAGCCTGGTGATGTATTTTCAGGCCTTTCAGCAGGCCCTCAACGCCCTGCGCAATCTCTTCACCGGCATCGGGGATATCTACGAGGATGCGCGCTTTGTTTCGCAGCTCTATGATTTTTTCAATCTCACGCCGGACATGCCCCGCAGGCGGCAGGTTCAGCCGCTGCCGTCGCCGGTCCGACGCGGCCTCAGCGTCGAAGGGCTCGCCTTCCGCTATCCCGGCAGCGAACGCTGGGCCCTGCGCGAGGTCTCTTTCAGCGCCGCCCCGGGCGAGCGCATCGCCCTGGCCGGGGCCAACGGCTCCGGCAAGAGCACCCTCATGAAGCTGATCTGCCGGCTCTACGACCCGGCGGAGGGGCGGATCCTGCTCGACGGGGTCGATATCCGCGAGTTTGAACTGACGGAGTGGTGGCGTAATCTGGCGGTTATGTTTCAGGATTTCGAGGAGTACAATCTCAGCGCACGCGAGAATATCTGGCTGGGGGACATCCGCCTCCCGCTGCACAGTCCGGCTGTGGAGCAGGCGGCGCAGCGCTCGGGCGCAGCCGGCGTGATCGAGGGGCTGCCCAAGGGCTATGAAACCATGCTCGGCAAGTGGTTCGATGAGGGGGAGGAGTTGAGCAGGGGGGAGTGGCAGCGGATTGCGGTGGCGCGGGCCTTCCTGCGCGACGCCCCGATCATGATCTTTGACGAGCCCACCAGCGCCCTCGATGCCCGCAACGAGTTCGAAATGCTCAATGCCTGGATGGAGCGGGCGCGCGGCCGCGTCGCCCTGCTCATCAGCCACCGGGTCTCGACCCTGCAGAGCGCCGACCGCATCATCATGTTCTGCGAGGGGCGCATTGCCGAGACCGGCACGCACGACCAGCTCTGGTCCGCCGGCGGCCCTTATGCCAAATTGTTCAACCAGCCCATTCCCGGGCGGGAATGACCTGCCGGGGAGATCTGCTTGCGCAGTATCGCCCATCCCCGCGGTGAGTATGCGCTGAAATGGAGCTTGTGGATTTCGAGCTTTGCCTCTGCGAATTCGGAGGTGACCTCCTGTTCGCTGCCAAAGGCGTGGCTGAACTCGATGCCTCCCCACAGCATATCACCGGGTTCATAGGCAAAATTGCCGAGAGTGAGTGCGGCAACGAGGCGCCGTATCCGCAGCTTGCTCTTGCCGGGGTGGGCACCCGGATCAAAATGGAACTGGCAGGCGATGCAGCCCTCGGGCTGCATCGCTGCGGCCAGGTGCTTCAAGAGTTTAATCCGGCGCTTGCGGGTCGGAAAGGTTGAATAGAGCGGCCGGGTAAACCATACGACATCGTAGTGCAGCGGCTGCAAGGCCAGGTTGTTGATATCCGCTGTTATCCCCTCCAGCTTCACCCCCTGCCTTCGGGCGTGCTGGTCCGCTATTTTTACCAGCTCCGGGATATAATCCACTCCTGTGACTTTATATCCCTGCCGGGCAAAAAAGAGCGCCTCACGTCCCCCTCCCAATCCCAGCAGCAGCAGTCGTCCCTCTTTTTGATAAAGCTCGTCAAACAGCTCCTGTTCGTCTATCTTCAAGCCGGAGTCGACCATTTCCTGGTTTCCCCACGCGGCTATGACGGCGGGGTCCTGATA
>JAKQKF010000207.1 GCA_029560815.1 bacterium
TGTGCCCTGCGCACCCTCCGGGGATCTCTTCGAAGGGATCAAAGAGGGTCCGCTTCCCTTCGTGCAGCTGCGGGGCTACCAGCCGCATCCCAATGCGGGTATCGCCCTCGAGTTGGGCGGCCTCTTCGCATTTTACCGGGATTTCTGGCGGGCGCATGAGATCGAAGCGATAGAAATCCTCCTCAAGCCGGAGGTGATGATCAATGCGGGCGACTATCTGCACATCCCCCTGCTGCTCATCAATAATACCAGCGAGTCCGTGCAGGTGGAGCTGAGGGCCCAAATCCCGGAGGGTTGGCGGAATGTGGCCGGAGAGGCCCTCTATACCCTGCCGGCGGGTGCTGTACGGCCGGTGCAGACCTTTTTCTTTGCACCGGAGCGGACCAATCCCAGCGGCGAAACCATCCTCTGGAACGCCAAGGTGGGGGAGAGAACAGCCGGCTCGGTCTCCATGCAGGTTTTTCTTGCTGAATGGACCCTGCCGCAGTGACAGGTGTATAGTCGATCAAAAAATGAGGTTATGTTGAAAAGATTGAGGTTGAATTCAGCGCTGAGTTGGTGGCTTTGTCTGCTCCTGCCAGCAGCAGTCGCCGCCTGCAGTTGCGGCTGTGGCGCCCGGGGAAGAGGCGAAGAGGACTATGCGCGGCTGGTCAACCCTTTCATCGGCACGGCGGGCGGGGGCAATACCTTTCCCGGAGCGGTGCGCCCCTGGGGCATGGTTTCAACCAGTCCTCACACCGCACCATCCGCCCCCTCGGGCTATTATCATGGCCAGCCTTTCAACTATGGCTTCGGCATGGTCCATCTCAGTGGCACCGGCTGTGCCGATCTCGGCAGCGTCATCGTCGCGGTCTCGCGCGGTGAAATCAAAACTCGTCCTGAAGAGTACAGATCCGCCTTTTCTGAGGAGCAAGCCGAGCCCGCGTATTACAGCTGTCTTTTGCAGGAACCGGCGGTCCGCGTCCGGACGAGCGCGACCGAGCGCTGCGGCATCTTTGAGTTCGTTCCCCTGCAGGATGGCGAGATCAATATCCAGATTGATGCGGGCCGCAATCTCAGCCGCCTCGGCGGTGGAGCGATCCGGCTCACCCGGGCCGGAGGAATTGAGGGTTTTAATATTGGCGGGGGCTTTTGCGGAGAGAACAACCGTCATCAGATTTTTTTTTCAGGTGAGGTGAACCTGCAGCCCGCCGCCGCGGGCGTTTGGCGGGGAGAGGAACTCCTCACAGCGAACGAGGCAAATACAGAGGAGGAGGCCGTCGGCGGCTGGCTGCGCATTGCCCTTCGGGCGGGGCAGCCCCTCATGCTCAGGCTGGGCATCTCCTATGTCAGCATCGCAAACGCACGTGAAAACCTGCGCGTGGAGATCCCGCACTGGGATTTTGAACGGGTGCGCAGGGATGGTCGCGAGGCCTGGCAAGAGCAGCTGTCCGCAGTGCACATCCGCGAGGGGAGTGAGAAGGAGCGGATCAAATTCTATACCGCCCTTTATCACAGCCTGATCCATCCCGGCATCATCAGCGATGTCAACGGGGAGTATCCTCTCATGGGCCGCAGCGGCACCGGCTGCAACCGGGAGCGTGCCCGCTACAGCGTTTTTTCCCTCTGGGATACCTATCGTACCCTCCATCCCCTGCTCACCCTGCTCTACCCGAGTCGTCAATCGGAGATCATTAAGACCATGCTCGATATGTACCAGGAATCAGGCTTTCTGCCCAAGTGGGAGCTCGCCGGCAATGAGACCTATATGATGGTGGGCGACGGGGCGGTGCCGGTCATCTCCGATTCCTACATCAAGGGGATAGAGGATTTTGACATCACCACCGCCTGGCAGGCGATGACCAAAGCGGTATTTCTCCGTGATGGGGAGGAGGCGCCTCCGCTACGCGCCGGTTATCATGAACTGCTGAAATATCAGTACATTCCCTTCGAACAGGATACCTCGACCGCCTGGTGGGTCTGGGGACCGGTATCCACGACGCAGGAGTACTGCCTGGCCGACTGGACCCTGGCGCAGGTGGCCCAAAAACTGGGCAAATCCGACGCAGCCGCTGAACTGCTGCTCCGTTCCGGTTGGTATAAAAATCTCTTTGATCCCCGGCTTCAGCTGGTGCGGCCGCGCCTGAAGGATGGCTCATGGCTGGAGCCCTTCGATCCCCTGGCCACGGAGGGTTCGGGCTCATGGGCGGGCTCAGGCGGCCCCGGCTTCGTCGAAGGCAACGCCTGGCAGTACGCCTGGTTCGCACCCCACGACGTCGCAGGGCTGATCGGACTCTTCGGCGGGCCGGTTCCCTTTTCGCGCAAACTGCAGGAGTGCTTTGAGAACGGCCAGTTCACCATCAACAACGAACCCGACCTCGCCTATCCATGGCTCTTCACCTGGCTGCCGGGAGAGGAGAGCCGCGCCGGCCGCATCACCGCCGGCCTCATGGCGAATCAATTCAGCACTGCCCCGGACGGCCTGCCCGGCAATGACGACTGCGGCACCATATCGGCCTGGTTCGTTTTCGCCGCCCTCGGCTTTTACCCGGCTTGTCCTGCCGCTCCGGAGTACCGACTCAGCCTGCCGCTCTTTGCAGAGGCCGAGCTGAAACTCGACCGGCGCTACTGGCCGGGGGAATCTTTCATCATCCGCAGCAGGGGCGGGGACGACCGGATCGAGCTCAACGGCATTCCTTTAGCCGGTTGTGGCCTCCGCCACGACCAGATCACGGCAGGAGGGGAACTCTGCTTCGATGCCATGCAAGAGGACGATGCGTCACGTGATCAGTAGACCCGCCATCCTGCCGCTTCTCCTGCTCAGAGGATAACAGCTGGTCGGATAGTGATTCGTGATCAGACAGACTGGAATGGAGAGCAGACCGACCCTGGCGCCAGTAGTCTGAAATACCAGGGGCATGCAGTTCAGGCAATGAATTAAGGAGTGAGTATATGAACAGACGAAAATTCATCGGAACTGCTGCTGCGGGCGGTCTCGGGGCCGCATTCGGCGCTGGCAGGCTTTTTTCCGCACCCCTGGTGCTGACGGCGGATCGCACCAGCGTCTCGACCGCGCAGGGCGAACTGATCTTCAAACCCCATTTCGTGCAGAAGGGGATAGGGCCGCATCTCCTCGACTGGGCGTATACCAGCGATGAAAACTGGGATGCAACCTACTCGAATATCACTGCCGGCAGGGAGGGCGTCCAAGTATCAGACCTCTATGGCGTGAAGAAATTCGGCATCGATGTCCGCTGGAACGTGGAAGGATTCGGCTATATCTATATCACGGCCGACAACGGCGGTGAGTTCTACCAGCTGCCTGCTCCCGGGAAGAGCAGCGAGTTGAACCTTAATTTCGAGCTTGCCAAAAGCAGGGTTCTGCGCAGCCGCAGGCGGCTGAAGCAGCTGCAGGAGGGGGGATGGAAACCTTCGGCCGAGCTGTTGGGCCTGATCGCTATTTCCGAATCGCACTACGAAGAGGCCGTTAAAAAAGCAGGCGATGCCGCTCTCTGCGCTTCACACGCCCAGCCCGCCCTGCTTTATGCGATGTGGGCGGGTGAAAAAATGGAGCTCGAGAGGGCGGAATATGCCATCGCCCGGCGTGGATTCCGCCAAGGATTTTATCTCGGCTGCGATGCCCGGGGCTATTTCCAGATGGATACGGAAATTTTCATGGAGCGCTTTTGCGATGCTTTTAATTATGCCACCATCACCCACTATCTTAAAAGTGGCTACTTTGAGGATTTCGAGCCCGAGGAGGGCAACAAGCAGTTCGCCCTCCGCACTGAGCTCCTCAAGGTGCTGCGCCGGCGCAATATTACCGTCGAAGGCCGTCCCCTTTTCTGGTTTTACCACTCCACGACACCAGACTGGCTGCGGCGCAAATCCTTCGATCAGGTCATGAAATATGTCGAGGAGCACACCCGGGCGGTTGTCAGCCACTACGGCGACGGGATGTACGCCTGGGAAGTGGTCAATGAATTTCACGACTGGGCGAATGAAATTGAGGTCACACCTGAGCAGGCCGTCGAGATCACCCGGCTCGCCTGTGAAGTGGCCAGGGATACCAATCCCGGGGTTCATCGCCTCATCAACAACTGCTGCCCCTATGCGGAGTATGTCCAGCTGAAAAAGTGGGGTGAGCGGGAGGCCCGCCATCACCAGCGCACCCCGCACCAGTTCATGCGTGATCTCGTCAGCGAGGGGGTCGATTTCACCATCACCGGTCAGCAGCTCTACTTCCCATATCGCGATCTCCAGGATACCATCCTGTTGATTGAAAGGCTCGAGCAGTTCGGCCGGCCCGTGCAGCTGACCGAGGTCGGCGCCTCCTCGGGCCCAAACCGTAATTCGGTGATGACCGACCGGCTCGGTTTCCCCGAGGAGCCCTACATCTGGCACCGCCCCTGGGATGAAGAACTGCAGGCTGACTGGCTCGAGGGGCTCTACACCCTCGCCTACAGCAAGCCCTGGATCGAGGCCGTAAACTGGTACGATTTTCTCGATCCCTTCGCCTTCATCAAGAATGGAGGACTGCTGCGCTCGCCCCAGGGCGAGAAAAAGGCCGCCTATGAGCGGCTGATCAATTTGCAAAACAAGTGGCGCAAATTGCCTCAACACCACGAATAGCCATAAAGGATACAACAGATGGCCCACGGCAAGCTGATTTTCAAACCCTGGCTCGTACAACGAGGGCGCGGCCCTCATCTCGATCCCTTTGTTTATGCCACCGATGCCAATGGTGACACCTTTCACTCCGATATCAAGGTCACCCGCGAGGGGATCGAAATTTCGGACACCGAGGGGGAGGAGCGCTTTGCCCTCAATCTGCGCTGGAATGTGGAGGGGTATGGATACCTTTTCATGTCGGTAGACCCCGGCACTGAATTCTACCGCCTGCCTGCATCCGGACAACGCACCCTGAATCTGAATTTTGAACTGGCCGCGAGCAGAACGAGGCGCAATCAGCAGCGTCTGGAGAAATTCATCGCTGCTGGCTTTCAGCCCTCCCGTGAACTCGAGGCCCTGCTCGTGCTCGCTTCTGAATATCTTGAAGATGCCGGGCGGCTGCAAGCCGATGGAGAACGATGCGCCCGGGCCAGCCAGGAATCCCTTAAATACGGGCTCCACGCCAGCGACCTGCTCGAGATAGAAAAGGCCCGTTTTGATATTTCCGCTCGTTCGAGCAGGCCACCCTTCCTGATGGGCTGCGACGGCCGCGGCTTTTTCCAGATGGATGAGTCTCTTTTTCTCGATCTCTTTTCCTCGCTGTTCAATTATGCCACCATCACCCACTATCTCATCGGTGATGTTCATAATTTCGAGCCGGAGGAGGGGAAAAAACAGTATGCGGAGCGCGAACGGCTCTTGCAAGCCCTGCGCCGGCGCGGCATCACCGTGGAGGGGCGGCCTCTGCTTTGGCTGCACAAGTGGGTCACCCCCGAGTGGCTGATCCATAAGAGCTATGACGGAGTGAAGAAATACCTGGAGAATCATGTGCGTGCCGTGGTCGGCCATTACGGGGACGAAATCTCGGTCTGGGAGGTGGTGAATGAGCTGCATGACTGGGCCAACGAACTGGAGTTGAACCACGACCAGACCATCGAACTCACACGCCTGGCCTGCGATGTCGCGCGCGATGCCAATCCGAAGGTGCGGTTGCTCATCAACAACTGCTGCCCCTTTGCCCAGTATGTACAAATGGGCAAGTGGTGCGACAAGGAGGCCAGATATCCCCAGCGCACCCCTCATCAGTTCGTCAGACAGCTCATCGAGGCGGGGGTGGATTTTGATATCGCCGGAGTGCAGATGTATTTCACCAAACAGCTGTTGGCTGACTGCGTGCTGATGATCGAGCGCTATCAGGGGCTGGGCAAGTGCGTCCATCTCACCGAGGTCGGATCGCCGTCGGCAGGAATGACTATGGAATTCGCCGACCAGGAGGAGATCCCATGGTCTGCCCAGCCCTATGAATGGCGCCGCCACTGGGACGAAGAACTGCAGGCCGACTGGCTGGAAGCGGTCTTTACTGTCGCCAACAGCAAGCCCTGGATCGAAGCCGCCAACTGGTACGATTTTGTCGATCCCTACGGTTACCTCAAGAGCGGCGGATTGTTGCGCTCTCCGCAGGGGGAGAAAAAGGCGGCTTACGACCGGTTCTTGCGGTTGAAACAGCAGTGGCAGGTGCAGTGAATGATCAACGAGAGGGAATGATGGGTCCACTATCAAGACGCGATTTTATCAAGGCCGGCGCCCTGACTACGGCTGCCGCCCTCACCGCCGATTTCGGCACCGGCGCCACTCTTTTTGCCGCGAGCGCGCAGGAAATGCGCTTCCAGCCCTGGCCTCATGCCTGGATGCCGGATTTCGGCCATGTCTATGCCGCCGATATCCATGAGGATCCCTTCCGTTCAGGCATCGAGGTCACCCGCGATGGTGTCGTCGTCCCGGCGGATATCGGGACCGGCCGTTTCTCTGTCAATGCGCGCTGGTACGTCGAGGGCTTTGGCTACCTCTACCTCAGCGCCGACAATGCAGGAGAGTTTTATTCAGTCCGGGAGGGCGGCCGTTTCAATCTCAATCATGAGTTTGCCCGCAGCCGGGTCATGCGCAACCGTGCAGTCCTCCAGCGCTATGAGAAGGAGGGCTGCCGCTTTACCGCAGAGGTCCGTCACCTCGCCGGCCTTAGCGAGGAGCTGCTGGCCGATGCCGCCCAAAAGATCACCAGTGGGGAAACAGCTGCAAGGCTCTCAGATCGCTCCCTCTACTATGCCCTGCAGGCCGGCGAAGTGATCGAACTGGAGAAAGCCCGGTACGAGGTCGCCCGTCAGGCCCCCAAGGAGGCTTTTTATTTCGGCTGCGAAACCCGGCAGTTCATCTGGGCCAAACATGATGAATTCATCAAACGCTTTGCCGAACTCTTCAACTTCGCCACAGTCACGCACTATATCTGGGACAGCTGGTACGAGCATTTCGAACCTCATGAGGGGGAGTATAACTGGGGGGTTAAAGACGATATCGTCGACTGGCTGAGCGAGAATGGCATCACCATCCAGGGCCGGCCGCTTTTCTGGTTTCATCCCATCGTCACACCTGATTGGTTGAAGGAGAAGAATTTTGAGGAGCTGAAGAGCTATGTGGTGCGCCATGCCGGCAACCTGGTCAAACATTACGGCGACAGGGTGCAGCAGTGGGAGGTCGTCAACGAATACCACGACTGGGCCAACATCCACAACCATACGCCCGAACAGACCACGGAAATCGTTCGCCTCGCCTGTGATGCCACCAGGGCGGCTAATCCCCGCGTCGTGCGCATCCTCAACAATTGTGCGCCCTGGGCTGAATATGCCGCCTGGGGCCGGATGGCGCGGCAGAAAGAACTCTCCAGTCGTCCTCTGCGCTCTCCGCAGCGTTTCATCCAGGATCTGGTCGAGGCCGGGGTCGAATTCGACGTTCTTGGCATCCAGGTCTATTTTCCGCGCCGCGACCTCTCCGATATCATGCGCATGATCGAGCGTTTTGAAAAGTTCGGCAAGCCCATCTATATCACCGAACTGGGCACCACCAGCGGGCCTACCGCCGATCTGGTGGCAACCGGCAAGATGAGCCTGCCCTCCGAACCGTTTGAATGGCACCGGCCATGGGACGAGGAGCTCCAGGCCGATTGGCTGGAACAAGTCTACACCCTTTACTACAGCCGTCCGTTGATCAAGGCGGTCAACTGGTACGATTTTGCTGATTTTCGCACCCATATTCTCAACGGCGGATTGGTCCGGGAGGACGGCTCTCCGAAACGGTCATTCATGCGCCTCCAGAAGCTCCTCAGCACATGGGACCGGCTGCCCAACCCACAAAGGAAATAAAATGACCTCAAAAGAGAGACTCCTCATCACCATGAAAGGCGGCGTGGCGGACCATGTGCCGGTCAGCCCGGATATCTCCGTGATGGTTCCCGACCGCCTCGACGGACGACCCTTTTATGACATCCATCTCGATGGACGTGAACACTTCGGCTGGACTTCAGCGACCCACGGCGAGGTTTACGTCAAGGCTGTGCAGTATTTCGGCTGCGATGGTTTTTACATGTATGGCGGACTCAAGCAGATCAAGCCCGACAGCCGCCCCGAGTTTGAAAGCCGCATTACCGACGCTCCGCAGGGCAAGCTGGTGCGCCGCGTCTGCCATACCCCCCTCGGCGATCTCACCGAGGAAGAGCTCTTTTTTGCCGATGAACCACCCTGGGTGGGGGTCAAACCCCTCAAGGAGCTGGCCACCGACTTTAAAAAACTGAAATTAATGATGGGTGAGAGCGGCTGGAAATGGGAACCGGCCTACCGTGACAAGGAGGTGATTGGCGATTATGGCGTTTATATGGGCATGGTGCCGGTCTTTCAGGACTGGTTCTTCCGCAACCGGCAAGGCGGTTTTGAGCAGATGTTCGTCGACTATATGATGGAACCCGCGCTGGTCGAGGAGATCCACGAGTTCTGGATGGAGTGGGCCCTCGCCAATGTACGCGCCATGATCAGCGCCGAGGCCGATGTCATCATGCTCGGCGGCTCCAGCGCCAGCCTCAGCGTCAGCTCACCCAAACTCTTCCGCCAATTCGAGCTCCCCTTTATCCAGAAAGCCTCCGTCATCTGCAGGGAGGCGGGGATCGTCTCCCATCTGCATGTCTGCGGCCGCTCCAATGAGCTGGTGGAGATCGTGGCCGAGGAGTCCGACCTCGCCTCCATCGAACCCCTCGAAGAGCCTCCCTCGGGTAATGTAAACCTCAAGGAGATCAAACGCCGCTTCGGGAAAAAAATATGCCTTAAAGGCAATATCAATACCACACACTTTATGCTGCACGCCACGCCGGAACAGATCGAGGAGAAATGCAAACGCCTCATCGATGACGCCGGAGAGGGGGGAGGATTCATTCTCTCCACCGGCGACCAGTGCGGCCGTGATACCCCCGAGGCCAATCTCTTCAAGATGGTGGAAGTCGCCACGACCTATGGAAAGTACTGAAGCTGGGAGATGCAATGAAGGCACCCGCAGTTCTCATTGTTTTGCTCGGCCTGTTTCACCTCAATGGGCATGCTGAAATCATCCTGCACAAAAATGATGCTACAGTCTGGGGGCAGAGTCAGGTCATCAGGGGTTCATTCACAGGCTTTGCTCCGGTCCGGGGTATTCTTTCTCTCAACAGAGAACGGATTCCCTTCGCTGTCAGCCCTGCGGAGGGCACTTTTTCTGTAACTGTCACACTCACTGAAGGTGTCAATACGCTCGTTGCCGAAGCAGACAGCGGCGGGACCACCATCCGCTCCGATACCCTGAGACTCAGCCTGGGCTACAGGCTGCGACCGCGCCTCTTCGCCTGGGCCACCGCCCCGGGAAAAAGCATCCGGCTCCACAGCCGTGTGATGGAAAATCCCGTTTCAGCCCCCCTCAGCTATCAGTGGCAGGCGGATCCCGGCAACCCCGCTGCAGTGAACCTGCTCACACCCGGCGACAGCACTACCCTGGTCACCATCAACTGCGACGGCCTCCCGGGAGAGTACTATTTCAATCTGACTGCGGTCACGCCTGCCGGGGATACCGCCCGTGCCCGCACCTTCATCACCCTCGATCAGAGCGGCATCCGGCCCTTCCGGATCGAAACCGACCATGCCGCGTGGATTGACGGGGCGATCCTCTACGAGATCACCCCCTGCTCTTTTGTGCAGGACGGTCGACTGGCGGACATCACCGCAAAGATACCTGAATTGGCGGAGTTAGGTGTGACGGCGCTTTGGCTGCAGCCGACCTTTGGCACCCTCGATTTCGGCGGCATGGGCTATGGCATCACCGACTATTTTACGGTGCGCAGTGATGTGGGCGATGAGGCAGATCTCCGCCATCTCGTCGCCACTGCCCATGCGCAAGGCTTGCGCGTGCTCCTCGACATGGTCCCCAACCACTCCCACATCAGGCATCCCTACGCCCTCGATGCGGTTCGCTTTGGCACCTGCTCGCATTATTACGATTTCTATCAGCGCAGCGCGGAAGTCCTTCCCGAGGTGCCCTACTCGCAGTATTACAACCTCCACGCCCAGGGTTTTGTCTACTATTTCTGGGAGGAACTGCCCAACCTTGATTACGACAATCCAGAAGTCCGGCGCTGGATGACGGAAATCTGCACCTACTGGGTCAGGGAGTTCGACATCGACGGCTACCGCTTTGACGCGGTCTGGGGCGTCAACGCCCGCCGTCCCGATTACACCCGCGAACTGCGTCTGGCCCTGAAGGAGATCAAGCCGGAACTGCTGATGCTCGCGGAAGATAAAGCCCCATCCGCTCGCGTCTTCGACGGGCGTTTTGACCTGGCCTTCGACTGGAGCGCGGACGATGGCTGGGTTTCACAGTGGTCGTGGCAGGTCCTCTATCACGACTATTGGCAGGATCAATATGTCACCATTTTCAATTCCTGGCAGCCGGGACGCAGCCTGCGCCTTCGCAATGCCCTGACCAATTCGGGGAGCGGCTTTCATCCTCGCGCCAAAATTCTGCGCTTTCTGGAGAACAACGATTCCCAGCGCTTCGCAAGGCATCATACCCCGGAGATGACGCGCATGGCGGCCGCCCTCGAATTTTCACTGCACGGCGTGCCGCTGCTCTATAATGGACAGGAAATCGGCTTCACCGGCCGCCATCCCTACTATGGCGAGGCCATCTTCAAAAAAGGGGAAACAATCCGCGCGCAGGACAGCCAGGGCTTGTTTTATTACTATCAGACCCTTATTCGCTGGCGCAAAATGCTGCCCGCACTGACCAGCGATAATTTTGCAGAACTGCCCATCTCGCCATCCACTTACATGTTTGCTTTCAGACGCTGGTATGAGGAGCAGAACATCTTTGTGCTTCTCAATATGGGCAGCCGCGCCGAAAACGCATCGGTGAACCTGCCGCTCACCAGCCTGAACCTCGATTCCACCAAAACCTGGTATCTCACCGAACTCCTCAGTGGCGAGGTCCTCTCCGTCAAACCGGGCAGCCTGGAGAACCTCAACGTGGCCATGGATAAATACAATGCCAGAATTTATCTCCTGGCGGACACCGTGACGGTGACCGGCATCCGGAACGCCCCGCACGCTG
>JAKQKF010000292.1 GCA_029560815.1 bacterium
CTCACCCCCGAGCAGGCTGGTGCCGCCGATCACAGTGGCGGCGATGGCGTCCAGCTCATAATTCATCCCGGCGATGGGCTGCGCCGAATTGAGGCGGGCGGTGAGCAGGATGGCCGCCAGGGCGCTGAGCAGCCCGGCGAGGCTGTAGACCAGGGTTTTGTGCAGTTTGACGTTCACGCCCGAAAGCAGGGTCGCCTCCTCGTTGCCGCCGATGGCATAGGTGTAGCGTCCCAACCGGGTCCGGCTGAGCACCAGATGGGCGATGAGATAGACCGCCGCCATGATCCAGACCGGGAGGGGGATGGCGAGAAACTCCCCGTTGGCGATCGCCCTGAAGCCGGGCGCAAAGCCCGAGACCGGCCGGCCGTCACTGAAGATGAGGGCGGCGCCGCGCGCGACGCTCATCATGCCGAGGGTGGCGATGAAAGGTGGCAATTTGCCGCGGGCGATGAGAAGACCGTTGGCGCTCCCGCACAGGGCGCCAACCACCAGGCAGAGGAGGAGGGCCAGCGGGACCGGCGCCCCCGCTTGCAGAGCACTGGCCATGACCACCCCCGAGAGGGCAAGGATGGAGCCCACCGAGAGGTCGATGCCGGCGCTGATGATGACAAAAGTCATACCCGCAGCGATGATCGCATTGATGGCCGTCTGCTGGGCGATGTTGAGCCAGTTCGAGAGCGACATGAAATGGGGGGAGAGCGCCCAGAGGGCTGCCGAGAGCAGGATGAGGACGAACAGGGTGGTGAGTTGGCGTCCGTGCTGCAGGAAAAGGCTTTTTACACGCACTCAGTTGCCTCCCAAAGCGAGGTTCAAAATCTTTTGCTGGGTAGCCTCGGCGGCGGAGAGCTCCCCGGCGATGCGCCCCTGGCACATCACCAGCACCCGGTCGCTCATGCCGATGATTTCCGCCAGCTCGGAGGAGATCATCAGAATGGCGGCGCCGTCGGCCGCAAGCTTGTTCATGAGCTGGTAGATCTCCACCTTGGCCCCGACATCGATGCCGCGGGTGGGCTCGTCGAAAAGGAGGATTCGCGACTCGGAGCAGAGCCACTTGCTCATCACCACTTTCTGCTGGTTGCCCCCGCTCAGGTAACGGACCTGCTGCCCCAGGCCGGG
>JAKQKF010000329.1 GCA_029560815.1 bacterium
GTTTACGATGAGCGGAGCGCCGGCGGCGGAGAGTATGATGAACCAGGAACGGCCGTCGTCCGTGCCGTTGACAGGCTGGCCGACGCCGTTGCCGGGGGCGTTGGTTTTGAGATAGATCTCCTCCTCGCCGTCGAGGTTGGCGTCGGCGACAAAAATCTGCTCGATGACCGTGCCGCCGTAATAATCCCAGATCGTCTTGCCGGTGTGGATATCCAGCAATTTGATGAGCCGGGGCTGGTAGGCTTCGTTGGTGGAGATGATGATGAGCAGATCGGGCCGGCCGTCGCGGTTCCCGTCGATGAGTCCCGCCGGCCTGGCAATGCAGCGCCAGACGGGATCAGCCGCTTCGGGTGCATCCCGGAGCAGGGTGAACAGGGCCAGGCGGCTGCCCCGATGGTCGAAGACATGCAGGAGGAGATCATCCCCGCTCTGTTCATCGACAAAGAGTTCCATCTTCTCGTCCTGGTCCCAGTTAAAAACCGTGGCGTTGATCAGACCGGAAAAGTTGAGCTGGGCCCCGGCGCGGATGTGTTCGAGATCGGAGTAGGTGACATGCGCGGGCGTTCTCGAGGCGGAATCCATTTGCGCATTAATGTTGATGATCTCATCATAGCCATCTCCATCGAGGTCAGCGATGCGGAAGGTTCCGGCCGGCGGCAGGGGATGGCGTTTCTGGACGGCCAGTCGCTGCGGCAGTTTTTCAGGAGGAATTGAGAGGGCCGTCTCGCTCACGCTTTCCGGGGCACAGGCGGTCAGGGCCAACTGCGCGGCAAGAATGCAAATGGAGATGGAACGACTGCCTGATAAATGGAACTTTTGTACAAGACCGGCCATGACCCTCTCCTCACTCCATGCTGCCCGAAGCTGTTTTGGCTGGAAAATCCGGAATTCGATGGAATACTGAATTATACATTCTGGCGCTATGAAAGTCAAGCAACAAATGCTTGCAAATGGCTGTAAAACTTGTTAAACTCATGAAAAAGCCGTATTGCGCCTGGTCATCGGCTCAGCGCGGCCGGGCCGTCAATTCCGCGTTGGGGTGGGATTTGAAATCGAGTGGAGGTTTTGATGAAAGGATGGAGTCTCTTTTTCCTGATGCTGGCCCTCGCCGGCGCTACTCTGGCCGGGGATCTGCAGGTCCAGTCCGTCACTCCCAAAGGCCCGGTCGGGGCGGTCAGCGATGCGTTCAGCATTGTCGTCACTTTCAGCGAGCCCATGGTCGCGCTCAAGGCGACGCCGGAGGGTCTCGCCTCCGGGCCGATCAGGATCTCACCGGCCGTCAAGGGCAAATACCGCTGGATGGGCACCCGCACCCTGGTTTTCACGCCGCTTGACACTCTGCCCATCGCGACCCGCTTCGAGGTGACCATCCCGGCGGGGACCAAAGCCCTCAGCGGCGCCGCTCTGAATGCCCCTTATATCTGGAGCTTTGAAACCCTGCGTCCGCTGCTGCTCTCTTCGGCGCCGGAGAGCGGCGAGGGAGGATTCGATCCGCGCGGCGCCTTTTTCCTCTGCTTCAATCTCGAAATGGATCCGGGCACCGTCAGCGACAAGATCACTCTGAGCGACGGGACACGCGCGGTTCCGCTGCGCTTCCGCCATGCCACCTATGAGGAGCTGCACCGCCACTGGCGCCTCGGCGATGATTCCACCCGCGTGATCGCCGCCACGCCCGCGGCGCCTCTCGCCCGCAACAAGAGCTATACCTTGAAGCTGCAGCCGGGGCTGCCGGCCAAAGAGGGTGCGCTCGGCCTGGCTGAAGCGCGCACCATCACGGTGGTCACCGTCGGCGATCTCGTCTACCGGGGATTCACCTCCGGACGCAGCGATGAGGGGAAGGTGATCACCCCGGGGAGCGGCATCCAGTTCAATTTCAGCAACCGGGTCGCCCCGTCGGAGCTGATCAAACATCTCAAATTCCAGCCGGAAGTCAGCGTCCCCGACTATTATGCCGAGCGTACCTGGGGGGTTGGCGAGCTCCGCCTCAACCTGGACTTCCAGCCCGAGACCCGCTACCGCTTCACCATCGACGGCGGGTTGCAGGATGTGCACGGCAACCGCATCCGCAGCGCCGTGACCGACTCGTTCCGCACGGCGGCCTATCCCGCCAGGGTCTCGATGAACACCGGTCCCGGGGTGCTCGAAGCCTACGGCGATCGCAGCTATCCGGTCTTTTTTGTCAACAAGGAAAAGGTCAAGGTGCGCCTTGGCCTGGTCGCCCCGGATCGGCTCATCCCCCTGCTGCTCTCCACCGACGATATCTACGGCCGCGGCAAACCCCTTCCCGACTCGCTTTTTATGATCGACCGGCTCTGGGAGATCAGGCAGCCCCGGAACGTCAAGGCGGCGCAGCCCCTCAAGGTGGACTGGGTCCTCGGCGGCCGCAAGACCGGCGTGGTGCTTTCGGAGGTGGATGATCTCGCGACCGATCCGGAGATCCCGGTGCGCTATAACCGTATCCTGCTGCAGGTGACCAACCTCGGAGTTTCGGCCAAATTTTCGCCTCTCAATAATCTCGTCTGGGTGACCAACCTCAAGGATGCCACGCCGGTGGCCGGAGCCAGAGTCGAGATCCGCGATGACCGCAACCGGGTGCTTTGGAGCGGGAGCACGGGGCCCCTCGGGCTGTGCGAAACCCCGGGCTGGCGTGAGCTCGGCATCGCCTCGATCAACCGTTGGGAAAAGCCGCGTCAGTGGGTCTTTGTCTACAAGGAGCAGGACTTTGCCTACAACGCTTCGGACTGGGGCACCGGCATTTTTCCCTATCGTTTCGATATCGAGTACGAATGGAATCCCGAGCCGGTCAAGCACGCCGGACTGCTCTTCACGGAGCGGGGCCTGTACCGCGCCGGCGAGACTGTCCATCTCAAGGGGATGCTGCGCGAACGGCGCTATCACGACTGGGGGCTCCCGACCGGGAAAAGCTATCTCTTCCGCCTCAGCGACAGCCGCGGCACTGAGTTGGTCAACCAGACCGTCACGCTCTCCGAGTTCGGTTCCTTCGACTATGATCTCAAGCTGGCGGAGACGGCGCCCCTGGGCTACTACTATGCCAACCTGAGCGATCCGCCCGACAGCAGCGGCATGGAGGGCGAGAGCTATATGTACACCTCCTTCCGCGTGGAAGCCTACCGGCCCGCGGAGTTTTCCGTGCGGGTGCGCGCCGCCGCCTCCTCGTTTCTGCTCGGCGACAGCGCCGCAGCGTTCGTCTCGGCCCACTATCTTTTCGGCGCGCCCCTCGCCGGGCAAAAGGTCGCCTGGAACGCCTATCTCGACCGCGACGGTTTCCGGCCCGAGGGCTTTGAGGGTTACCAGTTCGGCGTGCCGGAGTGGTACGATGCGGAGACCGAGCGCTTCGCCGGTCGCGTCCTCTCCCAGTCGCGCGGGACCCTCGATGATCAGGGGAACGCCCGTTTCGCTGTTCCCGTTCGCGCCGCGGGCGTCGATTTTCCCCTCTCGCTCATGGTCAGCGCCGATGTCACCAGCCCGGGCCGTCAGGTGATCGGAGCGAGCGAAAAGATCATCATCCATCCCGCCTCCTATTATATCGGCCTCAGGCCCGCCACCTCATTTGCCGAGGCGATGAAACCGCTGCCGTTTGATCTGGTCACGGTGACCCCCGAAGGGACGACCGCCCCGGGCAAAAGTCTCAAGGTGCGGCTGGTCAAGCGTCAGTGGCATTCGGTGCGCAAGGCCGGGAGCGGCGGCCGTTATGAATGGCTGAGCAAGGTGGTGGATACGCCGGTCGATTCCATCGCCGTCACCAGCACTGCTGCCGCCCAGAGCAAAAGCTTCACGCCGAAAGAGGCGGGGATCTATTTCCTCGAGGCTGCGGGCCGAGAGGCCGGCGGACGGGCGACCCGGAGCGAAAGCTATATCTATGTGACCGGCAAGGGCTATGTCGCCTGGGAGCGCGAGGACGACGACCGCATCGAGCTGGTGGCCGACCGAGCCTCCTACAAACCGGGACAGACCGCCCGGGTGATGGTCAAGTCGCCCTTCGAGAGTGCCCGCGCCCTGGTCACCCTCGAGCGCGAAGGGGTGATGAGCCAGCAGGTGCTGACCCTCAGCGGCAGCACCCCGACCATCGAGATCCCGCTGACGCACAAACATCTGCCCAATGTCTTCATGTCGGTTATTCTGCTGCGCGGGCGCTCGAGCGACCATATCTATTCGGAAGAGGGCGAGGATATCGGCCGGCCGGCCTTCAAGATCGGCTACGTCAACCTGCCGGTCGATCCGGGCACCCGGCATCTAAAAGTGGCGGTCAAACCGGACCGGAGCGACTATCTGCCCGGTGCGACGGTCACCCTCGACATCGATGTCCGTGATGCGGCGGGCGAGCCTTCGGCCGCGGAAGTAACCCTGGCCGTTGTCGACCGCGGCGTCCTCAATCTCATCAATTACGAGCTGCCCGATCCTTTCGATGCATTCTACGGCAACCGGCCGCTTTCAGTGCAGACCTCCGAGACCCGGCTGCACGTGGTCGAACAGCGCAACTATGGCGAGAAAGGCGAGAAGCGCGGCGGCGGCGGGGCCGAAGGATTCGGCAGCGAAATGGATCTGCGCAAGAACTTTAAGGCGACCGCCTACTGGCATCCGGCGCTCGACGTCGATGCCACCGGCCGCGCCCGGGTGACCTTCAAACTGCCCGACAATCTCACTACCTTCAAGATCATGGCTGTGGCCAATTCGATCGCCTCCGAATTCGGTTATGGCAGCAGCGAGTTCAAGGTCAACCAGCCGGTGATGCTGCTCGCCACACTGCCGCGCTTTGCCCGCATCGGCGACACCTTTTCGGCGGGCGCGGTAGTGCACAACTATTCGGGCCAGACGGGCGAGGCGGCCGTGACCCTCCAGGTCGATGGGCTCGAACTGCAGGGCGGCAGCAGCGCCACGGTCACCGTGCCCCAGGGCGGCAGCCAGGAGGTGCGTTTCAAATTCAAGGCAGTGAAAGAGGGCAAGGCGACCTTCCAGTTCCGCTGCCGGATGGGCAGCTACAGCGACGGACTTTTAAGGACGATTCCGGTCCAGGCCCCGGGGGTGCGCGAGAGCGTGGCCCTCTATCAGCGCGCCGACGGCCCGGCGCTCCAGACTCTCGAAATCCCGCAGGATGCCCACAAGGAGCTTTCGACCCTGGATGTCTCGCTCGCCTCGACGGCCTTTTCGGAGCTATCTGCGCCTTTCGAATATCTGGTCGACTATCCCTACGAATGCCTCGAGCAGCGCCTCTCCCGCGCCCTGCCAGTGCTGGTCTCGGCCGACCTGGTCGAGGCTTTTGGCCTGCAGGCCAAAGGCGTCCGCGATTACCGGGCGATCGTGCAGGGGGTGCTGGCCGATCTGGGCCGCTTCCGCACCGATGAGGGAGGATTTGC
>JAKQKF010000331.1 GCA_029560815.1 bacterium
AGTTGGCGCCGTCCCGGCGAGACCAGGCTTCGTCAGGCAGGGTCACAATGGCGATGATGACCGGCGCCTGGACGAACCACGGGCGGTGATAGATGCGGCCCAGTTCGGCCTCACGGCCGCGGGTTTCCAGAACGATGAGCCTGAAAGGCTGGCGGTTGCAGGCCGTGGGCGCAAGATTGGCGGCCTGCAGCACTCTCTCAAGCTTGTCGGGTTCCACCGCATCCGGCTTGTAGGCGCGCACGCTGTACCGGGCATGCAGTAGCGCATCAAATTCCATGGATCATCCTCTCTGATTTCTTGATAGCTGCTTCATACCGACCTTCCATGCTCAAGTCCTTACCTGATGAACCGGCTTTCGGACAGGCCGCATGCAAACAACTCTGACTGTGAACTGCCGATACCGGTTCGTCCTTCCTCACATTGATCAATTTCAAGATGACTTGTCGCCCGGATCATCCTTGCGGAACTGGGTTTCGTAGAGGGTGGCGTAGAGCCCGCCTTTGGCCAGCAGGATGTCGTGGCTGCCGATTTCGACGATGCGGCCGCGGTCCATAGCCAGGATCATATCGGCCGCCAGAATGGTGCTCAGCCGGTGGGCGATGACAACGCTGGTGCGGTCGGCCATCACTTTTTCAAGCGCGTCCTGGATCAGGGCTTCGGATTTGCTGTCAAGACTGCTGGTGGCCTCATCGAGCAACAGGATGCGGGGATCTTTAAGAATCACCCGCGCCAGGGCAAGACGTTGTTTTTCCCCGCCGCTGAGCCGGAAGCCCCGTTCCCCGACGATGGTGTCGTAGCCGTCGGGCATCTCGCGGATAAAATCGTGAATATTGGCGATCCGGCACGCCTCCTCCAGCTCCGCCTGCGTGGCATCCAGCTTGGCGTATTGCAGGTTGGTGCGGATGGTGTCATGGAAGAGGTGGGTCTCCTGAGTGACCATGCCGACCTGGCTGGAGAGGGATTCGAGCGTCACTTCGCGCAGGTCATGACCGTCGATGCGGACGACTCCGGAGGTGGGATCGTAAAGCCGGGGGATGAGGTAGGTAAGGGTGGTCTTGCCGGCTCCGCTCGGACCGACGATGGCCACAATCTGCCCCGGCTCCGCGCGGAAGGAGATCGCCTCCAGGGCGTTGGCGCGCGCCTGGCTGCGCGGAGCGTCGTCGTCTTCCCGGCTCGCCATCCGGCCGGAGAGCACTCCCGTCACATTGTCCATGCTGCCGTAGCGGCGTACATCGCTGAGCATATTTTCATCACTGTTGTTGTAACGGAAATAGACATCCTCGAAGAGGATCTCGCCCTGGACATTTTTCAAGGTCCGGGCGCCCTCGATCTCCGGAATATCGACCGGCAGATCGATCACCTCAAAGACGCGCTCGAAACTGACCATCGAGGTGGCAAATTCTACCGGGGCATTGGAGAGCGACTGCAGGGCGCCGTAGAGCTGGTGCAGATAGGAGCCGAAAGCCACGATTGTGCCGATGGTGAAGGCCCCGAGGATAACGTAATAGCCGCCCAGGCCGTAGACCAGGGCGGTGCCCACGGCGCTGATCAGGCCGATGATCGCCATGAAGATGGAGCCGGTGAAGGCCCGTTTGACCCCCAGATCGCGCACCTGCGCCGCGCGCTGCCCGAAGCGGTCGACCTCCAGATGACGGCGGCCGAAGAGTTTGACCAAAAGCGCGCCGCCGATGTTGAGGGTTTCGTTCATCATCGCATTCATCTGGGCGTTGGCCTCCATCTGGCTGCGAGCGATGTCGCGCAGTTTGTTGCCGAGCAGCCGGGCGGCAAGTATAAAGAGCGGCATGATGATGACGCTGATCAGCGTCAGCCGCCATTCCAGAGAGAGCATCACCACCAGAACGGCCACCGCCTGGATCAGATGAGTGACGATGCCGACGATCGTGCTGCTGATGGCCGTCTGAGCCCCCATCACGTCGTTGTTCAACCGGCTCATCAGCTCGCCGACCTGGGTGTTGGTGAAGAAGCGCAGGGACATGCGCTGCAGGTTGGCGTAGAGCACCGTGCGCAGGTCGCAGATCACCCCTTCACCCACCCGGGCGTTGAGGCGCCGCTGCGAAACGCCGATGACACCCGAAACGACCGGTATCAACAGCAGGCTCAGGGCCAGGATCAGCAGACGATGGAGATCCTTGGCGGGAATGGTCTTGTCGACCAGGTCCCGCATGATCAGCGGGGTCAACAGCATCAGACCCGTCTGCGCCAGGATGAGGATCAGGATAGTGACGATCCGCCAGCGGTAGGGTCTGGCAAAATGGAGCACCCGCTTGAGCAGGGACCAGGTTATTTTCGGTTTTTCATCAGTGGCTTCAATGATGCGGCGTAAACCGCCGCCTCCGCCCATTCTCATCATCATTTCTATTCCTTTGCGTCCAGTTCTGGAGGGGGATGCCGCTCTCTGCCGGCGGCTGTGAAGCGGCGATTGCTCCGTCAGTCACGGATTATTGCCGGACTCTTGAAAATGCCAGGGGCAGCCTCCTGACTGCCGTACCGGACCAAGATACGAAACTTTTACTTAACGGCACAGAAAAAAAACACCGCTATCCGTCCTGACACCCCTGCGTGGACGAAAAAGCGGTTGTATTTGACGCAGCGGCGCCCTATTTTATCCTCACAATGGACAATTATTACTGGAGAGGATGAAATGAAAAGAGGATTTGGCCTGGTAGTTTTTTTGATGACGGGATGGGTTCTCTCCTGCTCGTCCCCGGGAGACAAGGCGGATGAGGAAGCTTACCGGCGGGAGATCGACGGCTGGCACGCCCGGCGCGTGGCCAATCTCACCAAATCCGACGGCTGGCTGAGTCTGGCGGGACGCTTCTGGCTGGAGGAGGGGGAGAACCGCTTCGGCAGCGGGTCGGATAATCCGGTGCGCTTTCCGGAGGGGAGTGCACCCGCCCGGATGGGCTCCTTTTTTCTCGAAAAGGGTGTCGTGCGCGTCCGTATCCTGCTGGAGGTCATCGTCACCGCAGCCGACAGCAGCCGGGTGCAGGAGATGATTATGCAGGATGATGCCGCCGGCGCGCCCACAATGCTCTGCTACGGGACCCTCTCGTGGCATGTCATCCGGCGTGGCGACCGCTACGCCATCCGTCTGCGCGACAGCGCGCACGAAAATCTGACAAACTTTCAGGGCATCGAACGCTACCCCGTCGATCCCGCCTGGCGTCTCAGGGCGAAATTTGTCCCCTATGAGCCGGTGAAGAAACTCAGGATCGTCAATGTGGTCGGGCAGGTGGAGGAGCAGCCCTGCCCCGGTGCGCTGCTTTTCACTATCCAGGGCAAAGAGTACCGCCTGGATCCCCTTGACGAGGGGCCCGGTGAGCCCTTCTTCGTCATCATCGCCGACGAGACCAGCGGCGGGGAGACCTATGGCGGCGGCCGCTTTCTTTATGTCGAGCGGCCCGATTCCGCGGGCGAGACCATCATCGATTTCAACAAGGCCTACAATCCCCCCTGTTCCTTCACCCCCTACGCGACCTGTCCCCTGCCGCCGGACCAGAACCGGCTGCCCATCGCGGTCAGGGCCGGAGAGAAGCGCTACCGGGGTGAGGCGGCGCATTAGGCCCCTGGCGCATCCAGCAGCAGAGCGCATTCCATTGACTATGAGCCCCGGCGCGATCAGTAATCGCTTTCCACCGGGGCTTTCATATTTTCCAGACCCACCTCCTTGACGAGATCGCGGTATGTGATCAGGCGGATCCCTCCGGCCTGCACGGCACTCCTCAGCTCATCCGAGCAGAGCGCATTCAGCTCGGCGTGGCGATGACGGCTCATCTCCACCAGTCCGAAGGAATTCAGGTCAGTGAGGGCGCCCATCTCCGGGGTCTCCAGGCCGATGTGAAAGACCGCCAGCGAAATGCTCTCCGCTTCGAGGCGGCTGACGATCGCCGCCAGGCTGTCGGTTTTGGCCTCCGGCCGCACCGCATAGATGCTTTTAGCATCGATCTCCCCCAGATAGCGTGAAATTCCGAGGTGATACTCTTTCGCCAGTTTTTCCACCAGGTCGCGCAGTTCCGGTGTTGAAACCGCCGTCCCCATATGATAATCGATATAGTCGATGCGCAGGCCGGAGCGCAGGCCGCGCTCGATCTGGGCGCGCAGCTCGATTTCGACCTCTTCAGTTTTGGGGCGGTTGGCGAAAAACCGATCCCTGGAGGGAAAAAAGTGGCCGCAGCTGTCGACCAGGCTGGGGACGGAGCCGGCTCCAGCCACCGGTCCCCAGCGGTAGTTTTTCCACTCCGCGTTCAGGGTGAGGTGGACCCCCACCGCGATTTCGGGATGCTCTTTCAGGATTGCGACGCCCTCCTGATACCAGGGGCAGACGAACATCACCGAGGCGGAGAAGGGGATCTTTTTCTCGAGGAGCTGCTGCGCCGCCATGTTGACGGTGTGGCACATGCCGATGTCGTCGCAGCGGATCATCAGCTGGGGGGGCTCGATGACGGCTGTATCGGCCGGCTGCGCCTGAACAATCCCAAACCATACCAGCATCGCCCACAATAGAATTGCCTTTTTCATCTCCGGTTTTCCTTTGTCTAATAGGGATGTACTCTCCTGCTCCAATATAAGAGTTTATTCGTACAATTTCAGTAAAAACTTTGGCATCTAGGCCGGCGCGGATGGCGCAGTGCTTCTGAAAAAGTGTGCAGCTCGGCCGAATAAAAAGGGGGAAAGAAAGCTGGTCCGACGGACGTGCCGGCGCATGATTCCCCTTGCTTGCGATGCAGCGATTTTGTATACTAGAATCCAGTGTAACCTGAACAACCGGGAGATCAGGGATGCAAAATTGTATGCTTCTGCCATTGCTCTTTTTCTGGGCTGCCGGCCTGATTTTCACCGCCTCCGCGAGCGCAGCGGAGCGGCCGCGGGCGCGCGATCTGGGCATCGTCGTCGGCGCGCTCGAACCCGGCCCGCTCAACGCGATCACTGATGTTCCCGGGGTGCAGGTCGGCCAGACCACGCTCATCCGCGGGGATTCGGTGCGCACCGGGGTGACGGTGATCCTGCCGCATGCCGGCAATCTTTATGAAAACCGCGTGCCGGCGGCGGTGGCAGTGGGCAACGGCTACGGCAAGCTGGCCGGATCCACCCAGGTTGCCGAACTCGGCGAACTCGAGAGCCCGATCGCCCTGACCAACACCCTCAGCGTCTGGCGGGTGGCGGAAGCCCTCGCCCGGTGGATGCTCAGCCAGCCCGGCATGGAAAAGGTGCGCTCGATCAATCCGGTGGTCGCCGAGACCAACGACGGCTGGGCGCTCAACGCGATTCGCTCCTTTCCGGTGGCCTCTGAAGATTTGGTGGCGGCTCTGGAGAACGCCTCGGACGGCGCAGTGGCCGAGGGCTCGGTCGGCGCCGGCACCGGCACCGTGGCCTTTGAGTGGAAGGGCGGCATCGGCACCAGTTCGCGCCTCATTCCCAACCAGCCCTGGCGTCTCGGGGTGCTGGTGCAGTCCAATTTCGGCCGCTGGCAGGATCTGACCATCGCGGGCGTGCCGGTGGGCCGGGAGCTAGGGCGCGGCGGGGTTCATCCCCATGTCGGCAAGGAGGCGGACGGCTCGATCGTCGTCGTGATCGCTACCGACGCCCCGCTCTCCGATCGCAATCTGCAGCGGCTGGCCGCCCGCGCCCTGCTCGGCATCGCCCGGACCGGCGGCTTTGCTTCCAACGGCTCAGGCGATTATGTCATCGCCTTCTCGACCCACCCCGGCGTCCGCCGCGACGCGCGTCGCAGCGCGGCGGAGGCGACCGCTGACCATGAAGTCGGCAACAGCGAGATGAACCCGCTCTTTGAGGCGGCCGTCGATGCCACCGTCGAGGCGATCTATAACTCTCTGCTGCGCGCCACCACGCAGTCCGGCGCCCATGCCACTGTCGAAGCCCTGCCGATCGACGAGGTCAAGGCGATCCTGGCCCGACACGGGATCATCAGGTGAAGAGAGGGGGGTGTAAAAGGAGAGGGCCGCTCGCAGCGGCCCTACAGGTCAGGAATATCTATTTGAAGAGCGGCCCGGCCGGCTTCTCCGGCCAGCTCAATTTGCCCCGCGCCACTTCGGCGGCGAGCTTGAAGCCGAGCATCTTGTAGGCGAGACGGGCACTGCAAAAAGCTGAATTGCGGTCCGCCTCGTCATAGGCCAGTTCGACCAGGTCGAATCCCACCACATTTTTCCGCATAAAAATCTTTTCCAGCAGTTCCAGCGCTTCATCCCAGGTAAAGCCCCCCGGCTCGGGCGTGCCGGTGGTATGGATGACGCTCAGGTCGAAGGCGTCGAGGTCCACGGTGACGAAGACCGGATCGGGCAGGGCCGTCAGGGCCGCGTCGAGATCAAAGCCTCCCTTGCGATAGTCGTGCATGGTGATGACCGGCCAGTTATGGGCGGCGATAGCCTGCGCCTCCTCGATGCATTGGGCGCGGATGCCGAGCTGCAGAGCGTGCGGCGTCATCTCGCGGATGCGCGCCATGACGCTGGCGTGGCTGAGGCGGCTGCCCTCGTACTCCTCGCGCAGGTCGGAATGGGCGTCGAGCTGGATGCAGGAGAGGCGGCCATGCTTCTCGAGCAGGGCCCTGAAGAAGCCGCTGGAGATGGAGTGGTCCCCGCCGAGGACGACGACGAACTTGTCATCCTGGAGCAGGGCCCGGGTTTTTTCGTAGAGGGTATTGACCATCCCTTCGGGATTTTTCGGGATGGCCGGCGCGGCGAGGGTGGCGATGCCCATACGAAAGGGTTCGGCTTTGAGGACCTCATCGTAGAATTCAACATAGGCAGAGGCCTGGAGGATTGCCTTGGGGGCGGCGCCGGTGCCATGGCCGTAGGAGACGCCGCCCTCGTAGGGGAAGGGGAGGATGGCGGCCGCGGCGGTGGCGTATTCGCAGAACTCTTGTTCCGGGGCGAGAAAGGGGGTGTTGTTCAGTTTCATCATGCGCCCGCCAGTTTTTCGATGAGGGCCGGCATGCGGCCGACGATCTGTTTGTGTGGACGGTCCTGGCATTGATCGAGGGCGAAAGCGGTCAGGATCGGAAAGATGACCGAGTATTCGCCCCAGATCTGCACCAGCTTGTCGTCGCCGGTGGAGCGGTATTTGCCCCAGGTGACCGCTTCGCTGAAGGTGCAGGAGGAGAGGCTGCCCTCACGCTCGACGGCGGTGCCGATCTGCAGCCCACGGTCGGCGCCCTCGAAATCAACCCCGAGGATCTGGCTGATAGTGGGGCCGGTCTGCTGGATAAAATTCTTGGGTCCGCCACCGCCCAGCTCGACAAAGCCGGTGCCGTTGGCGCCGTAGCTGATCGCCGCGGAGTCGAAGATATCCCTCTGGCCGGAGATGATCACAGGATAGCCCTCGCGGTCGGTGCGGGCCAGGTTCATGGCGATGGAGTGGTTGGAGAGCGAGTCCCAGAAGATGGGCACCCCGGCGCGGGCGGCGACGGCGACGAAGCTCAATTCGGGATGGGGAGCGTTTTCGGCGACCCAGAGGCCCATCTCGTAGTTGAACTCCCAGCTGCTCAGGGTCTTGCCCTTGAGGCGGTCATAGCGTTCGACGACAAAACGGCGGATGATCTCATCCTGGGCTTCGAGGGTCTCCTTTTCGCGGATGCCGATGTCGTAGATGCGGGTATCCCCGGAGGCGCGCAGTTCGTCGTCGTTGGCCAGCGGGCTGATCGCCTTGACCGGCAGGCTGAAGGCGAAGTGGAGGTCGTGATAGACCTGGGCGCCGGTTGAGCAGATGATGTCGATGAATCCGGCTTCGAGCAGGGAGATGACCATACCGCCCATGCCGCCGGCGATGCCGGCCCCGGCAATGCCGAGCCAGATGGTATCGCCGTCGTGGACCATGCGCTTGAAGAGGTGGGCGCCGCGGTAGACGTTGCGGGCCTCGAAAGAGGTGGCTCCCAGGGCCTCGACGAATTCGGAGATATTCTGGTTGCGCTTGACGCGGGCCGGGACGATGTCCGGCGCGTCATGAAAGTAGGAGGGTCGATGAAGATGCATAGGCTCCCTTGCAGGTTAGATAAAGTCAGGACGGCGGAGATGACATGTGACCGGAAACGAGAATGGCGCGCGCCGGAGGCTGTCCGGTGGAGGCGCCATCAATCATTAACACCCTGTGCGGAGCGTCCTATTCCAGAATCAGGACGGCGGCGGCCAGAACGGTGGTCCAGAGACCGCCCTTGTGTCCCTCGGCCGACTGGCAGATGCTGCGGCTGACGAAATTGTTTTTCTGATCGACCTTGTACTCTTTCTTGCGTTCGTCCCAGGCCACCTCGGGATCGAGCTCGATACCGAGGGTGGAGGCGAGCATGGTGGCGGCGAGGTCCTCGGCGAAATCGGCCGACTTTTTCATGGTTTCGCCAAAGCCGTGGTGCTCGCTGAGGTAGCCGTACTGGTTGGAGTCCTTGGGGGTGGCCAGACCGATGGCGGCCGAAATCAGGCGGTTGGGCTCGCAGGTGGCTTCGCGGGCCATGACGACAAAAGTGATCTGCCCGGGCGAGAGCAGCTTGATGCCCTGGGCGCGGCTGACGATCTTGCAGTCGGGCGGGAAGATGGACGAGACCAGGACCAGGTTGCAGACCTCGATGTCGGCGTCACGAAGGGCAAGCTCAAAGCTCTGCAGCTTGTTCTTGTGATAGCCGACGCCCTTGGTGAAGAACATGCGTTTCGGAACCAGCGGATTTGTTTTATTCAATTCAGGTTTCCTCCAAACGGATTGATGTGATACATATACCGCCCCGGCCGGGAACTACTCCGGGCTTGACTATGGGGCGTTTGACGGCTGCAGCTCATATCTCCTTCCCCGCTGTGAATCCGAAGCAGCCGCTCCTTTTTCCCAGAGAGCCTTTGAGCTCAGTGTTGAGGGTAAAGTTGTACTGAAACCAGGGCTGCAGATAGAGCCCCGACGTCAGGGTGCGAGAAATCCGGCCGTCCAGGGAGAGCATGCTGATGGTCGCACTCGCGATCCCGCAGTAGACGGTGTTGAACTTTTTTGATCCCAGGCCGAGGGTTACGGCGCCGAATGCCGACCAGGCTGTGCCGAATTCCTTCTCCACCTCCAGGGCCGGTTCCGCATAGAGGGCTCCGGGATATTCCACGACATCGCAGAAGAGGGAGAGTTTCGTCCTGACGAGGCCGAAGGGGCGGCTGATGATCAGGGCCGCCTCGCCGGTGTCGGGATCGTCCGGTTGATCGATGTATTTATAATAGTTGAAATAGACCTCGATATCCAGATTTTCAAGACTGAAATCATGGATGAGGGCGGCCTCGATTTCGGACCTTTTGATATCGTAGCGCTGCCGCGTGAGGGTCCAGCTGCTCCAGAGATAGAGAGTGACCCCTTTATGTGTCAGCCACACGGCGGGCTGCAATATCGCTCCCTTGTTGACGGAGATGCCATGCCAAAGGTAGTTATTGGTCAGGGCAATTTCCACACCACCGCTCCAGGAGGGCTGCTCTTCCTGCGTAGAATCGGAATCTGCGGGTGCTGCCGGGGCGCTCTTCGCCACTGCGAGCCAGAGGAGCACAATGAGAATGGATACCCGTATGCAAGGGTTTGTTCTGATGCGATTGACTTTCCAATAAAACGGATAAAAAATAGAAATAATTATAACGCTATGCAATCTATTTTTATCAGGGTTTTATCAGCAGCGGTTTGAGATAGTGTCCCGTGAAGGAAGCGGCGACCTCCGCGACCTCTTCCGGCGTTCCGCGTGCGACGACGCAGCCCCCGGCCTCTCCGCCTTCGGGGCCGAGGTCGATGATATAGTCAGCGCATTTGATGACATCGAGATTGTGTTCGATGATCAGCACCGAGTGGCCCGCGGCGATGAGGGCGTTGAAACAATGCAGCAGGGTGGCGACATCATCGAAGTGGAGCCCGGTGGTCGGTTCGTCAAAGATATAAAAGACTTCTCTGCGTCTGGGCTCGCCGAGATGGGCGGCCAGCTTGACGCGCTGGGCTTCACCGCCGGAGAGGGTTGTGGCCTGCTGCCCCAGTTTGAGATAGCCCAGGCCGACCTCCTTGAGCAGCAGCAGCCGCCGCGTCACCGCATGTTCATGGCTGAAGAAATCGAGGGCCTCGCTGACCGTCATATTGAGGACCTCGGCGATGTTTTTGCCGCGGTACTGGATATCGAGGATATCCCGGCGATAGCGTTTCCCGCCGCAGCTGTCGCATTCGAGCAGCAGATCGGCGAGGAACTGCATCTCCACCCGGACCACGCCTGCGCCTTCACAGGTCTCGCAGCGGCCGCCGGGCACATTGAACGAAAAGGCCCCCGATTTCAGGCCGCGGACGCGGGCGCGATGGGTCTCGGCGAAGAGCTGGCGGATGGGATCGAAGGCCTTGACGTAGGTTGCAGGATTGGAGCGCGGTGTGCGGCCGATGGGCGACTGATCGACCATCACCACCTCGTCGATCAGCTCCTCCCCGGTCAGGCTGCGGAAGCGCCCCACACGTTTTTTCCAGCTCCCCTTTTTCTTCATCAGCCCGGCGTAGAGGACATCGTGGACCAGCGTGCTCTTGCCCGAGCCGGACACCCCTGTAACCACCACCATGCCCCCGAGGGGAAAATCGACGTCGATGTTCTTGAGATTGTGTTCCCGGGCTCCCCTGATCTGCAGTCCGGGTCGCCTGAGCGGACGCCGCCGGTCCGGGAGCGGGATCATGCGGTTGCCGCGGAGATAGGCGCCGGTCAGCGAGCGGCCGTCGATGCGGATCTCGTCAAAAGTGCCGCTGAAGATGATTTCGCCGCCGTTCTCGCCCGCACCGGGGCCGAGGTCAATGATCTGGTCGGCTTGGCGCATCATCTCGCGGTCGTGTTCGACCACAACCACCGTGTTGCCGATATCGCGCAGGGCCTTGAGGATCTCGACCAGTTTTGCGCTGTCGCGCGGGTGAAGCCCGATGGTCGGTTCGTCGAGAATGTAGAGCGATCCGACCAGCTGGGCCCCGAGCGCGGTGGCGAGATTGATGCGCTGGAACTCACCGCCCGAGAGCGTGCCGGTGCGGCGGTCGAGGGTCAGGTAGCCCATGCCGATGGTGTCGAGATAGGTGATGCGGTTGAGCAGCTCCTTGAGGATCTGGCCGGCGATGGCCGACTCGTAGCCGCTCAGCTGCAGTGTCGTGAAAAAGTGCAGCACCTCCAGCAGGGATCTGCGGTTCAAATCGGCGATGGTGACGCCGTTGATGCGGAAGTTGAGGGCTTCGGGCCGCAGCCGTGAGCCCTTGCATGCGGCGCAGGTGACATAGCCGCGGTAGCGGCTGAGGAAAACGCGCACGCCGATCTTGTATTTTTTGCTCTCGAGCCAGCCGAAAAAAGCCGTGATGCCGGGATAGTCATCGACTCCTTTCCAGATGATCGTTCTGGCCTCCTCGCCGAGTTCGGCGTAGGGGGCGTGGATATCGATGCCATGGCGGGGGGCGATGTGCATGAGCTGCTCGAACAGCTCGCGGTGGCTGGGCGTGCTCCACGGAGCGATGCACCCCCCGGCGATGCTCTTTTCGGGATTGGGGATGACCAGATCTTCGTCGATGGTGATGATGTCACCGAAGCCGTTGCAGACGGGGCAGGCGCCGGTGGCGTGGTTGAAGGAGAAGAGCCCGGGCTGCGGTTCGGAAAGGACAATGCCGCAGCGCGCGCATTCATAGCCTTCAGAGAAGGGCTGCGCGGGGCCTTGCGTGAAATGGAGGTCGAGGTGGCCTTTGCCCATCTCGAAAGCGAGGTGGGCCGAATCGGCGACGCGGTTGCTCGTCTCCGACGATGCGACCGGCCGGTCGACGATGACGTCGATCTGCTCTCCTTCCGGGGGGGTGTCGTCGAACGTAACGGTCTTTCCCTGCTTGAGATAGCGATGGTAGCCTTTGAGGCGCAGGGATTCGAGACCGGGGGCATCCGCGGGATGGGGGAAAGTGATGATACAGCGGGTGCCCGCCGGCAGCCTCCGCACATGCTCCACGACATCGCCGACCTCTTCCCGCCGCACAGGTTCCCCGCAGGAGGGGCAGAAGGCGTGGCCGATGCGGGCATAGAGCAGCCGCAGATAGTCATGGATTTCGGTGGCAGTGCCGACGGTGGAGCGGGAGCTTTGGCTGGTGTTTTTCTGCTCGATGGCGACAGCGGGCGAGATGCCGTAGATCTGGTCGACGTCCGGGCGGTCCATCCGCTCCAGAAACTGGCGGGCATAGGCGGAGAGCGACTCGACATACCGGCGCTGTCCTTCGGCGTAGAGGGTATCGAAGGCCAGGCTCGATTTACCCGAACCCGAAACTCCGGTGATCACCACCAGCTGGTTGCGGGGGATGGTCACGGAAATATTTTTCAGATTATGGGTGCGCGCCCCGATAATCTCGATGGCGTTGGACATGGACTCCTTGAACCCCGGGCAAGACCGAAAGAATGACTCACAAATTACGAAAATAAAACCAAACATTCAATAAAATAGCGAGTTCCAACGGCTCTCCCGGCCGCCTTTTGTCTGGGGATAGCTGCCGCCGTGGTCTCTTGCTGCTGCCGGCCGCAGGGGTGTGTATCCGACGGGGAGGCTCCGCTGTGCGCAGTGGAAAGCAGTGCAGGACAGGCCTTGAGCAGGCTCAAGCCGGTGTGGAGAGGATGCGCCGCCGCACCAGGAGGGCGTGGAAGAGCAGCGCGAGCACGCCGCCGATGAGAGCGGTGACAAGCTGGGGAAAGGTGAGCATGGCGATGACCGGCTCGGGCAGGGTCCGGGCGATGAGCAGGGGCATGATCAGGCGTGCGGCCGCAAAGAGCCAGATGAACTTGGCCGTCGAGCCGAGGAGCACCCCGAGCCAGGCCCGCCACGAGCGCAGCGGCAGCCCGCACCCCTTTTTGCAGAGGAGGCCCAGGAAGATCACATAGAGGGCGTTGCCGGCCAGGATGAAGGGGATGAAGGGGGCCAGCAGGGGAGGAAGCTGACCGCGTATGAGCGCGATCAGCGGGGTGAGGCATCCCAGAGCGACGCCCGCGGCCGCCCCCGTGATCAGAGTGGTCAGCGCGAGCATGAGATTGACCAGCGGCCCGGTCAGAGGCTGCGGCAGTCCAATCATCTGGATGATCAAGGCGATGGCGATGAGCAGCACCATGCGGGTCAGCCTGGCGGTTTTCCTGGGCATAGAGGGGCGTCTATTCCGTACGATTAAAGACCAGAGGCAGATTGACTGTGACCGAACCTTCAGTGATTTTTTCAAAACGGAGCCGGCGGAGCAGGCCGAGCAGCTCGCGGATGAACTCGTCGCTGCCGATATTGGTTTCGACGACGGCGATGCTGGAGACGGAGCCATCCGCTTCGATGGTCAGGTCGATATTGAGTTTGCCGCGCATATCCGGATTGGTGCGCAGATGTTTGTTGTAGATATACATCATGCGCGCCTGCTGGCCGTTGATAACCCCCATGACCGATTCCGAGGAGCGCTGGACACGGGCGGTTTCAGAGCCGCGGATCGCGCTCGGGGCCTGGATATTGACCTGGCCGCGCTTTTCCAGTTTGACGGTTTCAACCCCCTTGGCCTCGGTGATGAGCTGATCGACATTGCCGAGGGCGGCGACGTTGAACTCATCGAGAACGACCTGGTCGCCGGCCTGGTCGGCAGAGCTGCGGTCGCGTCCCGATCCCCTGCCCGAGCCGAGGCCGAGGCCTCCTTCGCCGTAGGCGCCGCCGCCGCTGCCGGTGCGCAGTTTGGCCTGTGAGAGCAGGCGGTCGAGGTCCTGGATCGAATTGTCACTGACCAGAAATTCGATACCGTTGTTCTTTTTGTCCTTGTCGCTGACCGGCACGATCACGCCGAGGACACCGATGATCCCCGAGGTGCTGCCGCCGAGCAGGTTGTCGCCGCCGGCCGGCTGGTCCAGATCGTCGGCGATAGAGGGGGGTGGTTCCAGTTCGATATACTTGGTGATGCGCACTTTTTTCTCGATCAATTCGGCCGGCTGCAGGTAGACGGTGAGCCAGTAGATACCGACAGCGCAGAAGGCGATCAAGCTGGCGATGCCGAGGGCCCAGGCCATATGTTTCTGGCGGTAGCGCTTAAGCTCAGGCGCGCCGTAGCCTCTGCTGATCTGCGCCGGGGTCGGCTTTGGGGCCGGGGGCAGGTCGTAGACCACCTTGCGTTCCTTCTCCTCCAGGCTTGCGAGCTGGTCGATCTCCGCTTTAAGGCGGGCCATGCCCTCGCCGAGGGGGCGCAGCTGGCTGACGATGACCTCGACTTCGCTGCGGGTGACGGGGTCGAAGGGATGGTTCAGACACTGCTGCCGTATCGCCGGGTCCTGCAGCTCGGTACGCTTCCGGATCAGGCCGTGGTCGCGGTAGAGGGTGAAAAGGCGTTCCAGCAGAACGCTCTGGAGTCCGGAGAGCTGCGCGCGGGTTTGCTCCAGCTGCCGGCGCTGTTTTTTATAATCTGGCTGCATTACTTCCTCTTGATTGCCTTACCAGGGGAAAACATCCTTGCGTTTGCTTGTCGATGACGGTTTCTGTTTGAGGCCGATGCGGCCGGCGGGTTCCACCGGGCGAAAAATTTCCTCGAAAAAGGAGCGCTGGATCTGGATATCATCGATCTCCGGATCGCTGCCGGGGATGATAAAGATAGCCTGGGGTTTTTCCAGTTTGCCTTCCACCTCGATCTTGTCGAGAAAGAGCTTGAAGGATTCTTCATCAACGCGCAGCGAGTCCGGCAGGGAGGTGCGCGGCGCCAGCAGCCGCAGGGAATCCTGAGCTGTGGCCGAAGAGGCCTCCGTCCTGATGTCGTTAAAGATCGCGGTGCCGTCCTGCGCCGGGCTCTCCGCGCCGGTGCGCGGGGCAGAAAAGACCGCAGTCGTGTCGGTGATGTCAAAAGTGCGCTCCTGTGCGCGGGCGGCCCCGGAGGAGGCCGTCAGCAGGAGGAAGAGGAGCAGCAGAGTTCTGGCCGGTGATGAACGCAAGATCATGAGGGCGTTACTCCTTCGCCGGTGGGGGGGATGGTCCCCTCAGCGCCTGCGGCAGGGGCCGGTTCCTCGACCGGGGGTGATGCCGGGGCGATCCCGAGCTCGATCTGCAGGGCTTGCAGCCGTTCCCGGCTCAGGGTCACCCAGCTGTTTTCGATGGCATTGGCTTTGGCCTGCTCGACCATCTTGGCATAGGTTTCCAGGGCGCGTTCCTGGTAGGGTCTGGCCGCCTCGACCAGCTTGTCCTGATACTGCTGCAGGGCCTCTCCCTTCAGGCCCCGCGGCGGAGGCGAGGTCATGAAGGCGCGGACGAACTCTTCGAAGGAGGCGCCGATGCGGTAGGAGGCGGCAGTGGACCAGTCGGCGATCTGGAACTCGAGCGTGGTCTTGTAGGCTTCAAAGACCTCATTGAACTTGGCCACTTTGCGTTTCATACTGCGCTCAAAGGGGGGCTGGAGGTCGATCTTTTCGTATTCACTGAAGAGCAGCTCGCCGAGCATGAACTGGGCCTGGGCTACGTAATAGGGGTCGATATCGGCGGCGGCTTCGCCGTTCTCCTTCCAGCTGGTGACGGCGCTGGCGTAATGCCGGCGCGCGGCGGCGAGGTCGCCCCTCTTTTGCGCCATCTCGCCCGCTTTGGCCAGGCTCTCGACCAGATCGGTGAGCGAATCGGGATAGGTGAGAGCGAAACGGCTGTAAAGTCTTTCGGCCTCACCCCAGTTCTGGAGGTTTTCCTGGCAGATGGCCGCCGATTTAAGGCTGCGCTGGGCATAGTCCGACTCCGGCCAGGTATCGCAAAGCAGGAGATGATCGCGGGCGGCCAGCAGCCATTCGCCTTCGGTTTCGCGCAGCACAGCGGCGCGGTAGAGGGCTTCGTCAGCGAGCTCGGAGGGGGGCTGCTGGGCGGCCAGCTGCTCCAGGGCCTCGGCGGCGGCGCGGTTATTCTTCAGCTTTTGGAACTGGGCAGCCGCCTCGAAGAGGGCGCGGTCGCGCAGGGGCGCCTCGGTTGCTGTGACGGCCACGCTCTGCATCAGGCGGGCGGATTCTTCGCTCTTGCCCTCCTCCGCGAGGCTCTCGGCGATCTTGAACCTGGCGAGGGTGCCGAGACGGTTGGCCCGGTCGCGATAATGGGCCGAATCGGGGAACTGTTCCTGCAGGGAGGTGAACCAGCGGTTGGCCTCCTCAAACCGGCTGTCGTCGAAATAGCACTGGCCGGCATTCAGGGCCGCGCTCAGATAATAGGGGCGGCCTGGGCCGAGGTCGACGATCGATTTGTATACCCGGGCCGCCGCGGCGAAATGACGCATCTCGTGGAGGGTCTCGCCGAGTTTCATCAGGACCTGATCATGGTTCCTGCTCTCCGGGAAAAGGCGGATGAATTCGTTGGCCGCCAGGAGGAGCCCGCTTTCAGATGGGCGCGAGACGGCCAGGCGCAGGGTGTCGGTGCCGCCGATAAAATCCGGGATCGCCACGGTCGCGGAATCTCCACCCTCATCGCTGCCGAGGAGTTGATAATAGCAGAGGACGCGGTTGTAGGCGGCGTCATGTCGGTAGCGGGTTGAATCGTATCGGGTCAGCACGGCAGTGTAGGCCGCGATCGCGGCGGCAAAGTCCGCCTTGCCATAGCTGCATTCAGCCAGAAAATAGTGGATCTCCGCAGCGTCTTCGGCCCGGCTGTATTTCTGCAGATAGTCCTCGTATTTTTCGATCGCGATCTGATAATCCCGCACCCGGGCGCTGCGCTGCGCTTCCGTCTGGTAGTGGATGCCCAGATGGCGCAGGGTGATGCGGGCGAGGCTGTCGGCCTTGTCATGGACGGGACCGGAGGCATGCTGGGTCAGCCAAAAGCCGCCGGGTGCGAACTGCTGGACGATCCGTTCGCGCGTCTGGATGGCCGGGGCTGTGCGGCCCTCCGCCTCATAGTTATCGACCATCTGCTGCAGGAGTTCGGGCGCATTTTCATAAAAGGGGTAGAGAGTGAGCAGAACCTCCTGGGCGGCGATGGCCTCGGGATAGTAGGCGCGCTTCTGGTAGAGTGCCGCCAGCTGGATGAGGATGGGCAATGTATAGGATTTGTCGGTGCGGCTGGCGAAAAAGCTCTGCGCCGCGGCCGGGCCGCCATACTCGGCGTAGCAGCTGGCGATATACTGGATAGCCTCCGAGCTCAAGTCCGCTTTGGAACGGTTGAGCTGCTGCGAATCGGTCCGTTCGATCAGCGCCATATCCTCGAGCAGATAGATAAAGCTGGTGATGGCATGGGGATAGTCGCCGAGGGAGTAGTAGGACCAGCCGAGCTTGTAGAGGGCCATGTCAAAATAGGGATTGTCCCATTTTTCGAGCAGGACCTTGTAGTGATCGATGGCCGGAAGATATTCGCGGCGGTCGAAGTAGAACTCGGCGATGCGGAAATGGGATTCCAGGGTGATGGCCGAGAGGGGAAATTCGCTGATGATCTGCTCCAGAGAGAGCTGCGCGCGGACGCGATTGCCCTGCTGCAGATAGGCCATACCGAGCATATAGAGGGCCTTGTCGCGAAAGCTCACCTTGGGGTATTTCTCCACCAGCCGTTCCAGCATGCTGATGCTCTTTTCCATATTGGCGTGCGGAATCTCGGGCTCGTCGAGAATCTCGTTCTTCTCGAAAGCCTCGAGCTGCTTCTCATACTGCTCCATCTGCTGCTGAAAGAGAGCGGCGGATTGGCGCTGGTAGAGCTGGGCGAGCTGGAGAAGCACGGTGGGCGTAAAGTCGTTGTCCGGATATTTCTGCAGCAGCCCCTCGTGCTCGAGGATGATCCGGTTGAGCTTGGCCAGCTCTTCACCGCTCTCCTGGACAACGCTCTCCACGATCTGGCCAGTTTGCCGGCTTGCAGCGATGCATCCGCTGTCCGGCAGCGCGGCCGGCAAGAAGAAGAGGGCGGCCAGCAGCAGGGCCGGCGGCAGGGAAAGGTGCCGGCTGCGCAAGGTGGCGGCCGCAACTGGCCGATTTTTGTATTCTGTCTTGTTTGTCATAAGCAAAGCCAATCTGGTCTTCGCTCCTATTGCATGCTCTGCATGAAAAGGGCGCGGGATTTGCCGAACTCGGCGTATGCGCGCCAGTCCATGCGTGATTGTTTCCGCCGGGTCATCCGGCGCAGCTCTTCCATGTCGGCGGCGATCTGATTGACGCGGTCGCGCTCCTCCTGGATCCGGCGCAGCAGCCCCTGACGGAGATCGAGAAGCTGCTGCCGCTGCTCATGCAGCTCGTCCGGCATCTCCGGCCAGGTGACCTGCAGCGGGAGCGCATCGATGAGTTCGCTTTCCATGATCAGCAGGTCGGTCTGGAGTTGTTCCACCTCGACGCCTGCATCCAGAAGCGTCACCTGCACTTCGCGGGAGATGGCCGGCATCTCCTCCTTCGAAGGGAACATGGAGATCAGATGGTCATAGACCCGGATGGCATGATCGTAGCGCCGCAGTTTCATGAAGCAGCGGCCGAGGAGAAAAAGCCCCTCTTCGTTGCTCTCCGAGCCGGGATGCTGGATGAGGAGAGTGGTCAGGGGTTTGATCGCGCCGGCGAGCCGGCCCATCTGCACCTGACACCAGCCTGCCGCCAGCAGGGCCTCATCGCGATGGCGATGGGTTGGTGAAACGAGCTGGAACTGGTCATAGGACTGCTGGTAGCGCTCAAGCTCGTAAAAGAGATAGCCGAGAGTCATGCGGGTATCGTCGATCAGGGTGCGGATCTGCTCGCTCTCTACCGGCAGGTCGCAAATGGCGCGCAGGGTCATGACGGCGTCCGGCACCAGTTTCATCCGCATCTGCGCCAGGGCGAGATTGTACTGAGCGAAAGGATACCAGGGGCTTTTGATCGAGACCTGGATCAGGCTCTGCATCGATTCTGGAAAGTCGCGCAGCTGATAGTAGGCCAGCCCGGAATAATAGTTTGAGGCATCGGTGACTGTCTGCGGCGAGGCGGAGCGGACGATAATCTGATGGTACTCGATGCAGCGGTTCCACTCCTTGCGGTCATACTCGATGCGTTCCAGTCCGAGCAGCGCGTTGGGTTGCAGGGGGCTGCGCAAGAACTGGGTGATGAGATGTTTATAGAGCCGCTCGGCTCCCTGCGGCAGGCCGATCTGATAGAGGCATTCGGCCAGGGTAAAGACCACCTCGTCGCCCTTTTCAAAGCCGGGGTTGAAGTCGAGCAGGATGATCAGATCGCGGGCCGCTTCCCAGTACGAATCGGAGAGGTAATGGCGCCGGGCCTGACTGAGCAGCCGCTCCGAGGATTTCCGCCATTCGGAGGAGGTCTGGGCGCCGGCTGGGGCCGGCAAGAGCGCCGTCAGCGACACCGCCAGCAGCAGGGCGGTCAGGCAGAGAGGTGCGCGCCGCCCCGGGGCGTTTTTACCCGCTGCAGCCGGGAAAGCGGCCGCCCGGCGATGGGGCCGGAGAGCGGGGGTGGTGGCGTGGTTGTCGCGCGAATTCATCATCATGGTCCTATTGCGGCGGCTGGTCCTGGCTTTTTTCGATCTTTTTGCGCAGCTCCTCAAGCTCGCGATTTACCTGTTCGCGCTGCTTGCGGATCTCTTCGTTCTTTTTTTCCTCTTCGGCGCGGCGTTCGGAGCGGGCGCGGTCCTGTTCAGTGGCCGGCTCGAAGAGCTGGATGCGGTGCGTGACACCCAGGAGCACTTTCCAGTCCGCATACCGTTTCAGGTAGGGATTCACCGCCATCTCGGCAGCGGACGGGGTATAGTTGCCGAGGCGGATATCGGCGGCGGCGTCGAAAACCAGCTGTCCGGGCCCCAGAAAGCGCAGGCCGCCGGAGAGGCGGAGCAGGTTCTGCCGCAGGGAGAGGAGGTCGGTCTGGTTGACAAAGACCTCTCCGCTGGTCTCCAAATAGAGCAGAGTGGCGCGGATCGGGAACTTGAAGCCGAGAGCGAAGAGGAGCTGATCGTAGTCGGCGGAGAAGTAGCGGTCACCCCAATCCTGATCCCGGTAGCCGATGTTGGCGATAAATTTGACCGGCAGGGCGAGGGAGCTCGAGCGCAGGTCGAGTGAAGCGAGGCCGGTGAGTCCCCAGCCGAAGGCATCGGCGCTGTAGCCTTCATAGGGGATATTGTGCATCGGCGCTGTCGGCAGCCTGACGTAGCCGAGGAGGCCGGACTGGAAGATACTGCCCCGGTTGGGGAGATGGAACTTGACGCCGATTTGGGTATCGCCGATCGGGCCGAAAAGGTCGCGCTGATTATCCTGATAGGGCACGGCGTGGAGCATGAGCTCGAAGGTGCGGGAGAGCCCCAGGGTCAGGGCGACATTGAGGGTATGATCGACGGCGAGCTCTTCCCTCTGGCCGACGCCCGCGCCGACCGGAATCGGCGTGGTGATTTTTTCGAGGTAGAGGCTGTAGAGGCCGTTGATATAGAGCTGACCGGCCGGTACAGGATCGGCATCCATGGCGCGGAGCTGGCCTTTGCCGCCGCTCAGCGTGACCTGCGCCCACCCCTCAGGGGCGGCGAGCAGGCAGACCAGAATGATCGGGAGGAGAATAATGCTTTTCAGAGGCTGCATGGGCATGATCGATCGCTTTTATTAAAACAGCCGGTTCAGTTGATGCCACTATCTATGTTCAGGGGTGGTTCCCGGATGCCTTGCGGTTCTGTCAGAGCTGTTCCATCTACAGTAGCCGCAATGGCTCAATGGTGCAGAAACTGCGCTGCTAGAGCATTCCCTTGCGGCGGCGGAGAAACCACTCCAGTGCGAGCAGGGTCAGGATGGCGGCGAGCAGTGCCCCGCGATTCCAGAGTTCCACATCTTTGGTCAGGGTGCGGTGGAGCTTTTTGCCCCGGATGGCGGCGATGAGCGCAGCCGCCGAATCCGGGGGGGCATAGCTGCCGCCGCTGAGCTGTGCCAGCCGGCGCAGGAGGTTCTCCTTGAGGGCGACATCGCTCAACTCTTCGTTGTAGCTGCCGACGCTGAAGAGGTGGTTGGCCTCGCCAAGGAGGGTCTGGCCGCGCCTGACGCGCGCCTCTACCCGGTAATCTCCCGCCTTTTCCGGCCGGAATGCGCCGCTGTAGCTGCCCTTGCCGGTAAGGGTGAGGTAGAGGGTGTTCTCCGCGCCGCCGTTTTCACTGGTGGTGATCATGAGTTCGACCTCGGCGTCATCTACCGGCTGGAAGCGGGCATCCACGATCTGGGCGATGAAATGGACCTCGTCACCAAAATGATAAGTGGACTGATCCGTGCGCACCCGGATGAGATCGCTGCTTTGTTCGATCTGCAGCCAGCGGACCAGGTTCTGGAAAAAGTGGTGATAGGTCTCATCGGTGTTGCCGATGCCGCTCATCATCAGGTGCCAGCGCCAGAGTTCGTACCCCATGACGGCCGCAGATTTCGCGCCGGCGTTGCGCACCAGAATGAGGGGCCAGATTTCCGCGTCACCGCCCGGTGCTGCCGGTCCGGCCGGCCGGGCGTGGGCGAGGATTTCGGCATCAGGCCACCAGCCCAGCAGCCGCTCCCGGGTATAAACCGGTGGCAGCAGGTTCCAGGCGGCCGTACCGGCGACGGGGATCTGCATGACCGGATGCTGCTGCCCCGCGGCGGTCAGGACCGGCGTGACCTCCATTTCGCCCATGCTGACTACGCTGGCCCGGATGGGCAGGAACGGTTCGAGCGGTTTCAGCCGGTTCCAGTCGGTGTCGCGGCCGCTGATGAAGAGAAGCGGGCGCGGCCGTTTCTCAAGCGCAGCCTGCAAAAGCGACAGTGTCCGCGGGGATGAGGTGCGCCGCGGAAAGTTGTAGAGCACCAGCAGGTCGCTCTCGCCAATGCTGTCCTGCAGCGCCCGGGTCCGGTCGAGCTGCAATCCGCTGTTGTCACCGAGCTCGGTGAGCAGCTTGAGGTCGAACCGTTCGTCCGCGGCCAGATGGTTGCGCAGCAGGGAGAGGTCGGGCGAGAGGGTTCCGGCCAACACGAAGATCAGGGTCTTCGATCTGAGCACATCCTGGTAGAGCGTGAACCGGTTATTGGCGCGGTTGGCGTCCTTGCCGGAGGGTTCCAGAACCACCTGGAGCTTGCGCCGGCCCGGAGCCGCCGGGGTATAGTTGAGAACGACGGCCGAATCCAGCGGGCCGCGCTGGAGATCGATCCGGGTGGTGCTGGCCTCGCCGCCGGCCCCTTCGAGGCTCAGGCTGACTTTCTCGCGCTGGCCGCTTGTGCTGCGCACGGTGACGCGGATCGGCGTCGACTCGCCGGCGAAGGCGAAAGGATTGGCCTCCACATGGGTGATGCCGATATCCGCCGGGACCTCGGCGGAGCCAAGCCCGATGGCATGGATGGGTACGCCGATTTCTGCGGCATAGCGTCCGGGATCACCGCCCTGGGTATAGTTGCCATCGCTGAGCAGGAGGATCCCGGCGAGATTCTGTTCGAGCAGGCGGCTTTTAATCTCCTCCAGGGCTCCGGTGATATCGGTCGCGTCGCCGCCGTAAGTGAGAGAATCAAGCGCGGCCGGGGTCAGCTCGTCCGGATGGGCGGCGAACCCGAAATAGCGGATGGCCATCTCGCGGTCGAGCCACGCAGGGAGTTCTTCACGCAGGAGATGGTTTGTCCTCTCGCCGCGGCTGATCCCGCCCTCTTTCTGCTGCATGCTCGCCGACTGGTCGACAGCGACCGCGAGCAGGGGCGGCGTGGTCTCTACCTGCCTTGACTGTATGGTCCATTCAAAGAGCGCAAGGATGATCAGTAAAAGGGCCAGGGTTCGCAGGGTGGTCAAAACGATGCGAACGGCCGGCCGAACGACCGGAGTGGTCCGGCGATAGACATAGAGGGCAAGCGCAATCACCGCCAAAGCCGCCAAGGCGAGATGAAAGGGGCTGCCTGCGATCATGGTCCGAAAAGAGTCAGAAGAAAAAGGCATGGCCGGAACTCATCCGTAATCTATCTAATATACTAATCTTTAACAAAAAATGCCCATGGAAGTTCCGCCCCCCTGTGATGCGAAGCACAGTAAAGTCAGAAAATAGCCGTCGTTGACCGCCCCGGCGTTGTTCGACTGGGGGCTAAAGGGAGAGGTTGGGTGCCACATCAAGGGTAAAATCGGAGCGTTCGCCCGCCAGGAGGCGCTGACGTCCGGCCTGGGCGATCATGGCGGCGTTATCCGTGCAGAGCTCGGGCGCCGGGATGGCCAGTGCAATGCCCAGCTCGCGGCAGCGGCTGGAAAAGATCTCGCGGAGCGGACCGTTGCGCATCACCCCGCCGGCCAGCACCAGAGTGCGGCAGCCAAAGGCTTCGAGGGCGCGCCGGCTTTTGATGAAGAGGGTGTCGATGACCGCCATCTGAAAACTGGCAGCGATGTCCGGCAGGCGGGCCACCCCCTCTGCGGGGTCGAGGGACTGGGCGTAATAGAGCACTGCGGTCTTGAGCCCGCTGAAGCTGAAATTGAGATTGCCGCTTTCCAGCAGGGCGCGGGGAAAGGCGACAGCGCCGGGATCCCCGCCGCGCGCTCTCGCCTCGACCGCTGGTCCGCCGGGATAGCCGAGACCCAGAACCTTGGCCACTTTGTCGAAGGCCTCACCAGCGGCGTCATCCACGGTACGGCCGACGATCTCGTAACGGCGCGGTTCCCGCACCAGCACCAGCAGGGTGTGTCCCCCGGAGGCGACCAGACAGATATAGGGATAATCTATCTGATGGAGCTGGGCCGCGGTCGCCAGGATGTGCCCCTCGATATGGTTGATCCCGATGAAAGGTTTGCCGAGAGTCAGGGCGATGCCCTTGCAGAGGGAGAGACCGACCAGAAGAGAACCCGCCAATCCGGGGCCGCAGGTCACGGCCAGGGCGTCGATCCCGGCAAGATCGGTCCCGGCCTGCTGCAGGGCGAGACGAACGATGCCGGGCAGCTGGCGCATATGGGCCCGTGAGGCGAACTCGGGCACAACCCCGCCATAGGCTTCGTGGATCTTCTGGGTCGCGATGATGTTGGCCAGAATGCCGCTCTCATCGATGACAGCGGCGCTGGTCTCGTCACAGGAGGTCTCGATACCCAGGACGCGCATCATTCGCGTTCCAGGATGACTTTGAAACGCTTGGGAGAGATGTCGCGGTAGCGCACGCCGGCGACGGGGACGATGTAGGCGGGGGCATTTTGACCTTCCATCTCGGGCTGACGGGCGTAATCGATATAGGCCGAGATCTCCTTCTCGGTCAGGGGGGCGATCAAACTGACGCCTCCTTCAGCGACCAGACTGAGTGTGGCCGGCAGCACCATGGCGCGAAAGCCGGGCGGCAGGTTGCGCACGCTCACCGGAATGCGTTCGATGCGTTTTTCCATCAGTTTTTGAACATCCACCCTGAAGGTGGCGCGGCCGGGCTGGAGCATGATTTTTTGGGGATCGGGAGAGCTCAGCAGGATATCGCCGGTGAATGGGCTCTTCATCTTTTCAAAAGTGCGCTCGGCAGTGGGGATGGCGGTGAGCTTTTTAATCAGGGAGTTGGGCCCCCGGGCCACGACTTCTGAGGGGTCAAGCGCGATGTCACCGACGACGGCATAACCCGCCATCGGCTTGACTTCCAGCCGGTTCGCGACCGGCAGGATGCGGGAGGCCAGCTCCTCGATGACCACGGGGATCTCCTGCGGTTCGAGCAGCTGCAGGACCGAGATGGCATGGGCGCCGCCGCTGAGGATGACATCCTGGGCGCGCGGATGGAGCATGCGTTCACCCGGGCCCCATTCCATGTTCAACTCCAGCCGCCCTTCACGGAAGAGCATGAGGGCCAGCAGGGCCATGCCTTGCCCCCGTACCCGGATGCGGGCCTGGGTCGGAAGTTCACTGGTGATGATGTAATGGGATTGAACCGCCGGAATGTCGATGGGTATCTCGATCTCATGGTCGTAGATGTCGTTCGAGACGACCAGAAACCAGATCAAGATGGCAAAGCCGCTGGCGGCGATGTGGATTTTATAGCGCTGAAAGAAGGGCTGTTTTTCCTGCGCAGAACTTTTTTTCTGCATCTTGTTTTTAATAGAATTAACACTCAAAAAAAGAGAGGGCGACCCGAGGCCACCCTGACATAATACTGCTGCGCTATCGGCGATGAGCTATTTGCTCGACTCTCTGATCTCCCTGCCCCGGCTGACCTCGCCATTATCGATCCGGAGGTTGTATCCGCATTCCGGATTTGAACACACCCAGGCTTTGTACATGATCGGGGCGCCTTCGCGGCCATAATCGGATAAAGGAATCAACTGTCCAACTTTACACTTCAAACAAATGGGAAAGGAATTTTCCATTGCCCTTACCTCACCTCATTGATCCCACAGTTCTAATTGATTAGGTGGCGCCAGTGGGGCTTGCCGGATTCCAGACATACCACGGCCCTGTTGCGCAGGGACGGGTTTACGGTTTGAAATATACGATATAAGGCAATGAAAATCAACAATTTTTTACGATTCAGAGCGCTGCAGTTCCATTTTTTTGAAAAATGCTTTTTTTAAAGGCTTCCTTTGCTTAAATTAGCCTGTAAAAGCCCCCCTCTGATAAAGGAGAAAGAGATGCAAGCAGTGATGATGGTGGCAGGCAAGAGCACCCGCACTTACCCCCTGACCCTGACACGGCCCAAGCCGCTCCTTCCGGTCGCCAACCGTCCCCTGATCTATCACAGCCTCGACCAGATGGCCGGCATCTTCGACGAGGTGATTCTGATCGTCGGCTACCGCAAGGAGATGATCCGCGCGCTGCTCGGCGATGAGTACCGTGGCATCCATCTCATCTATCAGGAGCAGAAGGAGCAGCTGGGCACCGGCCACGCCATCCTGCAGGCCAAGCCCCATATCCGCGGCCGCTTCGTCGCCTGCAACGGCGATGATCTTTTCGCGCGCGAGGATTTTCTCAAGCTGCTGGATCATCCCTACGCTGCGCTGGTCAAGCCGGTGGCCGATCCCTCCATTTACGGCGTGGCGGTGGTCGACGAACAGTACCGGCTGATCCAGATGGTCGAGAAACCCAGGACCTTTCTTGGCAATCTGTGCAATATCGGCTGCTACATTTTTGAACCCGACATTTTCGCCGACCTGGAGAAGGTGGAGCTGAGCGAGCGCGGCGAAATCGAGATCATCGGGGCGATCATGGCGGTCGTCCGCCGCAGCGCCTTCAAAATTGTCCCCATCACCGGCTTTTGGCTGCCGACCGGTTTCGCCTGGGATCTGCTCAAGCACCAGGAGTTCATCATGGCCGGCATGAGTGCAAGCCGGATCGAGGGACGCATCGAGGCGGGGGCGGTCCTCAGCGGCGCAGTCCAGATCGGAGCGGGCACGGTCGTACACAGCGGCAGCTGCATCGAAGGCCCGGCCATCATCGGCAGGAACTGCGAGATCGGCCCCAACTGCTATGTGCGCAAATTCACCGCCATCGGCGACGACTGCCGGATCGGCCACGCGGTCGAGATCAAGAACAGCATCATCATGCCCGGCTGTCATATCGCTCATCTCACCTACGTCGGTGACTCGGTGGTGGGCGAAAACTGCAATCTGGGCGCCGGCACCATCACCGCCAATGTCCGGCACGACGGCGGCAGCGTCTCCTCCATGGTCAAGGGCAAAAAGGTGGTGAGCGGCCGGCAAAAGCTGGGCGCCATCCTCGCCGACCAGGTACACACCGGCATTCATACCAGCCTCTATCCAGGAGCCAAGATCTGGCCGCAGATGACCACCCTGCCGGGTGAGGTCGTGCGCGGTGATCTGCTCCCGGAGGGGAGCGCCTGGGATTGAACCCCGGCGTGCGGGCTGCTCCCGTACAACGCATTCATGCCGCTGCGGCAAGGCTGTTCATTGAGAACAGCCTTTTTTTTTGCGCTTTTGGCACGCCGTTTGACTAATCATCAGGCAGGAGGGTGGATGGAAACAATTAAAGATAATATTAACAATAATCTGTAATAAGTTCTGCGAACGAAGAATGGGACATTCATGTCACAAAAATGTGATTCGATGGGTAGCGTCAGCCACAAGGCTGGAGGTCGGGATGAATAACCAGAGGGGATGTGCCGGAGTTGTTCTGGCGCTTGCGTTTTTTCTTTTAACCGGGCCGCTGGCAGGCCAGAAGCTCAGCGATTGGGGCGCAGAGGGTCTTCCCGCTGCTGCTCACCTGTATGATCCGGGTGTCTTCATCGGCCGTCCTGCCGGCGGCCCCTGGATTGACGGCGAATCCGCCGCCCGGGATGGCTCGGAGGGTGACGGGATCCAGTTCAGCGTCAACGGCCGCGAGGTGACCTGCTATATCAGCCGGGACGGTGTGATTGCGGGATGGATTGATTTTGACGGTGCGGAACGGGGCGAGGCCGATTTTTCGCAGGCTGCCGATAATATCATCCCCCCCCAGCCTGTGCGCTCCGGCTACAACAGCTTCAGTTTTTCCTGGCCGGAAGGATACCGCCCCGGTGCGGAGGTCTGGGCGCGTATTCGTTTCAGCAGCAGCCGGCAGCTCAGCGCCGTGCAGAACCCGGCCGGCATCAGTGATTCAGCCGGAGAGGTTCAGGACTATCGTTTCGATCTCGCCCCGGTCGTCCTCGGGCTCTTTGAAGCCCGGCCGGCGAATGAGGCGATCAGAGTTGAGTGGCAGACCCAGGCGGAGAACGATAATCTGGGCTTCCATCTCTTTCGTGCCCGTGCGGAGGAGGGGCCTTACAGCCAGGTCACCAGAAATCTGATCCATGGCGCGGGGAATGCCAGCTCACGCCGCTCCTATGAGTACAGCGACGCGACGGTGGAACCGGGCAGGATCTACTACTACAAACTGGCGGATGTGGACTATCGGGGGCGCATGACCATGCACGGTCCCGTCTGCGTAACAGCCACAGCGCCGGTCGACTATGTCCTCGAGCAGATCTATCCCAATCCCTTCAATCCCGAAGCGCGGATAAATTTCCGGCTCAAGGAGGCAGGGAGGGTCCTGCTCTCCGTTTTTGATCTGCGCGGCCGCGAGGTGCGCAGGCTGATGGCCGCTGCCCTGCCGGGCGGCACCCATACCATCTCCTGGAACGGCAAGGACGACAACGGTCTTTCCATGTCTTCGGATACCTATATCTACAAGCTGCAGGTCAACGATTACGAGATATCCCGCCGCATCGAATTCGTCCGCTGATGCCCGGCCCCGGGCTCGCCCCGCAGGGGGCACACCAGAGAAACCATCCAAAACCGCCGCCGCGAGTAGGCGGTTTTTTTTATGCTTCCCCCCGGCGCAATAAAATACTTGACAAACGCGGCACAAATCGCTAAAATGGTATAAATTTTGTCGGGCAGCCCGGCATGGCCGGGCTGCGCTACCCAAACTCAAGAGGACTTTGTGACCCTGTACCCCCGAAAATACCCGGTTCTGCCGTTTCTATCCCTCTGCGCCCTCTTGCTCGCCGGCGGCTGCGCGCATCAGCGCAGCGGAACCCTGACCGTCCTGCACACCAATGACCAGCACAGCCAGTTCGCCGCCGCTCCGGCCACCTGGGTGCAGAAAGATCCCAAACCCCGGATCGGCGGCCTCGTCGCCCTCGAAAACCAGATCCGCAAGGCCCGGGAGAACTACAAGGCGACTCTTCTGCTCGATGCCGGCGATTTCATGACCGGCACCCCGATCGCCAAGCTCAAGGTGGAGGGCGCACTCGGCGGAGCCTATGTCCAGATGCTCAACGACATGGGATACCAGGCCCTCACCCTCGGCAACCACGAATTCGACGAGGGGCAGGAGAATCTCATGGGGCTCGTCCGTCTGGCGCGCTATGATATCCTCTCCGCCAATCTCTACAAGGATGACCGCCTCTTTGCCCCGAAATCGCATGCCATCTACGAGATCGGCGGACTGCGGGTCGGCTTGATCGGCCTCACCCTGACCGACCTCTTCGATATGACCGCCAGGAAGAACCTCGAGGGTATCCGCGTCCTCGATCCGGCCGCATCCGCCCAGAAGATCATCGACGAGATCGATGGCAGGACCGACCTTATCATCCTGCTCACGCATATGGGGGTGGAGGCCGACCGCGACCTGGCCAAAAAGATCCGCGGGGCCGACATCATCGTCGGCGGCCACAGCCACTCCCGGCTCAACAAGCCGATCATCGAGAACGGGGTGCTCATCGTCCAGGCCGATTCCAAGACCCGGTACCTGGGCCGGCTCACGGTCGATGTCGCCGGAGATGCCGTCGTGCGCCATGACTACGCCCTCATCCCCTGCTGGGTGGACAGCGTCACCCAGCCCGATCCCCTCCTCGCCGGACGGATCAAGGAGTACCAGCAGCAGATCGACGCCGATTACGGCCGGACCATCGGCCAGTTGACAACCGACTGGCAGCGTAACAGCCAGGGAGAGTCCAATATCGGCAATTACATCGCCGATGTCATGCGTCTGACGGCGGCAGCTGACTTCGCTGTCATCAACAGCGGGGGCATCCGCAAGGATATGCCCGCCGGCCCGATCAAAAAGCTGGATATTGTCGAGATCCTCCCCTTCACCAATACCCTGGTCACCTTCACCTGCACCGGTGAAGAGCTGATGAAGATTATCCAGAGCAACGTGCGCTCGGCGGCCAGGGAAGAGCCGGGTGTGCTGCAGGTCTCGGGTTTGAAGTATCAGTACCGGGTCACGCCGGGCGGGACCATCGAGATCGCCAGCGCCATGATCAACGGCAACGCTATCGATCCGCAGGCCACCTACACGGGGGCGACGATCGATTTCATCCTCTTCGGGCAGGCGGAGCGCTATTTCGGTTTCGCCCCGACGGGAAAAACGGAGAACACCAATCAGCTCCTCTCCGACGTGGTCATGACGCAGATCGAAACCCAGCCAGCCGTCGCATCATCCATCGAGGGCCGGATGGTACGTATACCCTGATCGTGGCACGCTCGGTGCGGGGGAGCCCGCTGCAGCGGGCAAGGTGGCTGCAGGTAGTAATAAAATGTACAGGGAGGTAAAATGAAACGCCATGCAAGCTGGATTGCCGTCGTAGCAGCGCTGCTGCTGATCGGCTGGCTGATCGCCTGTGCCATCAATCCGGTGACCGGAAAGCGTCAGCTTATGCTGCTCTCCGAGAGCGACGAGGTCGCCCTCGGTCAGCAAACCGACGCCGAGGTCATCGCCACCTATGGCCTCTATGACAATGCCGCCTTGACATCCTACGTCAATGGCGTTGGTCAGAAGATGACCAAGATATCCCACCGCCCGAATCTGGCCTATTCGTTCAAGGTCCTGGATACCGATGTGGTCAATGCCTTCGCTGTGCCGGGCGGCTACATCTATGTTACGCGCGGCATTCTTGCCTATCTCAACGACGAGGCTGAGCTGGCCGGTGTTCTCGGCCACGAGCTGGGTCATGTCGCCGCGCGCCATACCGCGGATAACTATACCAAGCAGCAGCTGGCCCAGATCGGGCTCACGCTCGGTTCGGTGCTCTCGGAAAAGTTCCGGCAGTACGCCAATATCGCCAGTTTCGGCGTCAGCATGCTCTTTCTCAAATTCAGCCGTGATGATGAGCGGCAGGCGGACGACCTGGGCGTCGAGTACTCGAGCAAAGCCCTCTACGACGCCAATAGGATGGCCACTTTTTTCGAGACCCTTGAGCGCATGCACGAGGGGAGCTCCAGCAGCGGTCTGCCGGAGTGGTTCTCTACCCACCCCAATCCCGAGAATCGCATCGGGGCGGTGAGGAACAAGACCAGGGAATGGCAGGCCAAACTCGCGGGCAACAGCTTTATGGTCAACCGTCCCCAATATCTGGCGAGCATCGACGGCCTGGTCTTCGGCGAGGATCCGCGCCAGGGCTACGTTGAGGCCAACACCTTTTACCATCCCTCGCTCAAATTCCAGTTTGCGGTACCGCAGGGCTGGACAGTCAATAATACTCCGGCGCAGGTGCAGATGGTCTCCCCCAACCAGGATGCCAATCTGCTCTTCGGCCTGCAGGGCTCCGCCAAAGCCGCTGCCGTCGCCAATCAATTCGTCACCGAATCCTCCGCCGCGGTGATGCGTTCCGACGCCATCAACATCAACACCTTTCCGACACAGCGGGTGCAGAGCCGGATCATCTCGCAGACTGACACCCTGGGTGTGCTCTCCTACTTCATCCAGAAGGGGAACGACGTTTATATCTTCCACGGGATTTCGGCTCCCAATGCTCTCTCCACCTGGTACAACACCTTTGCGAACGCGGTCGGGCGGTTTAACAACCTGACTGACGCGAAGAGGATCAACGTTGCGCCCAAGGTACTCAAGGTTCAGAACGGCAAGAATTCGACGACCCTTTCGACCCTTCTGGCGGCCAATGGCGTTCCCTCGACCGATCTGGAAAAGTTCGCAGTGGTCAACGGGATGAAGCTCAATGATCTGGTCCCGGCCAGCACCAAATACAAGATAGCCAAATAGTCCCGGCTGCTCCACGGCAATAAAAAAAGCCCTCTTTCGCAAGAAAGAGGGCTTTTTTTATGGAAAGGAGTGGCGCGGGATCAGGGCTCGAGCGCCTGGGTGCCCTGGTTTTCGTCGCCTTCGACGCTCCCGGCGAGTTCGCGGGCATCGATAAAATCGAGGCCGTCGCCTTTCTTGCGCACGCGGATGATACTGCCGTCGCCGAAATGGCCCTTGAGCAGTTCTTCGGCGATGGCATCCTCGACGTGGCGCTGAATGGTCCGTTTGAGCGGCCTGGCGCCGTTCATCGGATCGAAGCCGCGCTCCGCGATGAACTCCTTGGCCCCTTTGGTCAGCTCGATGCTGATGTTGCGGTCCGCGACTTTGCCGAGCATCTCGGCGATGACGATGTCGACGATGGCGAGCATGTCACCGCGGTTGAGCTGCCGGAAGACGACGATGTCGTCGACGCGATTAAGGAATTCAGGATTGAAGACATGCCGGACCTCCTCGATCAGGCGCTCCCGCATCGATTCATAATCGGTCTCCTCGTCGCTCTTGTTGAAGCCGAGGGAGCCGCCCCTGCTGATCTGGCGGGCGCCGATGTTGCTGGTCAGGATCAGCACGGTGTTGCGGAAATCGACCTTGCGCCCGAGGCTGTCGGTGAGATGGCCTTCATCCAGGATCTGGAGCAGGATGTTAAAGACATCGGGGTGCGCCTTTTCGATTTCGTCAAAGAGGACCACCGAATAGGGATGGTGGCGCACCTTTTCGGTGAGCTGCCCGCCCTCTTCATAACCGACATAGCCCGGAGGCGCGCCGGTGAGCCGGGATACGGAGAACTTTTCCATGAACTCCGACATGTCGATACGGATCAGGGCATCCTCGCTCTCGAAGAGGTAGGCGGCGAGTTCCTTGGCGAGTTGGGTCTTGCCGACCCCGGTCGGTCCTAAAAAGATGAAGGAGCCGATGGGGCGGTTTGGATCCTTGAGCCCGGCGCGGGTGCGCTGGATGGCGCGGCTGAGGATGTCGATGACCGGATCCTGGCCGACGATCCGCTTCTTGAGGGCGGTACCCATGGTGAGCAGCCGGTCGGATTCGGATTGGGCCACGCGTTGCACCGGAATGCCGGTTATCATCGAAACCACTTCGGAGACATCCTCTTCACTCACTTTAGCGTAGGCGGAGTCCTGTTCGTCGTTCCAGCGTTTCTTGCTCGCCTCGAGATCGCGCAGGAGCTGTTTCTCGCGGTCGCGCAGGACGGCCGCCTTTTCGAAATTCTGGGAGCGCACCACCTGGTCCTTTTCGGCGCGGACGCGTTTGACCTGCTCTTCCAGATCGCTGATGTCGCGCGGGACGACGATATTGGCAAGGTGGACGCGGGCGCCGGTCTCATCGAGGACATCGATGGCCTTGTCGGGCTGAAAGCGGTCGGTGATGTAACGATCCGAGAGCTTGACGATATCGCGAATCGCCTCTTCGGTATAGCGGACGCGGTGATGCGCCTCATAGCGGCTCTGCAGCCCCTTGACGATGGCGAAAGTCTCATCGAGGCTGGGGGGATCGACGATCACTTTCTGGAAGCGGCGTTCGAGGGCGCCGTCTTTCTCGATGTACTGGCGGAACTCGTCGAGGGTGGTGGCGCCGATGCACTGCAGTTCGCCGCGCGATAGGGCCGGCTTGAACATATTGGAGGCGTCGAGGGAGCCGGAAGCCCCGCCCGCGCCGACGATGGTATGGAGCTCATCGATGAAGAGGATGACGTCGCGGGTCTTGACCAGCTCGTTCAGGATCGCCTTCATGCGTTCTTCGAACTGGCCGCGGTACTTGGTGCCGGCGACGATCGCCCCGAGATCGAGGGTGATGACGCGCTTGTTATGAAGGATGCGCGGCACCTTTTTTTCGATGATGCGCAGCGCCAGCCCCTCGGCAATGGCGGTTTTGCCGACGCCGGGTTCGCCGATGAGGACGGGATTGTTCTTCTTGCGGCGGCTGAGGATCTGGGCGACGCGCTGGATCTCTTTTTCACGGCCGATGATCGGATCGAGCTCGCCGCGGCGTGCCAGTTCGGTCAGGTCGCGGCCGAAGTGGTCGAGGGCCGGAGTCTGGGATTTCTGCTGCTGGGACTCGCTCTGGGCTGCGGCATTGGCCGATCCCTGGAGGATGCGCTCGAGCTCCTCGGTCACCGCTTCATAGGTCACGCCGAAGCTTTTGAGGATCTGCGCGGCCAGTCCCTCTTTCTCCTTGACCAGGGCGAGGAGGAGGTGTTCGGTGCCGATGATGTCGGATTTGTTATGGTCCGCCTCCATATAGGCGTTCTTGAGGATTTTTTCGGCGCGCTTGGTGAAGGGGATGTTGCCGACGGTCATGGTGTCGCCGGCGATCCGTCCGGCCTCTTCGAGGGCGGCGCGGATCTCTTCGAGGTCGCAGCCGAGGGCATGCAGGATTTCGACGGCGACGCCCTCGCCTTCACGGATCAGCCCAAGCAGCAGGTGCTCCGTGCCGATATAGTCATGTCCAAGTCGGAGTGCTTCATCTCGTGCAAACTGGATGACCATCTGTACGCGACTTGAAAAGTTATTTTTCATGGGGGTGACTCCAGCCTCTCTGACGTATCAATTGCTTGTTCTTTCTCCCTTTACTCCTGCAACACAGGAGACCGTGCTATCGATTCCATTTTTATCGCGATCGGCCTCGATTGAGACATCTGTCCGCGATTGATGACAAGCCGGGCCCGGTCGGACCATCTGACAAACAATTGAACGATTAGGAAAACAACAACTTATGAAAAGTAGTAGGCCGGGCTTTGATCTTCATCGGTTGAATATACAAACCCTGTGCCATTCTTTCTAAAAATAATCAACTTGACCTTAAATATCAAATGGTTTTATTGCTCTGGTTGCTGGTGATGTTTTTTATACGGCCATTATAGAGTTCGATGATGCGGTCGGAGCGATCGGCCAGATCGCGGTTATGGGTCACCACGACCAGGGTCTGGTGGAGCTGCCGGCTCACCTCCCAGAGCATGTCATGCAGCGAATTGGCCGATTCGGTGTCGAGATTGCCGGAGGGTTCATCGGCCAGGAGGAGCCGGGGCGAATTGATCAGGGCGCGCGCCACCGCCACCCGCTGCTGTTCGCCGCCGGAGAGTTCCTTGGGGCGGTGTTTGATGCGTCCGCCCAGACCGACACGGTCGAGCAGCGCCAGGGCTCGCTCCTGCAGGACCGGCTTGTCATGGCCGGCGATCAGCCCCGGCATCATCACATTCTCGAGAGCGGTGAACTCGGGCAGCAGGTGATGGAACTGAAAGACAAAGCCGATAGTGCGGTTGCGAAATCCGGCCAGCCGGGTGTCATCATAATCCGAAATATCCTCGCCGTCGATCAGCACCCGTCCCTGGCTCGGCCGGTCCAGACCGCCGATCAGATGGAGGAGGGTGGACTTGCCCACGCCGGAGGGACCGATGATGGTGATGATCTCGCCGCCGGCGATCGCCAGATCGATGCCCTTGAGGACCTCCAGGCTGTCCGAGCGGCCGGTGGAGTAGACCTTGTGAAGATTCTGGGTTTGCAGGATTATTTTATTCATAGCGCAGGGCTTCCACAGGATCCAGTTTGGCCGCATGAGCCGCGGGGTAGACCGAAGCGAGAAAGGTGATCAGCACGGCTGCGATGCTGATCGCGAAAAAATCGCCCCATTTCATGAGCACTGGCAGCCAGCTGATGATATAGACATCGGAGGGGAGGGCGAATAGCTTGTAGCTTTGCTGCGCCCAGCAGAGGCCGTAGCCGACGAGGTTGCCGAGGATGGTGCCGACCACGCCGACAAAGAGCCCTTCGAAGGTGAAGATGCGGCGGATGCTGCCGGTGGTCGCTCCCATCGATTTGAGGATGCCGATCTCCTTGGTCTTTTCCATGGTCATCATAATCAGGGTGCTGATGATATTGAAAGCGGCGACCATGATGATCAGGCTGAGGATGACGAAGGCCGCCCATTTTTCGATCTTCATCCAGGCGAAGAGATTGGGGTTCATATCCTGCCATGTGACCACCCGATAGGGATAGCCGAGCTGGTCGGTGATGCGCTTGGCGACGATCTCGGCCTTTTCATAATCGTCGAGGCGAATCTCGAGGCCGTTGACCTTGTCGCCCATGTGGAAGAGCCTTTGCGCCGACTCGATCGAGATATAGGCAAAGTTGTCATCGATCTCGAACAGACCGGTCTGGAAATAGCCGGTGACGCGGAACTGCATCATCTGCGGCATCTGGCCGAACTGGGCGACGTTGGCGAAGCTGGCGATGGTGATCTTGTCGCCGAGGGTGACCACCAGCTTATCGGCGAGATTAAAGCCGAGGATGACGCCGGGGAGGGTGGTTTCTCCCTCGCTTTCGACCGGCCCGACATTGAGAACACCATAGACCATGTTCTTGCCGATCTCGGTCACCTTGACCGCGCTCTCCGGATCGATACCGCGTACCAGGATGCCGGTGGTCTGTTCGCGCGATTTGACCAGCCCCTTGTTAAAGATGTAGGGCGAAGTGGCCTGGATCTCGGGGTGACCGCTGATCTGTTTCTCAATCCCCGGCCAGTTTTCCATACCGCGGTCGTGAAAGGTGCGGACATGGAGGTGGGCGTCGACGCCGATGAAGCGCGAGCGCACCTCCTTCTCAAAGCCGTTCATCACCGAGAGGACGATGATCAGGGCCGCCACGCCGATCATCACGCCGGCGATGGAGATATAGGTGATCAGCGAAATAAAACCGGTCTTGCGCTTGGATTTGAGGTAGCGCAGTGCGATGAAGAGTTCGTAATTCATAGGCTAAAGCTCCGGCCGCATGGTCGGGAAGAGGATGACGTCCCGGATCGAGGCAGCGTCGGTAAGCAGCATCACCAGGCGGTCGATACCCAGGCCGAGTCCTGCCGTCGGCGGCATGCCGTGCTCGAGGGCGCGCAGGAAATCCTCATCCAGCATCTGGGCCTCCTCATCGCCGGCCGCCTTGGCTTTCATCTGCTGTTCGAACCGGCCGCGCTGGTCGAGCGGATCGTTGAGCTCGGAGAAGGCGTTGCAGATTTCCCGGCCCGCGACAAAGGCTTCGAAGCGTTCGACCAGTTTGGGGTCATCGCGGTGGCGTTTGGCCAGGGGTGAAAGCTCGACCGGATAGTCGCACAGGAAGGTGGGCTGGATGAAGTGGGGCTCTACCTTCTCCTTGACGATCTCGTCGAGGATCTTGCCGCTCTCCATATGGGGCTCAACCTCGCAGTGCAGCTCCCTGGCGGCGGCGTAGAGCTCGTCACGGCTCTTGCCGTAAAGATCCATCCCGGCATAGCGCTGCAGGGCTTCGAACATCCTGACGCGCGGCCAGGGCGGGGTGAAATCGAGCTCCTGCCCCTGGTAGGTGATCCGGGTCCCGCCGCATACCTCCCCGGCGATGGTGCCGACCATCTCCTCGACCAAGTTCATCATGAAATGATAGTCCTCGTAGGCGACATAAAGCTCCATCATGGTGAACTCGGGATTGTGCGAGCGGTCGATCCCTTCGTTGCGGAAATCCTTGCTGATCTCATAGACCCCCTCGAAACCGCCGACGATGAGGCGCTTGAGATAGAGTTCATCGGCGATGCGCAGATAGAGGGTCATGTCGAGAGCGTTGTGATGGGTGATGAAAGGCCGCGCCGCTGCGCCGCCGTAGAGAGGCTGCAGCACCGGGGTCTCGACCTCCAGATAGCCCTTGCCATCGAGATAGCGGCGCATGACGGTGATGATGCGCGAACGGGTGACGAAGGAGTGGCGCACATCACGATTGACCATCAGGTCGAGGTAGCGCTGGCGGTAGCGCAGTTCGGTGTCGGCGAAGGCGTCGTAGGTCACCGTTTGCCCCTCCTCGACGCGTTCCTTGACCACCGGCATCGGACGCAGGCTCTTGGTGAGCAGCTCGAATTTCTGCGCAAAGATGGTGATCTCGCCGGTACGGGTCTTGTGGACGGTGCCGGTGATGCCGACGATATCGCCGATGTCGGTGAGATCGAAAATCTCATAGGCCGCTTCGCCGACCTGGTCGCGGCGGACGTAGATCTGGATGCGGGCCGAGCTGTCGGCGATATGGGCAAAGGCGGCCTTGCCCATGCTGCGCAGGGCCATGACCCGTCCGGCCACGGCCACGCTCTTCTCCTCCAACTCTTCAAAGCGGTCAAGGAGCTGCTGCGCTGTATGGGTGCGCTCAAAGGTGTAGGTGAAAGGGTTAATCCCCATCTCCTGCAGCCGGGCGAGCTTGGCCCTGCGCACCTTCATCAGATCATTCAATTCTTCCTGGTATTCCATAATTCCTCAAAGGTAATCATCACTGTGCATATAAACCCGCGGCACCCGTTTGGAGATCCAGCAGGTCACTTCATAGGGGATGGTGCCGAGCAGTTCGCAGATCGAGGCGACGCTGATCTCTTCATCCCCCTGGCGGCCGAAGAGGACGACCTCGTCGCCGGCCCTGATCTCATCCCCGGCGCCGGCGGCGGCCATGATCAGATCCATGCAGACCCGCCCGGCCACCGGGAAGCGCCGGCCGCGGATCAGCACCTCGCCGCGGTTGCTGAGCAGGCGGTTGTAGCCGTCGGCATAACCGACCGGCAGGGTGGCGATAGTCATCGGCCGGTCGGCGATGAGCGTGCGGCCATAGCTGACGCTCTGCCCGCGCTCGATCTGTTTGACCTGGATGACGGCGGTCTTGAAGCTCATCGCCGGGTGGATCTCGACGCTCCCGGTCGTCTCCGCCGAGGGATAGTGGCCGTACATCATGATTCCCGGCCGCACCAGATCGAACCAGCTCCCCGGCATGTCCAGAATCGCGCCGCTGTTGGCGGTATGCTTGAGCGGGATGCGGATGCCCTTGCTCTCGAGCTCGTCGATCAGGCTTTTATAGCGCAGGAGCTGGAGGTTGGCATAGCTCTTGTCAAGGGCATCGGAGGTGGCAAAATGGGTATAGAGGCCGACAAGTTCCACGCCCTCAGTGTTGCGCACCATCTCGATAATGGGCACGGCTTCGCGGAAATCGACTCCGAGCCGGCCCATGCCGGTGTCGGCCTTGACGTGGACGCGCACCGGCCGGTTCCGTTTCCGGGCGGCCTGACTGATCAGGGCCAGCCCCTGCCGGTCAAAGACGGTCGCATCGAGTTCCCAGTCGACGAAGAGCCGGGCATCCTCATGGCTGAAGCCGCCGAAGACCAGGAGGGGTGCCTCGATGCCGGCCTTGCGCAGAGCGATCGCCTCATCGATGACGGCTACGGCGAGATAGCTCGCTCCCTCCTCGAGGGCGACCCGGCTGACCTGGAGAGCGCCATGGCCGTAGGCGTCCGCCTTGACCACCGCCATGATGCCGGCCGGGGCCACCTGCCGGCGGATGCCCTGCAGATTGAAAGCAATTGCCCCGAGGTTGATCTCAGCTCGTGTCGGCCGCATTAGCGGGCTCCTCGCGCAGGAAGGTGTTTCCGTCCGCTCCTGCCGTCCCGGCCTGGGGCCTGCGCCCCTCCGGATCGGCCGCTGCAGCAAACGCATGTCCTCACTTCCACCTTATTTGCCTCCCGCCTGGCCGAATTCCATCAGATAGGCGCGGATGAAATCGTTGAGGTCGCCGTCCATCACCCAGTGGATGTTGCTGGTCTCATGGTCGGTGCGGTGGTCCTTGACCATGTTGTAGGGATGAAAGACATAGGAGCGGATCTGGCTGCCCCAGGCGATGTCGCGCTTGGTGCTCTCCAGTTTGGCCATTTTGGCCTGCTGCTCCTCGAGTTTGAGCTGATAGAGACGGGACATAAGGATCTTCATCGCCGAATCCTTGTTGCGGTGCTGCGAGCGCTCGTTCTGGCAGGAGACCACAATGCCCGTCGGGATGTGGGTGATGCGGATGGCCGAGCTGGTCTTGTTGACGTGCTGGCCGCCGGCCCCGCTCGAACGATAGGTGTCGATGCGCAGTTCTTTTTCGTCCACCTCCACCTCGATCGAGCTGTCGACTTCGGGGTAGACAAAGACCGAAGCGAAGGAGGTGTGACGGCGCTTGTTGGCGTCGAAGGGGGAGATGCGCACCAGGCGGTGGACGCCGGCTTCGGCTTTGAGATGTCCATAGGCGTAGGGTCCCTTGACTTCGATCGAGACGCTTTTAATGCCGGCTTCGTCGCCGTCCTGAAGATCAAGGATGTCCGATTCATAGCCCTCGCGCTCGATCCAGCGCAGATACATGCGCATCAGCATCTGCGCCCAGTCCTGCGACTCGGTGCCGCCGGCGCCGGGGTGGATGGTGAGGATGGCGCTCTTGTCGTCGCCGGGCCCGCCGAGCATCTTGCGGAATTCGAGGTCGGCGACGCTTTTTTCCAGCGCATCGCTCTCGGATTCCAGATCCTTGAGCACGCTTTCATCCGACTCGCTCTCGGCGAGTTCATACAGGTCGCGAAAATCGGCTGCTTTCCGGGCCAGATTTTGCCAGGTCTCGATCCAGTTGCGCCGTTCGGAGATGTCGCGCATGACCTGCTGTGCAGTCTCATTGTCGTCCCAGAAACCGGGTTGGGTTATCTTTTCCTCGAGCGCAGCCTTTTCGTTTTCCTTGGTCTCAATGTCAAAGGGACCTCCGCAGAGCGGCAATGCGCTCCTCGTGATCCTTGATTCTGCTCTTGATATCGATATTCATGGGGCCTTCTGTCAGTCTTGATTATATACAAATTTAACAATCAATTTACTATATATCGGTTAAACAATCAAGAAGATAAATGGCGGCGGGCGCACACGCGGGGAGCGCAGCGGCAGCGTTTTTAATTGTCCGGAAGCGATAATTTGTCTATTTTAGAGGGCGAACAACGGTTTAAATTCTTTGGCCGGTCATGACTATTACATTTGCCATCGAAAAAGAGCTCCCTGTGCTGCAAGATGCCCTGGCAGCAGCGCGCCGGGTGGTCCTGAGTGCACCGCCCGGGGCGGGCAAGAGCGTGCGGGTACCCCTGGCCCTGCTCGCGTGCCCATGGCTGGGGGGTAAAAAGATAATCATGCTCGAGCCGCGGCGGCTGGCGGCAAGGCGCGCCGCCGAGTTTATGGCGCTGCAGCTGGGCGAAGAGGTGGGGCGAAGGGTGGGGTATCGCATCCGCGGCACCAGCGCCGTGAGCCGGGAGACGCGCATCGAGGTGGTGACCGAGGGCATTCTCACCCGCATGCTGCAGGCCGACCCGGAGCTGCCGGAGGCCGGCCTGGTGATCTTTGATGAATTTCATGAGCGCAGCCTGCATGCCGATCTTGGCCTTGCCCTGACTCTCGACGTCCAGGATCATCTGCGCGAGGATCTGCGCCTGCTGATCATGTCGGCCACCCTCGACGGGGTCGCCCTCGCCGGCCTGCTGCCGCACGCCCCGGTCATCACCGGAGAGGCGGCCGCCTGGCCGGTGGAGACCATTTACAGCTCTCCTGCGCCCGGCAAGTCCCTGGAGCAGCGCACCGTGCAGGGGGTTGGGCGGGCACTTGCCGCCGGCGAGGGCGACCTGCTGGTTTTCCTCCCCGGCATGCGCGAAATCAGGCAGGTCGAGACGCTGCTGCTCGAACGCGCGCCGGCGGGTCTGCTGATCTGTCCGCTGCACGGCGATCTGCCGCCGCGGCTGCAGGAGGCGGCTCTGGCACCCGCGCCTGAAGGCGCCCGCAAGGTGATTCTGTCAACCAGCATCGCCGAGACCAGCCTCACCATTCCCGGCGTGCGCATGGTCCTGGACTGCGGTCTGGCGCGCACTTTACGCTTTGATCCGCGCCGCGGCATGTCCGCCCTGGTCACCGTGCCGGTGAGCCGCGCCCAGGCGGACCAGCGCCGGGGGCGCGCCGGCCGGACCGCCCCCGGACTCTGCTTCCGCCTCTGGAGCGAGAATGAACACAGCCTGCTGCCCGAGTTTCCTCTCGCCGAGATCCGCACCGCCGATCTGGCCCATTTCGCCCTCGATCTTGCCCTGTGGGGCGATCCGTCAGGCAGGGGGCTCGCTTTCATCGATCCCCCGCCGGAGGCCAGCCTGGCCCGCGCCTGCGAGCTGCTGGTCCGCCTGGGTGCGATGGAAGAGAGTGGCGCGCTCACTGCCCATGGCCGCGCCATGGCCACCCTGCCGCTCCATCCCCGCCTCAGCCATATGATCCTTAAAGCCCGCGCGGCCGGCTGGGGTGCGGCTGCCTGCGCTCTGGCCGCCCTGCTCGAGGAGGGCGGTGCGGCGGGTGGCGGGCGCGGGCAGATCGACCTCAGGGTCCATCTCGACGCTCTGGACCGGCATCGGAGCGCCAATGAGCGCATTGAGGCGCAGCGCCGCCGATTGTGCGATCTGGCCGGAATCGCCGCTGATGCCATAACCGGGGTCGAGGCCGGTCCGCTCGTCGCGTGGGCTTATCCCGACCGAGTCGCCCGCAGGCGGTCCGACCGTCCCGGCGTCTACCTGATGAGCCATGGCACCTCGGCCGCACTGCCGGAGGCCGACCCCCTCGCCTGCGAAGAGTTTCTCGCCATCGCCGATGCGGACGCCGCCGCTGCTGACGGCCGGATCTATCTGGCGGCCCCCCTGAACCGGGAGCAGCTCGGCAGCGCCTTTGCGGACCAACTTGTTAGAACCGATGAGGTGGTCTGGGATAGCCGCGAGGGGCGGGTCAAGGCCCGGCGGGTCACCCGCCTGGAGGCCCTGGTAGTGGAGGAGGTGGAGGTGGCGCCGGCGCCGCTTTCGGCAGCGGCCGCATTGACCGAGGGGATTCGCCGCACCGGCCTGCATGCGCTGCCGTGGGTGCCGGAGGCGCAGCGCTTTCGCGCCCGCGCTGAATGGGTTCGGCGTTTCATGCCGGATTGGCCCGGCTTCGATGACGCAGCGCTGCTGGCCGGACTCGAGGACTGGCTGATGCCCCACCTTGCCGGCATGACCCGGCTGGAGCAGCTGCAGAAACTGGTCCTGGCCGGGCTCCTGCGCGCACGCTTGACCGCCAGACAGCAAAGGGAACTGGAACGGCTTGCCCCGGACCACCTCACTGTCCCCAGCGGCTCGCGCATCGCCATCGATTACTCCGCTGCGGGCACACCCGTACTCGCCGTCAAACTCCAGGAGCTCTTCGGCCTGACCGAATCCCCCCGCGTCGGCAACGGAGAGGTGCCGGTCACCCTCCATCTGCTCTCTCCGGCCGCACGGCCTCTGGCGGTCACCCAGGACCTGCGCAGTTTCTGGCTGAAACTCTACCCGGAAATACGCAGGCAGATGCGCGCCCGCTATCCCAGGCACCCCTGGCCAGAGGATCCCCTGACTGCCGAACCGACCCGTAAAACCCTGCGTCGCAAATCCTGACGCACCGCATCCTGAATCCTTCCGCGACTCTGTCCGCCCCAAGTGAGCGCCAGCCTCTCCCGGCGGCTTTGTCAAAGCCGCCGGGGAAAAGCCGCCAGGGTATCACCACTGCTGGTCCTGCTCCAGCAGCTGCCCGGCTTTGATCATCTCCGCGGCTGCATTGATGAGGGTATAGGCTGAAATGTTGTCTTCACGAAGGAAGGGGATCCGGGCTCTTATCATCTGGTAGAGTTTTTGATTTTTCGGGCTGCACTGTTTTTGCCCGTTGATCAGGTCGATCGCCTGCGCAGCAGCGATCATTTCGATCGCGGCGACCGGCAGGGCCCATTGGGAGGCCTTCCAGGCGTAGAGGCAGGCAAGGCCGCTGTTGGAGACAACATCCTCCGTCCATGCGCTGGTGGCTGTGGACTGGACGCTGAACCGTCCCAGGGAGGAGAGTCGCAGGTATTCAGCCGAGCCCCGGTATTGATAGATCATCAATCCGCTGTTGGCGCCGGCATCCGGCGCCAGGAATCTCGGAAAGCGCCCGCCATTCATCTTGTCGTTCATGAGATGGTGCGCTCTCATGTTCGAGATGTTGGCCAGGGTCGTCAATGAATTGATGAGAATATCCGCGTTTTTGGCGAGTGCGGAGCCCTGAAATTTACCGGCATCCTTCACCTGAAAATCGATACGCTGGGTCGCATCGGGACGGACGATGGGATTATCCGAACAGCGATTGATCTGAGCCTCCAGGAGAGGTAAAATACTCAGGATATCATCATATTCCGCCCCATGCCACTGCGGCATGGTACGCAGGGAGTATTCATTATGACCGCGCGCCATGGTTAACCCGGAGCCGTCCAGCCGCTCGCTGATGGCGGCAGCCACAATGGCTTCACCGCTCGCTCTGTCCGCTTCAAAAAGGCTGGGATCGAATGCTTCCATCGCTGCGCCTCTGGCATCGGCAGTCAGCGCGGCAATGATGAGCATCGATTTCATAAGTACAATCGAATCGTAAAGTGCGATGGAAAGCAATCCGGATGAATAGGTGTTGCCATTGATCATGGAGAGGCCATCTTTGAATGAGGGATTGACCGGGGCTATGCCCGCTTTTTGCATGGCCGCGGCCCCCGAAATGATCTCCAGATTGGCTCCGGACTTGATAAAAGCCTGGCCGGATTCATCCCCGACGACCACCAGGGCGATGTGGGCACAGGGTATCAGGTCTCCGCTTGCACCCAGTGAACCGCTTTCCGGAACGCAGGGATAGACCCTCGCATTGAGCATGTCGGCAAACGTCCGGGCGATAGCGGGTGTGATGCCGCATTCGCCGGTTGCAAATTTGTTCAGTGTGGTCAGCATGATGGCTCTGACGACATCTTCCGGCAGGTACTCCCCTCCCCCCGCTGCGTGCGACCTGAGCAGATTCATCTCCTTGCAGAGCGCTTGCTCGGCTGTAAGCAAAATGTCAGCATTTTCGCCATAGCCGGTCGTCACTGAATAGATCTTCACACCGCTCGATGCCGCTTCATCGATTACGCCGCGTGAACGCGCCATGCGTTCGCTGGCGGCAGGCGCAATTTCGACATGTGCACCGAAGCGTGCAACAGCGATCACCTGAGGCAGCTGCAGTGATTTGCCGTCGATGATTACATTTTTAATCCCTGCCGGTGACTGCAGTTCAGCCATACCTTTTCCCTCCCCAAAATAACCAGCCGCCGATACGCCGCGTTACGGCGGGGCTCAGATTGATCACCTTCCTGACTCAATCCATCCGGCATGTCGGCCGCTACTGTCTCGCGCTCAATGTGGTTTGGTCTTGCGCACCGGTGTCGAACAATCGCGCGGGAGCGTTCAAGCGAATGCGAGCCAAAGTCCTGGAACGACTATGCCTGCAGAAAAAAGCCCGGTCCGGACGTGTTAATGAAATATAGCGCAATCCAGCCATACCGTCAAGGCAAATATAGGGCGTTGTGCATAAAATCCGCTTGTTTTCCTTGCCTTGTTTGGCTAATTTTCACTACACTAACCCAAGACAAAGGAGTGAGATTCCATGAAAAACCTGAAAAGCATTACGCTCCTCGCACTGTTGTTCAGTTTTTCGGCCCTCATCGCTCAGGAGGCCCGTCCGTGGTTCCAGGATGCTCCTCCCCAATTCAGAAAGCCCAATCCGAAAGCCAAAGTGCTTCCACTCATCAGAGTCCAGGGCAACAAGTTCGTCGATCCCCAGGGCAGCACGGTGCTCTTCCGCGGCGTCGCCATCTCCGACCCGGACAAGGTGGAGCGCCAGAGCCACTGGGGCAAGGCTCATTTCGAGAAGGTGAAGGAGCTGAATCCCAACGTCGTCCGTATTCCGGTCCACCCGATTGCCTGGCGGGAGCGCACGCCGGAGAAGTATATCAAGCTGCTCGACGAAGCGGTTGAATGGTGCACTGATCTGGGGATGTATGTGATGATCGACTGGCATTCCATCGGCAACCTCCAGACGGAAGTCTTTCAGGATCCGATGTATATTACCTCCAAAGCGGAGACCTATGAGTTCTGGCGCAAGATCTCCCGCCACTTTGCTGGCCACAACACCGTCGCCTTTTACGAGCTTTTCAATGAGCCCACCACCTACCGTGGTCAGCTCGGGCCATGCTCATGGGCCGACTGGAAAAAGCTCAACGAGACCATGATCACCATCATCCGCGCTCACGACCAGGAGACCATTCCCCTCGTCGCCGGGTTCGACTGGGCGTATGATCTGACCCCGCTGCGCGAGGAGCCTGTCGCTGCAGAGGGCATCGGCTACGTCACACACCCCTATCCTTTCAAGCGTTCAGAGCCCTGGCCGCCCAAGTGGGAGGAGGCGTTCGGTTTTGCGTCGGGCCAGTACCCGATCGTGGCAACTGAATTCGGTTATTTTGAAAATCCGAACATCAAGGGAGATAATCCAGGGCATTACGGTGACGAGATCATCGGCTATCTGGAGGGCAAGGGGATCAGCTGGGTGGTCTGGGTTTTTGACCCCGAATGGGGCCCGAGCCTGCTCAGGAACTGGAATTACGAGCTCACCACCGGCGGCGAGTATTTCAAAAAAGCGGTGCAGGGCCGGCTCGAGGTACAGGCCCGCAAGTGAC
>JAKQKF010000335.1 GCA_029560815.1 bacterium
GCGGTCGATCCCTTTGCCCGCCCGAGCCGCTGGAGTGAGGGCCAGGGCCACTCTCCGATCGAGTTGGCCTCGGTGCCCGAAGGAGTGGTCGGCCGGCCGACCATCGGCAGCGCGCAAAAAGCCAAACGCACGATCGCGGCGATCCTCTCCTATCTGACCCTGATCAACGACGAGATCCTCGCGGCCTTTCCTCCGGGCCAGCTGCCGCCGCTGGAAAAGACCACCATGCGGACCGCGGCGGAGATGGAACCCTATCTCAAAGAGCCCTTTTCGCCGGGCTGGCGGCCGATCTACAGCATTCAGAAGATGGGACTCTGATGCGTTTTCGTTTGAGCATCGTCTTTTCGCTCCAGCCCGCTTCGTTTGCGGCGATGGTCTATCGCGGCGGGCTGGAGGAGGACCTGGGCCGGATCAAGGCCCTCGGCTACGACGGCGTCGAGCTGGCCATCCGCGATCCCGGTCTGCTCGACCGCGGCCGGGTGCTGTCGGCCCTCGATGCCGCCGGGCTGCCGGTACCGGCCATCGGCACCGGTCAGGCTTTCGGGGAGGAGGGGCTCTCTTTCACCGATCCGGACCGGACGGTGCGCGCGCGGGCGGTTGCGCGCATGCACGCCCATGTGCCGCTGGCGCAGAAACTGGGGGCCGTACTCATCATCGGACTGATCCGCGGCAGGTCGGCCGGCGCTCTGGCCGCTGCCGAGGCGGAGGAGCTGATCCTGGGAGCGGTGCAGGACATCGCCGGAGGGCATCCCGAACAGAAATTCGCCATCGAGCCGATCAACCGCTACGAGACCGGATTCATCAACACCGTCGATGCGGGGCTGCGCTTTCTCGACCTCCTCAAGCTGGAGAATGTCGGGCTGCTGCTTGACACCTTTCATATGAATATCGAAGAGCCCTCCATGACCCAAAGCATCAGTATGGCCGGAGAGCGGATATTTCATTTTCACATCGCCGACTCCAACCGCTGGCATCCCGATGCCGGCCACATCGACTTTGGCGCAGTCATTGAGGCCCTGGACCGTGCCGGCTATCGCGGCTGGCTCTCCGCCGAGATCCTGCCCCTGCCGGATGCCGACAGCGCCGCTCGCAGCACCATTGTTCATATGCGAAAGTTCGCCTGATGAACGACCACCCCATACTGGAAATGCGCCACATCGGCCAGGTTTTTCCCGGTGTGGTGGCCCTCGACGACGTCCGTTTCGATCTGCGGGCGGGCGAGGTGCATGTGCTGCTCGGGGAGAACGGCGCGGGCAAATCGACTTTGGTCAAGATTCTCAGCGGCGCCTACCCGCGCAGCAGCGGGCAGATCCTGCTCGACGGCGTCGGGGTGCGGATCGAAACCCCGCGCCGGGCGCAGGAGCTGGGCATCGCCGTCATCTATCAGGAACTCAATCTGGTACCCTCCCTGACCGCCGCGGAAAATATCTTTCTCGGCCGTGAGCCGCGGCGCCGCACCGGGTTGATCGATCAACAAAGGCTGGTCGCCGACGCCCAGGCCCTCCTCGACGAACTCAATGCCGGCATCGATGGACGCAGGCGTGTGCAGGAGCTGAGCGTGGCGCAGCAGCAGATGGTGGAGGTGGCGCGGGCGCTTTCGCTTAATGCCCGCATCTTGATCATGGATGAGCCCACATCGGCCCTGACCGGTCAGGAGATTGCAGAACTCTTCGCCCTGATCCGCCGCCTGACCAAACGAGGGGTGGCGGTCATCTATATCTCCCACCGCATGGAGGAGATATTCGAGATCGGGGAGCGCGTCACGGTCCTGCGCGACGGCAAATATATCGAGACTCGTCCGATTGCCGGTACCTCGCGCGAAGAGCTGGTCCGCCTGATGGTCAACCGCGAGCTGAAGGAGCATTTCCCCAAGGTGCGGGTCGATCCGGGTGCGGAGGCGCTGCGGGTGGAACATCTCTGCCGCCGCGGTGCGCTCGAGGATATCTCGTTCACCCTGCGCCGCGGCGAGGTGGTGGGTATCGCCGGTCTGTTGGGGTCCGGCCGGACCGAGCTGGCGCGGGCTCTTTTCGGGGCCGACCCCATTGACAGCGGCCGGATTTTTGTCGGCGGCAAGCCGGCTAAAATCGGCACCCCCCGCGACGCCATCCGCCAGGGCATCGGCTATCTCACCGAAGACCGCAAGAGCCAGGGACTGGTTCTGAATCTTTCGGTCCGGGCGAACATCTGTCTGCCGAGTCTGCACAACTTTTCGCGGCTGGGCTGGGTACGCCGTGCTCAGGAGGGCGCTGCGGCCTCCGACTTTGTCGAAAAACTGCGCATCCGCACCCCCGGGCTCGGGCAGCAGGTCCGCTTCCTGAGCGGCGGCAACCAGCAGAAAGTAGTGATGAGCAAGTGGCTCTGCTCCGAGTCGAAGATCCTCCTTTTCGACGAACCCACCCGCGGCATCGACGTCGGGGCCAAGGTGGAGATCTACCAGCTCATGAACAAGCTTGCGGCCGATGGCGCGGCCATCCTGATGATCTCCTCCGAGCTGGCGGAGATCATCGGCATGAGCGACCGGGTGCTGGTGATGTGCCGCGGGCGCATCGCCGGGGAGTTGTCCGCTGCCGCAGCCACCCAGCAGAATATTCTCAACCTCGCTTTGGGAGGAAACTGAGTGCGCGCAAAAAGCCTTTTCCTGCAGCACGGCCGCCAGTTCGGCACCCTCATCGTCCTGATCCTGCTTTCGGCCGCCCTCTGGGCGCTCTCGCCCCATTTCATGTCGCTCTCGAACTGGCTCAACATCGC
>JAKQKF010000353.1 GCA_029560815.1 bacterium
TTCACCAGAACCATCTTGCGGGTCCGGATAAAACCGTTCACCTCGATGCGATAGTAATAGAGCCCGGAAGCGAAGCGGCTGGCATCCCAGTTCATCTGATAGCTCCCCCCCTCCTGCATCGCGTCCACCAGAGTGGCGACCCGCTGGCCGAGCAGATTATGGATGGTCAGCTGCACCCGGCCGCGCCGGGCAAGCTGGTAGCTGATAGTGGTGACGGGATTGAAGGGATTGGGGTAATTTTGCTCGAGGCTGTAACCGGCGGCCAGAGCCGTCCGTTCTTCGATCCCGCTGATGGCGGAGGCGGGAGGCTGGCCGATCCAGATATCTGCAAGCAGCACCTCGCAGCCGGCGAGGCGGCTGCGCAGGGTGAATGAAAAAAGGTCGACCGACCGGCCGGAGAATTCCGGCTCCGCTGCGAACTGGCGCAGGGGCAGGGCCAGGCTGTGCCACTGGCCGTCAAAGAGGCCATCAGCCGTGGTCAGCCAGAGGCTGCACGCTTTCTGACCGCTGTCGGTGAACACGATCTTCAGGCTGTCGCAGCCGGCCGGGGCCTTGAGGGCCAGTTTGAGGGTGTCCGCGGCGATCACCTCGGCCAGATCGACAGCATCGTTGAAGCGCCAGCGCACCGAAGCGGGGCTGCCGTCGCCCGGAGGCAGCCAGCGCAGTGCGGCGGTGTGGGGACGCATGCCCGCATCGTTGACCACGCCCGAACCCGCCGCGTTCTCGAAGCCTTTGATGCGGAAGAGGGGATTGAAATTATCGCCGTTGAAAAAGAGGATCGGGGCGTGGGCCGCCGGCCAGGCTGCGGGCACACCGAGATAGATGTCGGCGAACTGGAAGCGGGCGCCGCTGACTGAATTGTTGGTCCAGAAGCCGAACTGGACGACGCGGCTGCTGTCAAAGCCCGCATCCGACTTGAAACCGGAGAGCGCGCGAGTGATGGCCGTCCAGGTGTTGGTCGCGGCGGTATGGCGTTTCAGGAGCTGGAGATAGAACCCCCTGCCGGCCTCATCCCTGAAACCGACAAAGAGGGTATCGAGGGCCAGATTGGTCCGGTAGGCGAAGCTCAGGCTGTAATAGGGAATGCGCAGCCGCATGTCCTGCGGCCCGGCGAAGGTGATCGCCGCTCCGCTCCTCAAGCCGTCAGCGGTCATTTCCCAGAGCAGGGCATCGGCTCCGATGCGGGCGCCGGCGCCGGCCAAAACACCGGAGCTCGCGCCGGCCTCCCGGAACTCGAATCCGGCGTCGCCTCCCGTGCCGGGGAAATAGGCCGCCGGCGGGATCCGGACATTGATATCGGCGGCCTGGAGGCGTTCATAATGGCTCTCCATGCGCCGGGTGAAATCCGCATAGTCGCGCTGAGCAGGCTCGCTCCAGACGACCTCGCTCAGGGCGCAAAGTCGCGGGAAGAGCATATATTCAGCCTTGCGGGATTCGGCGATCCATTCAGTCCAGAGGCAGGCCTGAGCGCCGATGATATGCTGCGCCTCCCCGGAGGTGAGCGCATCGGGCACGGGCTCAAAGCCGTACACCTTTTCAAGGGGGAGAAATTCACCCACCGGAGCGGGCTCGCCGGTTTTCACGCCCTGGTAATAATTGAGATAGCAGTAATTATGAGGAGTCATGACCACATCGTGGCCGCTGCGGGCGGCCTCGACGCCGCCTTCAAAGCCGCGCCAGGACATCACCGTGGCGTTCGGAGCGATGCCCCCCTCGAGGATTTCATCCCAGCCGAGGAGCCGGCGGCCGTTGGCACTGAGAAAGCGTTCGATGCGGCGGATGAACCAGCTCTGCAGTTCGGTCTCGTTCGCCAGCCCCTCCGCCTTGATGCGGGCCTGGCAGTCCGGGCAGTTTCTCCAGCGCGTCTTGGGACATTCATCGCCGCCGATGTGGATCCAGGGCCCCGGGAAGAGATCCATCACCTCGCGGAGCACATCCTCGAGGAAAATAAAGGTCGAGTCCCTGCCGGCGCAGTAGACATCATCGAAGATCCCCCAGCTGAATTGCACGCGGTAGGGCCCGCCGGTGCAGCCCAGCCGCGGGTAGGAAGCGAGCGCGGCCATGGAGTGGCCGGGCATCTCGATTTCGGGGATGACCTCGATCGCCCGCTCGGCGGCATAGGCCACCACTTCGCGGACCTCCTCCCGGGTGTAATAGCCTCCGTAGGGCCCGCTGATGCCGTCATTGCGCCAGGCCCCGACCTCCATCAGCCGGGGATATTTTTTAATTTCGATGCGCCAGCCCTGGTCTTCAGTGAGATGCCAGTGAAAGCGGTTCATCTTGTAGAGGGCGATCATGTCGATATATTTCTTGACGAACTCGACCGGGAAAAAATGGCGGCCGACATCGAGGTGCACGCCGCGCCAGGCGAAACGGGGCTGATCGAGGACGGTCACGCATTCCATCCGCCAGGCTGTGCCGGTGACCGGCTCGGACGAGCCCACTACCGGGGGAAGCAGCTGCAGCAGGGTCTGCATGCCGTAAAAGAAACCGGGGGCGGCGTTGGCGCGAATGCGCCCGCCCGCGG
>JAKQKF010000361.1 GCA_029560815.1 bacterium
TCGCCGAACTCGATCCGGAGGACAATACGGTCGGCTACGGCGGCCTGCCCAACGAAGAGGGGGTGGTCGAACTCGACGCCTGCGTCATGGCCGGGCCCTTTCACCAGTGCGGCGCCGTGGCGGGCCTGCAGGGGATCAAAACCCCCAGCGCGGTGGCGCGCCTGGTGATGGAACGCACCGACCACATCCTCCTCGTCGGCGCGGGAGCGAAGCAGTTCGCCCTGCAGATGGGATTCACCGGGGAAAACCTGCTCACCGAGGCTTCCCGACAGGAGTGGCTCAAGTGGAAGGCCGCCCTCTCGAATGAGGATGACTGGCTGGAACCGGGTGAAAAGAAGATCTATCGTCCGACCGGAACCATCAACGTCCTCGGCCTCGACGACCGCGGCGACCTCTTCGGCATCACCACCACCAGCGGTCTGGCCTTCAAGATCCCGGGCCGGGTCGGGGATTCGCCGATCATCGGCGCCGGGCTCTATCTCGATAACGAGATCGGCGCCGCCGGGGCCACCGGCCGCGGCGAGGAGGTGATCCGCACCTGCGGCAGTTTTTACACGGTCAGCAAAATGGCCCAGGGCCTCTCGCCCCAGGCAGCCTGCGAGGCGGCCTGCCGGCGCATCATCGAGGTCAACGGCGGTAAGGCCGATTTCAATGTCAAATTCATCGCGGTGAACAAGGCGGGGGAGACCGGCTGCGCCCAGCTGAAGGGCCGCGAAGGCACCCATTTCTCCTGCATCAGAACCGACGGCTTTCAGGCCCTGCAGGGAACGATCCGGATGGCGCAGTGAAGAACGAGGCCATTAGGACCTGGCCGCCGGCAGCACCAGAAACAGCACGATGAAGCTTCCAGCGGCACCAGCGGGAAGGCGCGGTCAAGCGCCGGAATGGCGCCGGGTGGCCACTTGCCAGTCAATTACATCCAGAAACAGTTTTCAGACGGAGCTGCAGCAGATGAACGAATACCCCCACAGGCGGTTGACCGAAACGGTCAAATGCGCCGGCTGAGCGTCCAAACTCGCGCCAAGTGAATTGGCCGCAGCTTTGGAAAAGCTGCCTAAACCCAACGATCCACGCATTCTCGTGGGCTATAACACCGCCGACGACGCGGGTGTCATCCGCCTCACCGACGAGCTGGCCCTGGTGCAGACCGTCGATTTCTTCACTCCGATCGTGGACGATCCCTTCACCTACGGCCAGATCTCGGCGGCCAACTCGCTCAGCGACGTCTATGCCATGGGCGGCACCCCCTTCAGTGCCCTCAATATCGTCGGTTTTCCCAAGGATATTTTTCCGATGGAGGTGCTCGCCGCCATCCTGCAGGGGGGGCATGAGAAGGCGGCCGAGGCGGGAGTCCCCATCCTCGGCGGCCACACCATCAGCGACCAGGAGCTCAAGTACGGCCTGGCGGTGACCGGACTGATCCATCCCGAGCGCATCCTCACCAATGCCGGAGCGCGGCCGGGCGACCTGCTCATCCTGACCAAGCCGATCGGCACCGGCACGATCACCACCGCCCTCAAAGCGGGCAAGGGCACCCCGGAGATGGAGGCGGAGGTCTGCCTCTCGATGGCGGCTCTCAACCGCGCGGCGGCGGAGGTCTGCCAGCGCATCGGGGTGCACGCTGCCACCGATATCACCGGATTCGGTTTGCTCGGCCACGCGCTCGAGATGGCCGAGGCGAGCGCGGCCGGGATCGTGCTGCGCTTCGACGCGGTGCCCTTCTTTGCGGCGGCCATCGCCACCACCGCCGCGGGATTTGTCCCGGCCGGCACCCGCGCCAACCTGCTTTACGTCCAGCCCAGCGTCGATTTTCTCGACCGGATCACGCCCGAGCAGCGGCTGCTGCTCAGCGATCCCCAGACCTCCGGGGGGCTGCTGATCGCCGTGGCGGAGGAGAAGGCCTTTGAACTGGTGCGAACCGGGCGCGAGGAGGGGGTGAAGATGGCGGTGATCGGGGAGGTGGTCGGTGACCACGCGGGGCGGATCGAGGTAGTGTAGGGATAAAACCCGCCTCGCGCAGAGCAGCCGGGCCAACCGGCCGGAACGGCGTTAAAATGACACCAGATTCTCCGGCCGGCTTTAGCTGACGCGAATTTTGCCCGATCCCGCTCCGGTAACTACACCGATGACCGCCACCGGGCCGCGGCAGGCGGTCTGCAGTTTCTCCAGCAAGGCCGGGGCCAAGCCGGCGGGCACAGCGAAGAGCAATCCCCCCGAGGTCTGGGCATCGGCGAGGAGGAGCCGGGCGATTTCCGGGATGTCCGCTGCGAATTCGGTCATCGCAGCGACATGCTGGAGGTTGGCCTGCGAGCCGCCGGGCAGGGCGCCGGCCGCGGCCAGATCCCACGCCTGCTCAAGCAGCGGCACGTCCCGCCATTTTATTTCCGCATCCATATGGCTGCCGCGGGTCATCTCAAGCAGATGGCCCAGCAGTCCGAAGCCGGTCACATCGGTGCAGGCGTGCACCTCAAACTCCCGGGCCGCCACCATCGCGCCCCGATTGAGCTCACTCATCGTTGCGATCGCCAGTTCTATCCCCCTTTTATCCAGCATCCTCCGCTTCATCGCCGTAGAGAGAATGCCCAGTCCGATCGGCTTGGTCAGCAGCAGGGCATCCCCCGGGCGGGCGCCGACGTTGCGCCAGATTTTGCCGGGATGAACCCGGCCGGTGATCGCGAGGCCGAATTTGGGCTCGGTGTCGTCGATGCTGTGGCCGCCGGCGATATCGATGCCGGCCTCGCGGCATTTTTCGGCCGCGCCGTGGAGGATGCGTTCGAGGGTCTCCATAGGCAGACGGCTGGAGGGAAAGGCGACAAGGTTGAGGGCGAAGAGGGGCTCGCCGCCCATGGCGTAGATATCGCTGAGGGCGTTGGCCGCAGCGATGGCCCCGAAGTGGTATGGATCATCGACGATGGGGGTGAAAAAATCGACGGTCTCGATAAGAGCGGTCTGGTCATCAATGCGGTAGACCGCCGCATCGTCGCTGGTCTCGGCGCCGACGAGCAGGGCCGGGTCAGCCGGGCGGGGCAGTCCGGCGAGAATCTTCTCGAGGCTTTGGGGCCGCAGCTTGCAGGCGCAGCCGAGGCCGAAGGTGTAGTGGGTCAACTCGACCGTCGAGGCCGCCGGCAGAACTCCTCCTGCAGAAGAGCCGCCCCGCAGGCCCTCTGCCACGCGGCAAACCGCTTCGATCGCACGGTCGATCTCCTCCTCTGTAGTCATTTTTCCTGCCGAAAAGCGGATGGTCCCCATAGCCCATTCCGTGGGCACGCCCATCGCTTCGAGTACCGGTGAGATGGTGATGCTGTCGCTGTGGCAGGCAGCGCCGGCCGATGCGGCCACCTCCTCGAGCTGTGCCAGCATGGTATTGGCTTCGAGGTTATGGAAGCTGATGTTGAGGGTATTGGGCAGCGAACGAACGGGATGACCGTTGCGCTGCAGGCCATCAAGTCGTGCAGTCAGGCCGTCATAGAGCCGGTCGCGGAGCCCGGCGAGGCGGGTGGCATTGGCATCGAGATCCCGAAGGGCGATTTTGCAGGCGGCCCCGAGTCCGGCGATCTCGAGGACATTTTCGGTGCCGGCACGGAGATCGTGTTCGTGGTCGGCGCCATGGATCTGTTTTTCGAGCGTGACGCCACGGCGGATATAGAGGGCGCCGATGCCCTTGGGAGCGTAAAGCTTGTGGCCGGCGATGGAGAGCAGATCAACCCCCAACTCATCGACGCGGACCGG
>JAKQKF010000380.1 GCA_029560815.1 bacterium
CGATAATTGTTGTTCTCATATTCGCCCGGGAAAAAGAGCACCAGCCGGCCGCGTATCTCCCGCACCACCTCTTTCAGCACCAGGGAGACCTTGGCCAGGCCGTAGAGGCTGGCCACGCCATGGACGGCGACGACGGTGTTCTCATCGACCTCGTCGGCGGTGAGGGCGGCAGCCAGCTGATCCGCCGCGTAACGCAGAAAATCGCTGTGCAGCTTCATGGAGATCGAATCCGGCTCCTCGAAATAGATCTCCTTGTATTCGACCCGGGCCATCCATTCTGCAAAGGTGCGGGTGAAATCAAAAGAGTTCCATTTGTGGCCGGTGCGCACCGTGGCGATTTCAAAGAGCTGCAGTTTGGCTCGGAGGCGGCGTTCCTCGGCCGGGGGATAGACGACAAAGATGGTTTTCTGGTCGCCGGCAAGATTTTTTTGCCAGGGCGTGGCGATATGATTTTTATATTTGGCGACGAGATTCTCAATGCGTCCCATAAGCCAGCCGCCTTTCCTCTTCGGTCAAAAGAGTGTTGAAAGAGATCATCATCACGCCGCCCGCCTGGCTCATCTCCAGAAGTCCCATTCTTTTGGCGTCGACGGCCAGTTCCAGGATGCGGCCCTCGCCGAGATCGAGCAGCCGTGCCCAGAGCGAATGCAAAAGTCCGGCGCCGCGATGACCGAGGAGAAAGCCCAGGAGCAGGGCGTAGGTCACGGCCGCGATGGAGGGCTCCACCTGTCTGCGCACCTTGCGCATGCGGCCGGTCAGGTGGCCGGACTGGCTCCAGGATGAGGCGGCATTGCGCAGCACCTTATCAATAGTAGATTCATTGAGCCGCGAGTGCAGAGCCGCAGTGAGCGTGGCGGCGAGTTTTTGCCGGCTCAGTTCGTGTCCGGGGGCCAGGTCGAGGATGGCTTCCGCAGTCAGGCGCAGCAGCGGGTCGCGGGCCAGGGCGGTGAAGAGGGCCAGTAGATGTTTGCTTTTCTCATCCAGGTCCCAGAAGCTTCTCATCAGGCGGAAGAGGGGAACTGTGGGGTCCAGGGCATAGAGTTCGCGCAGGCGCTGGGCGGAGAGTTCCCGGCTGGCGACAGTCTGTTTGCCGAGGCAGTTATGAGCGATGACGGCCTGGTCGTATTC
>JAKQKF010000229.1 GCA_029560815.1 bacterium
TGGAAAAGCCGACCGGGCTTTTCTGGCCGATACCTTTCGTCCCGCCCGCTACTGTGAATTTTACGGCGCGAATGAAACCAACCTGATCGCCGCACGCTTCGATGAGTTCTACCAGCCGGATTACCGGGCAGTCTTTTTCTCGCTTGCCGATATCGTCCCGCAGAGCGAGGACGGTCTGGTAAGCGGCTCCATGCTGGTCACCTCGCTGGTCAATGAAGCCCAACCCATCCTCAAAATGGAGCTCGGCGACCGGGTGCTGGTGCGCAACTATGACCGGCTGACCCGGCTGGGTGCGGCTATCGTTGAAATCGAAGGCCGGAATAATGATTACCTCATCCTCCCGGACGGAGAGAAAATTTCAGGCGCGACCTTGTACATCGCTCTCGAAAAATTGCCCTTTATGCGGCAGTTCAGGGTCGTACAGGATTCGGCCGCTGCATGCACAGTGTTGCTTAAAATCGCAGATCTTGATGCGGCGAAACGCTTGCAGATTGAAGAGTTGCTGCAGAACCTTTTCATGGAGAGGATACGATACCGGATCGAGTATGTGGAGGAGATTCCCATCGATCCCAACGGCAAAACCAAAATCATCATCTCACGGATGAAACCATGACTCGCACCCGGAATTATTCTACCATCAGCAAAAGAATTGCCGAAGGGGTCGCGGGAATCAAGCCGGGTCTGATGAACACGCGTACACAAATATTGACCAACCCGCAGAGATTAAATTATTGCGGGATGCCAGGAAACACCACGCCTTGAGCCTGATCACTCTCACGACATCCCTGCTGGGGTTGCTCGCTGACTCCGGCCGCTCCTCTTCCGACCTCGCCGGAACTGTGCAGAACCGAGTCCGCAAGCTGATGATGGCGGCCGCCACCGTGCCGCGCCACCGCGAGGCCATGCAGCACACCGGCTACGATCCCCAGCACGACTTTTCCGGAATCGCTGATCTTTCCCGCCTGCCGGTGATGACAAAAGAGGAGCTCAAGGCCGCACCGGAAAATTTTCTGCAGGAGGACTACGCACACCGGCTGGCCGGCTGTTTTTCGGACCGGACATCAGGCTCGACAGGGATGCCTCTGACCGTCTACCGGTCAAAACGAGAGCGCGAGATCCAGGTGGCCAAATGGATGCGTCTCCTCCTGCTGAGCGGCTACTGTCCGACCGACAAGGTCTTCTCTTTCACCTCGCCGGGCCGGCTTGATGAAGGGCGCAGCATGCTCCAGCAGCTTGGTCTGCTTCGACGCCATGCAGTCGACTACACCCTGCCCCCGGAGGTTCTCACCGATGAGCTGCTGCGCTGCCGACCGGCGGTGGTCTATGGCGTGCGCACCAGTCTGCTCATGGTCGCAGATGAACTGGCCAGACGCGGCCGGCAGACCCCTGCAGTCAAGCTGCTCCTTGCCGGCGGCGAGGTGATCGACGCATCGACCAGGCGTCGCTGCCGCGAAGCCTTCGGGGTGGAAATCACAGAGACCTATGGAACCGTTGAGATGGGGGTGATGGCCTGGCAGCAAAAGGGCCGGGAGGGGCTCAGCCTGATCAGTGACTGCACCCTCTTCGAGTTTCTCGACCGCAAGGGCGATCCGGCAGCCCCGGGCCAGTGGGCGCGCATCATCGTCACCGACCTGCACGGCTGGCTGATGCCCTTCATCCGTTATGATCAGGGCGACCTGGCCACCTATAAAATCGTGGAGGACGAGAGAGGAGAAAGCGTGCAGGTGATCGACCGGATCATCGGCCGACAGGATGACATCGCCACCCTTCCGGATGGACGCAGCCTGACCTATCTGGATTTTTACGAGACCATGGACAACTATGCAGGGATCCGGCAGTTCCGTATCCGGCAGCAGGCCCCCGACCGCTTTCTTGTCGAGCTGGCGGCCGAAGCGGCTTATTATCGCGCCATCGAGAACGAGTTATTGAACAAGCTGGCAAGACTCTCCCCCCTCCCACTCGCTTTCGAAATCCGGCTTGCGGAGCGGATCCCTCCGGATTCCAGCGGCAAGATGCGCATGCTCGTGCAGGATTTTAAGACATGAACCGGGTGCCGCGCGATGTGCTTCCAGACTACCTCCACCGCCTGCTGTGTACCAGCCGGCGAATCCTCTACTGGGCTCTTCCTCCGCTGATATTCTGGATAATCCTCAGGAGTGTCGATCTGCCCCGGCTGGGGCGGCTGGCTTCCGGCGGCCATCCGGCCCTGATCATTCTCGGGCTCAGCCTCCTTGTTCCTGTGGTCATGTTGGGTGCGCTGCGCTGGCATCTGCTGCTGCACCATTACGGCTGCGGCCGCTGCACCTATCGGAAGAGCATCAGGGAGTACTGGCAGGGACTGGCCGTGGGTCTGCTCGCCCCTGGCACCCTCGGATTCGACACTTATCGCATTCTGCTCACAGGAGAGCGCAGCGGATACTATCTCCGCTGCGCTTTCATTATCCTGATTGAGAAAGCGGGAGCGCTCTTTTCCTGTGCGCTTCTGGTCGCGGGACTCTTTCCGCTGCTGGGTCCGAACAGGCTGCCCGAGGGTATCGCCCGTGTGGTCGATGCCCTCTACCTCCTCCTGCTCGCCGGGGGAGCCGGTACTGCGGCCCTGCTCCTTCTCCGGCGGCGAAGATGGGCCGGCGCGATTGCAGCAGCGGTCAACGCCCGCCTCGAAGCGATGACCCGCCGACTCAATGCCCTCGCACACGGCCAGCCGGCTCGCGGGGAAGAGGCCCGGGAGGAGGGCAGCCAGCGCACTGGGGCGGCCCTGATCTGGTCCGCGTTTGATGCGGAGGTCGCCCTTCCGGCGGCGGGACTCTCGCTGGCCATCCATCTGGTGTCCGCCCTGCAGTCCCAGATCCTTTTTCTGGCCTACGGCCACCAGATATCTTTCATCGTCAACCTTTTCATCGTCCCCTTGCTCTTCCTGCTTTACGCACTGCCGATCTCTTTCGGCGGACTGGGCATCCGCGAGGGGGCCTTCATCCTTGCCTACAGCGCCTTCGGAGTGCCGGCGGAAACCGCCCTGGTCATCAGTCTCACCGGACTGGCGGGCAACCTGATCAGCTACGGGATCGGCGCCCTCCTCTTCTATCCGGGCGGCGGAACCCGCCGGTTGTGAGCTTTGTCGCATTGGAGCGGAAAGATGCTGCACAACACAGCAACAGACAAATTTTCAAAACTTTACTGGGATCTAGAAAATCGACGCCCCCTGACGCCCGGCGAGGGCTGTCCACTCGACCAATGGCTGACCGGGCGGACGGAGGCGAGATTCGCCATCCATCCCGCCGGCTTTCTGGTCTTTCTGCCGCCTGACCAGCTGGAGGGCGTTGACGAGTATCGCGCAGGAGATCCCTATGCAGCCGAAGAGGGTTTCGTCAGATGGCCGGCATTCCAGCATCGAAGGCTTGCTACCACCCTGAAACTGCTGGAGAAGGCCCTGGCTTCAGTCTCTGGTACCCCGGCGATTCTGGATGTGGCCTGCGGTGAGGGGATTATCACAGCCGAGATCAAGAAACAGTTTGGCAGCGCGGAGGTATGCGGCATCGACTATTCCATCTCAGCGATCACCACGGCCGCCAGTCTCCACAGCGGAGTCGAGTTTGCCGTAGGTGATGCACGCCGGCTGCCCTATTCTCCCGGGCGCTTCGACGCGGTGGTCCTCAACAATATCTGGGAACATCTCCCCGATCCCCTTAATCTGCTGGAGGGGGTGAAGCGGATCCTGAAACCGGGGGGATATGCGATCATCTCCACGCCCAGCCGCTACCGTTTCCGCAATATGGTCAGGGTGGTCCTGGGTCTGCCGGTAGAATTCATGTCGAAGGAGCATGTGACCGAGTACACGGTGGGACAGGTGCTGGAGCAGCTGCGTTACGCCGGGATGGAGGCGGAGCTTTTCGATGAGCCGCTGCGGGGTCCGGCCGGCGGCCTGGTGCGTTTCATCGCCTTCAAGATGGCGGTGCCGATAGTCCGCGCCATGCTGCAGCTCATCGGATCGCATCACAGTCCCGAGGAGACGGTTTTTTATCTTGCTCACAAGCAGGGCTGGCCGGCGGAGGGATCATCCTTGTGAAACGATGAGATCGCAGATATAGTCGATCTCGTCATCGCCGAGCTCGTAAAAGAGCGGCAGGCGCACGAGACCATCGGAATAGCGATCCGCCTGGGGCAGGAAACGCCCGTCATGGCGGTTGTGGTAGAAGGGGCTCCTGTGCAGGCTTTGATAGTGAAAGAGTGCCGAAATCCGGTGTCTGCACAGCATGTCAATCAGCTGGGTGCGGCGTTGGAGTGTGTTGAATACCAGATAGAAGAGATGGCCATTGCCACTGGAATGGAGGGACGGTTGTGGGATCTGCACTCCCTGATCCTGAGCCCAGGCTGAGAGCCGGTTCCTGTACCGGTTCCACTGCTCAAGGCGTCTGGCCTGAATCTTCTCCAGGTTTTCGAGCTGTGCCCAAAGGAAAGCGGCAGTGAGCTCCGACGGCAGGAAAGAGGAACCGATATCCACCCAGTGGTATTTATCAGCCTCACCCCGGAAGAAAGCTGCACGGTTGGTCCCCTTTTCCCAGATGATCTCCGCCCGCTCTGCAAACTCGGGATTGTTGACGACCAGCATGCCGCCCTCTCCGGCGATGATGTTTTTGGTCTCGTGGAAAGAAAATGCCGCCAGATCTCCACAGGAGCCCAGGGCTTTGCCTTTGTAGGAGGCATTGATCGCCTGGGCTGCATCCTCGACGATATGGATGTGATGGCGGCGGGCCAGTGCGACGAGGGGATCCATATCGCAGGCCATGCCGCCATAGTGCACCGGCACGATCGCGCGCGTCCTGGGAGTGATCAGGGCTTCGAGGGTGCTGACGTCCAGGTTTGGATTTTCAGCCAGACTGTCGGCAAAGATAATGGAGGCGCCCCGCAAGACAAAGGCGTTGGCCGTGGAGACAAAGGTGAACGAGGGCACGATCACTTCGTCGCCCGGTTGAATATCGAGCAGAATCGCCGCCATCTCCAAAGCATCGGTACAGGAGGTGGTCAGCAGGCTTGTGTTGAAACGCCATCTCTCCCTGAAGAAGAGCTGGCATTTTTGTGTGAAAGGGCCGTTGCCCGAGAGCCGGCCGTTCCGCACGGCCTGCCCGATATAGTCGAGCTCCCTGCCTGAGAGAAAGGGCTTGTTGAAAGGGATGCCGGGATGATCCTGCACGCTTGTCAGCCTTTAGTGTTAACTAAATGAATCTCTTGGGTATATATACAAGTAGGCAATAAGGCTGTAAATCGCGGAAAAATCGGCGGGCGGATCCCTGCGGCTCAGGGGTTGTTGATCCGGGCCAGCAGCACCTTGTCGACAAAGGCGCCCTCCTTGAATTCATGCTCCCTGAGCACTCCTTCCTGTCTGAAACCCAGCCTTTCATAAAAACGGATCACTGCGGGGAAGCCTGCGTCGGTTTTGCACCAGACCTTGTGCAGTTGAAGGGTTGAGAAGGCATACTCCAGTAATAGCTGGACAGCCTCGGAGCCGTAACCCTGGCCCTGCAGGCTCTCATCTCCGATGAAGATGCTCATCCTGGCGTTGTGATGGCGGCCGTCGATCTGGTCAAGTGAGACATTGCCGATATGGGCGTCATCCTTCAGACGGCAGACGGCAAAGACAATCTTGACGGGATCCTGCTGCAATTTTTCGAACCAGATCAGCTGCTCCTCCCTGGAGAAGGGGACCTTGACACCGATCTTGGTATATATTTCCCTGCGGTGCAGCCAGACCCAGGTACGTTCCAGATCAGTGATCTCAAGTCTGCGCAGATAGAGCTGTCGGCCTTTAGTGGTCTTGTTCATCCCTCACCCCGACCTGACGGTAGATTGCATACCTGGGCATGCCGGTTAGCTCCAGAATGATGCGGCCGATGTACTCCCCGAGGATCCCGACCTCGACCAGCAGCATGCCGCCGAAGAACATGATCGCCAGAATCAGCGAAGTGAATCCCGGAACGCCGACGCCGCCGGCCAGCCAAAGTATGAAGGAGTAGACTCCGTATAAAAAAGCGAGTGCAGCCGTGATGATGCCGGCGATGGAAAAAATGCGCAACGGCAGCAGCGTGACATGGATGATGCTGCGATAGGTCTCCTTGATCAACTTGAAGAGTCCGTAGCCGCTGCTGCCGAGGGGACGTGGGCGGTGCTCGACCGGCACATTATGGATTTTGTGGGTCAGTCGGACGATCAATGGACCCAGCTGGGGAAAGCTCATACGATAGAGGACGATCGTGCGGGCGAAGGCGGCCGGCATAATTCGGAAACTCGTCGTGACGATGCCGGAGGGCTTGCCGTAAAAAAGGCCGAGGATGGTCTGCATCAGCAGGGTGCCGAGATGGCGCAGCCGGCTTTGCCCTCGGGAGGCCGGCACCCCCATGATGCAGTCCATCTCCGGATGGTCTCGCATCGCCTCGATCAGCTTGACGAGTTCCTCCGGGGGGTGCTGCAGGTCATCATCCATGGTTATGACGTGGTTTCCGACAGCCAGTTCCAGGCCGCACAGGGTCGCCTTGAACTGACCGACACGATAGAGGAGATCGATTCCGCGGACAAATTCGTACCTTTCCGCCAGTTCCTCAATTGCCGCCCAGGTTTGCACATCGGGGCTGTGGTCGTTGACCAGGATTAATTCAAAGGGCGAATGGGGCGCCATCACCTGGCCGATCCGGGCTGCCAGTTCAGCCAGCCAGGCCCCGGAGGAGTAGCAAGGGATGACGATCGAATAGCGGATTGATTTCATGGTTCCATCTCGATGTGCAGATGCTTCTCCAGCTCCGCGATTAGAATCTCATATTCAGCCGAGCCGCCGTCCAGCAGCAGGTAGCCGAGCAGGTTGGCGTTGTGCGTGAAGGCGCCGACCTCCTCGCCCGGTTTCCTGGCCATCACCACGTCGAAGACAGCAGGCACCATTTCCCGCAGGGCATGCAGGGAGGCGATCGATCTCAGCCGGCCCGGACGGCCCGAACCGAAAACATAGCTGCTCACCGGTCGCTGCACTCCGTTCCAGCCGGTTCGGAGCGGCTCCCCAAGGGCATGGTCCAGTGCCATCTCCAGCAGGTCCACACCCATGCCATGATATATTAAATCTACAATCCCATTGCCTCCGTTGCGGAGACCGATTTCCAGCAAATAAACGGAATCCCCTGCGATGATGGCATCAAAGTTCATCGGACCAGCGTCATAGCTGAGATCGGCGGCGATACGGCCGATCGCTTCACCCACGATGGGCTCGACGGCAGCCGCCCGGGGATTCGGCAGGGAATGTCCCCTTACCATCACACCCTGCATGTGCTTGTCGGTCGTTGTAAAAAAAACGGGCGCTCCATCGAAAAAAAAGGCATCCCCGCCCGTTTCTCTCCCGGTGATGAAGGCTTCCGCACAGACCAGGCCGTTCCTGGCATGCAGCCGAGCATGTTCATAAGCCGCCGCAACCCTCTCCGCCGGCAGCCCCGGTTCGAGGATGGTGACCCCGCGCGAACCCGAGGCATCATCAGGCTTGAAAACGCATTTTCGTTTCAATGAGGAATAAAAACGCCATGCCTCTGTACCATCCGGGCAGCAGACGAAAGGTGGGTGGGGATGACCATGGGCCTGCAAAAAGGCGCGAAATGCGCTCTTGGAGGAGACCGTTTCCGCGATCTTGCGCGAGGGCCCGCGCAGCCCGAGGGTATCGACGACTGCACCGATCGCCGGCAGACCGGCATCGGCTCCGGTTGTGAGGATCGCCGCGGCATGGCTGGCCTGCGCCAGGGCGAGGATGTTCCCCACCTCCCGGATGTCGACTGCGTAAAACTGATCGGCGAGAGCGATGCCTGGAAAATCGCCGGGAATGCTTGCGACCAGGGCCTCGCAACCCCTCTCCCGGGCCTTGCGGATCAACGGCGCCTGGTAGATACCTGCGCCCAATATAAGAATCGCGGGCTTCAAGAGGGGATGCGCCGGTTATCGACCACCGACAGGATGGCGACCAGGAGGGCGATGACGTAAATCAGCGGCAGCTTGTTCGTCCGCAAGAACTGAAACAACCCGGACATGTGGACATAGCTGTAATGGGTTAAAAAGACCGTTGTACTGAGGGCAAGCAGCAGGAGCCCCTTCCGCCATCGCACCTCAGGACGGGTGTCGAGAAGAAAGTAGAGCAGGGCCAGCGCAAGCGCCGGCAGGGTGTAATCGGCGCTGACGCTCGGGATGATCAGGGAACCGATGACCAAAATAAAAAACAGGTATTTATTGTCAAAGGCCAGTCCCTTGCGCCAGGTTACGGCCAGGACCAGCGCCAGCAAAATCAGATAAACGAGCGCCAATAAAGGAAAGAGCCATGGGGCGGAGAAGAAATAGGTGTTGACCAGCTCTGAAAAGGCGGCGATGGAATGATTCCCGCGCCAGATCTCCGGACTGTTGGCATAGCGTACGACCATATTGGAATACCGCATCAGGGTGCCGGCGCCGAGGATGAAAAAGAGAACCAGATTGAGTCCCAACAGCTTGGCCATGTGAATCAGGTTTTTGCGGGAGAGGAGCGGCCGAACCAGGAAAATGAGGATAAAAATGAATGGATATAATTTGAGCTGTGCCGCCAGGGTGAAGAGGAGAATGGACCAGTTCGCATGCCCCCTCCTGAAAGCCAGCAGGGAGGCGAAAACCAGGACCATCACCACCATGTTCCATTGCCCGCGCTCGAGTTCAAAATGAAAACCATACGATCCCAAAATGGCCAGAAAGATAAGCGTTATCACAACATTGCTGCTGTAGCGGGCAAGTCGGGGTATGATCCAGTAACAGGCGACGATTACCATGCCCACGACCAGCAGCGTGAAAAGGTGATAGACCAAGGGCCAGGGAATGACATTCATCAATTGAAAAATAACCTTGGCAAGAGGGGAATAGGGGGGCGTTCTCCCCGCCTGAGTGGCCGCCTCGAGGGTGTAGGAGAGGTCAGCTCCCAGACGGTTCATGGGGGGGAAATATTTGAGGAAGTACATGCGCTCGGCATGGATGAAGATCGGATAGATAAAGCCGATGAGATAGGTCGATATAAAAGCGAGCAGCGCGATGCTCTCGGTTCTTTGCAGAAACGCCCGGATCCTGTCCAGAACGGCACGGATCATCCTCTCCTCCCTCCCTTGGTGCGCACTCTCCGCGATGAGACAGCTCGCAGGTTCAGTTAAGATTCTCCACCCGGATTCCCGGCCAGAGCCGGGCGACAGGAGAATGACATGCCTGCAATCCGGAAAAAGAGCCGACAGATCCGGCTATCCCACAGCACCAGCCGGCTATTCCCTGAAATCAGGCTCAAAAAATACCCACTGAATATCCGCATTTGCCTTTCTCAGCACCACTTCGCACCGGTTGATATTTTTAATCAGCTCATCCACGGTATCGACCGGCTTCATCCTGGCTTTCACCGCCACCATGATCTGCGGGCCCAGCTGCAGGGTGATCAGATTGAGGATGCGCTCGATTTCCGGCATGGCGGAGAGCATCCCTTCGATGCGGGCGTGAGTCTCCTCATCGGTGCTCTGTCCGATCAGCAGGCTCTTGACCTTCGCTCCGAGCGAAAAGGAGATGATAATGAGCAAAACGCCGATGCCGATGCTGCCGATGGCGTCGAAGACGGGATTGCCGGTGACGACAGCAAGAATGATCGCGAGCAGGGCGAAGCCC
>JAKQKF010000406.1 GCA_029560815.1 bacterium
GCCACCATCCGCCAGGCCATTCAGAACCTGGTCAACATGGGCTATCTCAATCGCAAGCGCCGCCTCGGCACCTTTGTCCTTTCGCAGACCGCCGCAGGCGGCAGGAGCCGCATTGTCGGGGTGCTGGTGCATGACATCCGCAGCGGCTATGCCCCGGAGCTGCTGCGCGGCATCGGCGACGAGGCCGCTCGCCACAACTACAGCGTCATCCTCTGCAACACCGACGACCTCTTCAGCCGGGCGGAGTTCCACGCCAACCAGCTCATCCGCCAGGAAGTCAACGGACTTATCTTCATGCCCGCCGCCGCGCCACCGGAGAAAAACCGTCAGCTGATCGAAAAATTCCACCAGCAGAGCATCCCGGTCGTGCTCCTGGACCGGGAAATTTCCGATTTTGATCACGACCGGGTCACGACCGACAATTTCCAGGGCGCCTACAATCTGACCTGCTATCTGATCGGCATGGGCCACCGCCGCATCGCCATCGCCCTGAGCACCGCTTTCAGCAGCGAGCGCGCCCGCCTGGCCGGGTACAAGCAGGCCCTGCACGACCACCAATTGCCGATCGATCCCGCACTCCTCTTCACCATCGAGGAACGGTTCATCGAAAAACAGTACCAGCAGTATGCCCGGATCATTCTGGCCGAACGCCACAAATTTACCGCCCTCTTCGCCGGCAATGATCCTATCGCCTATATCATCTATCATGCCGCGGCCGAAATGGGCATAACCATTCCGGAAGAACTCTCGCTGGCGGGCTATGACGATTTGACTTTTTGCGGTTCCCGGCCGATGGAGCTGACGACAGTGCACCAGCCCATCTACGAGATGGGGCAGGAGAGCATGAAACTGCTGCTGCAGCGCATCAACGGGGAGGCCGGACCGCCGTGCGCTATCGAACTGAAATCGCACCTGGTCGAGCGGGCTTCGGTGCAGCGGATAGAAACAGCCGGCTGACGAGGCAGGGCCGGGAGAAGGAACTGCCGGCACCGGCAGGCAGCAAGAGCAGCCATGGTCTATTACTTATAGGGAAGGACAGCATGAAAAAGAAAATCAACGTCGGACTGGTCGGCGTCGGCCGTCTGGGCAAGATGTATGCGGAGTACCTCGCCCAGCGCGTGCCGCAGGCGCATGTGGTCGCCTTTGCGGACATCATCCCCGAGCGCGCCCGGACGGCCGCGGAGGAGTACGGCGGTAAATGGTACGACAACCATCACGATCTCAACCATGACCCGGAGGTGGAGGCCGTGGTAGTCGTGGCCACCACCCACGCCCACAAGGCGATCATCATCGACGCGGCCGCGGCCGGCAAGGCGGTTTTCAGTGAAAAGCCCCTCACCCTCAATCTCGCGGACGCCCGCGAGGTGGAGCAGGCGGTGGCAAAGGCGGGGATCTTTTTCCAGATGGGCTTCATGCGCCGGTTTGACAAGGGATTCGCCGCGGCCAAACGCAAGATCGAGGAGGGGGTGATCGGCATCCCCATCACCTTCCGCGGCTCAGCGCGCGATCCCTACCGTCCCAGCCTGGAATATCTCAAGCTGGAGAACAGCGGCGGACAGATCCTCGACATGGCCATCCATGACATCGACATCGCCCGCTGGTACATGGGCGAAGTGAGTTCGGTCTATTCGATCGGCACGGTGCTGGCCTATCCCGAGATCGCGCCTCTGGGCGACACCGACAACGTCCTCATGGCCCTCCGCTTCGAGAGCGGCGCTCTGGGTGAGATCGACATCAGCCGCAACGGAGTGTACGGTTATGACATCCGCGCCGAGGTGCTCGGCTCGCAGGGGACGGTGATGGCCGGCTACCTGCGTGATACCCCCATCCAGGTGATGACCAAAGCGGGCGTGACCCACGACGTCGTGCCCTACTTCCCCGAGCGTTTCGGCGAGGCCTATGTCACCCAGCTCAACAACTTTTTTGCCAACCTGTCGGAGGGCAAGGAACCGCCCATCACCCTTGCGGACGGGGTCAAGGCGCTGCAGGTGGGCACGGCGGCCACCGCCTCCCTGCGTGAAAACCGGATCGTGCTGGTCAAGGATTTTTAGGTGGCTATGGGCCGGCCGGGCTCAAAAAACGGTCCGGCCGATGGCAGGCAGTACATAAATGACGATAGTGGAAGCCCGGGCGCTCGCGGAGCGCCCCAAAGAAAGGATGAGTCATGAAAGCCGTTACCCTGTTTGCGGATTGGCAGCCCAAACCGGATTTCAAGCTGGGCGCAAAGGATATCGAGGGCAAACTGACCTATCTCGGCAGCAAGGTCTGGTGCAATCCCCGCATCGAGATGGTGGAGAAAGAGGTGCCGGTGCCCGGGCCGACGGAGGTGCTGATCGAGGTCAAGGCCTGCGGCATCTGCGGCAGCGATGTGCATATGCTGCAGTCGGACGCGCAGGGTTATATCTTTTATCCCGGTTTGACCGCCTTCCCCTGCACCCTTGGGCACGAGTTTGCCGGTGTGGTGGCGGAGGCCGGTCCGGAGGCCTTTAACAAACGTACGGGCAAGCGTTTCCAGCCGGGCGAGGCGGTCTGCGCGGAGGAGATGATGTGGTGCGCGCAGTGCCGTCCCTGCGCCGACGGTCTGCCCAACCACTGTGAGCGGCTGCAGGAGATCGGCTTTTCCATCGACGGGGCCTATGCCAGATATATCAAAATGGACGCCCGCTATCTCTGGAGCATCGAGGCCTTCCGGCCGATCTACGGCGAGGAGAAGATGTTTCTGCTCGGCAGCCTGGTCGAGCCCTCCTCGGTGGCCTACAACGCGGTCATCGTGCGCGGCGGCGGGGTGATGCCCGGCGAGAGCGTTCTGATCATGGGCAGCGGGCCGGTCGGGATCGCCGCCTGCGCCGAGCTGCGGCGGGCGGGGGCGGCGAACGTGATCATTTCCGAACCCTCCAAATCGCGGCGGGAGATGGCGCTGGCCCTTGGCGCCACCCATGCCATCGATCCGGCCGCCGGCGACGTCGCCGGCGCGGTGCTCGACATCACCGAAGGCATGGGCGTGAAGATCATCCTCGAGGCGACCGGTTTGCCGAGCGTGGTCTGGCCCGACATTGAAAAGATCATCTGGGAGGGACGGCAGCTGAACGCCACGGTAGTGCTGGTAGCGCGCGCCGATGACCGGATTGCGATGAACGGTGAAGTCTTTCAGGTGCGGCGCGCCAATGTCGTCGGCGCCCAGGGCCACTCCGGCCACGGCATCTTCCCGAACGTCATCAACTGCATGGCCGCCGGCATGGACATGACCCCCCTGATCACCAAAAAGATCACTCTGGAGCAGACGGCCGAACACATTAAACTGCTGCAGACCAACCGGGAACAGGTGAAAATTACTGTACTGCCATAACATAATGAAAGGATCACACCATGAGCGGATGGCTGACAACCAACCGGCCCGACCTCTTCTTTGAAGACACCTCGGTCGGCCGCATGAAAAAACGGATCTGGGAGGCCTCCCCCGAGGAGATCGACCGCATTCTGGCGGAATATGAGATTCCTTCTCCACCGGAACTGGGCAAGCCGGGAACCTACGTCCAGACCACCATCCGCCACCAGGTGGTGGAGAACCGCAAAAAGAACGATATCGTTTTCATCCCCATCGGCTGCACCGAGCAGCACGGCGACCACACTGTCACCGCCCTCGACACCTTTATGGTGACCCAGATCCTCGAGGGGGTCCGCCGCTACACCGCCAAAAAGGGAGCAGCCTGCAATCTGGTCTTTTCGCCCCTCAATTACGGCGGCCATCCCCACCACCACATCGGCATGCCCGGCACCATCCATCTCGAGGATGAGGTGGTCAAGCGCAATCTCATCGATGTGATGGTCGGCCTCTGGAACGACGGTTTCCGCAAGCAGATCCTGATCAACAATCACGGCCACTCCTGGCTGATGGAGGCGGCGATCCAGGAGCTGCAGAAGACCTGGAACCTGCCCGGCATCTTCCGCACCCTCGACTGGCACCGTTCGGTGCGCGAGTTTTTCCGCACCAAGACGCGCGGCGGCGAATGGGACGATGATTTCGTCCACGCCGACGAGGCCGAGACTTCGGTGATGCTGCTGCTCGAGCCGCGCTTCGTCGAGATGCACTATGCCGCGGAGACCAAAGTGGAGGGATTCCTGCCGGACGGCCATTTCGACAAGGCGGTCGATCCCTTTGCCCGCCCGAGTCGCTGGAGCGAAGGCCAGGGTCACTCCCCGATCGAACTCGCCTCGGTGCCCGAGGGGGTGGTCGGACGCCCGACCATCGGCAGCGCGCAGAAGGCCAGACGCACGATCGCGGCTATCCTCTCCTATCTGACCCTGATCAACGACGAGATCCTCGCGGCCTTTCCCCCGGGCCAGCTGCCGCCGGTCGAAAAGACCACCATGCGTACGGCTGTGGAGATGGAACCCTATCTCCGGGAGCCCTTTTCCCCGGGCTGGCGGCCGATCTACAGCATCCAGAAAATGGGGCTCTGATGCGCTTCAGGCTGAGCATCGTCCTTTCGCTCCAGCCCGCCTCGTTTGCGGCGATGGTCTACCGCGGCGGGCTGGAGGAGGACCTTGGCCGGATCAAGGCCCTCGGCTACGACGGCGTCGAGCTGGCCATCCGCGATCCCGGTCTGCTCGACCGCGGCCGGGTGCTGTCGGCCCTCGATGCCGCCGGGCTGCCGGTGCCGGCCATCGGCACCGGTCAGGCTTTCGGGGAGGAGGGGCTCTCTTTCACCGATCCGGACCGGACGGTGCGCGCGCGGGCGGTTGCGCGCATGCACGCCCATGTGCCGCTGGCGCAGAAACTGGGGGCCGTACTC
>JAKQKF010000426.1 GCA_029560815.1 bacterium
CACAATCCCAGGGCCTGTTTGAGTACGGGATTCTCCCGGTAAATGCCGCGGGTTAAATCGCTGATAAATGCCATAAAAGCCTCAGTTTGTACCCAGTTTGGTGCGCAGCCTTGCATAGCCTTCATTGATGGCGCGGGTCACGGCCCGCGACGAGATGGTCGCGCCGGTGATGGAGCGGATCTCTCCGCCGTCCTTGTCGACGGCCACCGCCGCCGCCGGTTTGCCGAGATACTGGCGCGGATACCAGGCTTCCTTCTCGCCGTATTTCACCTCCTGCAGCTTGGTGCCGAGGCCAGGGGTTTCGCTCTGGTAGAGCACCTTCATGCCGAGAATCCGGCCGAGGGTATCGATGCCGACGATGGTTTCAATGGTGCTTGAATAGCCCGGCCCTTTGGCGAGAAAGGCGTAACCCATGGGCTTGCTGGTATCGCCCGGCGCATCGGCGGCATAGAAGAGCACCTCATCCTGCTCGCGGACGGTCTTGAGGCTCGCCGGATCGCTGCCGGGCAGAGCCGCCGCCAGGGCCTCCTGGAGCTGGACCTCTTTTTGCGCCAGAATGCGGGGATTGGTCACGCCGTAGACCGCGGTCAGGGCGGTGGCGGCGGCGACCGAGACAATCATCAGGATGAGGCCGAAACGGACGATCTCTTTCATGATTTTTTACCTCCGCCAAAGACCTTCGGCCGGATGGAACGGTCGATCACCGGGACCACCAGGTTCATGAGCAGGATCGAGTAGGAGACCCCCTCCGGATAGCCGCCGATCAGGCGGATGACCATGGTGATGACGCCGCAGCCGAGGCCGAAGACAAGGCGGCCTTTGGAGGTGATCGGCGAGGTCACCATATCGGTGGCCATGTAAAAGGCGCCGAGCATCAGGCCGCCGGCGAAAATGTGAAAGAGGATATTGCCGGTGAAAGCTCCCTCGGTACCGCCGAAAATCCAGGCCAGCAGGGCGACCGAGCCGATATAGCTGACCGGAATCTCCCAGCCGATGTAGCGTTTGTAAAGCAGAAAGAGGCCGCCAAGGATGAGGAGCAGCGAGGAGGTCTCGCCGATGCAGCCGCCGATCTGGCCGAGGAAAATTTTGTCGATGCTGTCATAGAGCTGACCGACCGCCTCGTGGGCCTCGTTGACCTTATCGACCGGGTAGGCCGGGGCGTTGGCGAGCACCTCCCGGGCCTGCTTGAGGACGTTGAGGGGGGTGGCGCTGGTGACGGCGTCGATGCCGGAGACCGTGCCGCCCGCCGGAGGGGCGCCGCTGAAAACGGTCATATGGGTCGGCCAGGAGGCGAGCAGAAAGGCGCGGCCGAGCAGGGCCGGGTTCATCGGGTTGAAGCCGAGCCCGCCGAAGACCTGCTTGCCGACCGCGATCGCAAAGACGGCGCCGATCACCGGCAGCCAGAGCGGCACTTGCGCCGAAACGTTGAAGGCGAGGAGCAGTCCGGTGAGCAGGGCGCTGCCGTCGCTGACCGTGACCGG
>JAKQKF010000455.1 GCA_029560815.1 bacterium
CGCCCTGCTCAAGATGATGGCGGAGCTGGGGGCCGGAGCCGACGTGGTCTCGGGCGGCGAGCTCGCCCAGGCCCTGCAAGCGGGATTCCCGGCGCAGCGCATCGTCTTCGCCAGCGTCGGCAAGACCGACGCCGAGATCCGTTTCGCCATCCGTTCCGGCATCCTCGCCCTCAACGTCGAGTCGCGCGAGGAGCTGGAGGTGACCGCCCGCCTCGCCGCGGAGATGGGCATGACCGCCCCGATCGCCCTGCGCATCAATCCCGACATCGACATCGAGGGCCATCCCTATCTAACTACCGGCAAGAGCGCCAACAAGTTCGGCATCGCCCTGGAGGAGGCGCGCGCCGCCTACCTCTGGGCAGCGGAGCAGAACTCCCTGAAAATCGTCGGGGTGCACTGCCACATCGGCTCGATGATCAAGAAGAGCGATCCTTACCACCGCATGGCCGAGACCCTGGCCGCGTTTGTTGCCGATCTGGGCAAGGCCGGCATCCGTTTCGAACACGTCGACCTCGGCGGCGGACTCGGTGTCGATTATACCAAAGTGCTGGGTGAGCAGGGCTCGCCCTGGTTCATGGAGCCGGAGGAGATGGCGGCACAGGTGATTCCGGTGCTTCAGCCCCTGGGCTGCGAGATCCTGCTTGAACCAGGCCGCTCCATCGTCGGCCCCAACGGGGTGCTGCTCTCGCAGGTGCTCTACCGCAAGGAGACCAAGGGCAAGAAATTCCTGGTGGTTGATGCGGCGATGAGCGACCTCATCCGGCCTTCGCTATACGGCGCCTACCACGCCATCCTGCCCCTCCAGGCCGGCGGTGTGGAACCGGAGACCGTCGATGTGGTCGGGGCGATCTGCGAATCGGGTGATTTTCTCGCCAAGGATCGCGAGCTGGAGCGGCTTCAGCGCGGGGATTATCTGGCGGTGATGACCGCCGGGGCCTACGGCTATACCCTGACCAGCAATTACAACGCGCGGCCGCGGCCGGTGGAGGTGCTCATCGACGGCGCAACACATTCGGTCATCCGCGACCGCGAGCCGTCGCTGTTCTGACTAAAGTTAACCTCTCACGGAGGCACAAAGTCACAAAGAGAAGCATAACTAGTTATTTCTTTGTGTCTTGGAGGTTTGGTGAGAGTAATTCTTATGGTTTGAACCAGAATACGGGTGAAAAATGGACGTAAAAGTCAAGGCAGTGGTCATCGACAAGGAGGGGCTGAAACGGACCATCTCGCGCCTCGCCTTTGA
>JAKQKF010000499.1 GCA_029560815.1 bacterium
GGCGAACTCAAGGACACCCACCCCCTGACCGGCACCGTCAAGGCCGGCCAGATCGCCACTATCGGCAAAACCGGTGGCGCCTACTTCAAGGGCAGGATCGACGACATCCAGATCTATAACCGCGCCCTCAGCGCCGAGGAGATCCTTTTCCTCTACGACGGCCGCGAGATCACCAGCTCGGCCAGCCGAGACCCCCACCAGCCGGAGGAATTCGGACTGTCGCAGAACTATCCCAATCCCTTCAATCCCTCCACCACCCTGAACTACCGTCTGAGCCGCCGGGAACTGGTCGATCTGGCCGTCTATGACCTGCTCGGCCGCAGGATCGCCGATCTGGTGCACGAGCTTCAGGGACCGGGCCAGTATCAGGCCACCTGGGACGGGCTGGACAAGAACGGCCTCCCCGCCGGCAGCGGCCTCTACTTCTGCAAACTGAAGAGCGGCGGCAGAACGATTACGCGCGCCATGACTCTGATTAAATAAAAATCCCCACCCCCTTTCCTAGACAGGGCGTTCCTCCTGCCGGCGGCAGCCATTCCGGGACTGAGCCAGGCCGGAGGAACGCCCCACCGATTCACTCTGCAGCCATCATTCATAAAAACAACGCCACGCCCGCTTGAATTTTTTCCCCTGACGATGAGAATTTTCTTGCAATTTCTGTGAATAATTAGTACAATTCGCAAGCAATAATAACTATTAATAATCATTCGAAACACCATATCTGGCTCAATTCAACCAATCGAAAGAAAATCCGACCATGGCTCGAGGGACCAGCGGCACCATTCTGCTCGCAGAGGAGAGGCGCAACCGCATTGAGGAGATCCTCAAGGTGCAAAATCGCATCCTCGTGGCGGAGATGGCCAGGCAGATGAAGACCTCTGAGGTCACCATCCGCAAGGATCTGGATGTTCTCGAACGGCGGGGCGTTCTGAAGCGGGTCCACCGCGGAGCGATTCTCGTCAGCAATCCAACCGTCATCGATCTCGACCTCGTCGAGAAAGAGCACATCCACTCGCGTGAAAAGGATAAAATTGCCCGCAAGGCCGCCGACCTTATCCGTGACGGTGAAGCGATCATCCTCGATTCCGGCTCGACGACCACCGCGATCGCGCGGGCGCTCAAGGCGCGCAGCGGACTGACGATCATCACCAATGCAATCAACATCGCCTGGGAATTGAC
>JAKQKF010000254.1 GCA_029560815.1 bacterium
CACAATTCGGTCGGCCGCGTCACCGCGCTCTCCCCGGTCACCTGGGTGGAGGGCTGGCCCCTCTTCGGCCTCCCGGGCAACCTGACCCGCACACCGCGCACCTGGATCAAGCCCAATACCGGCTTCTCCTCCCCCCCTTCCGCTCCCTTTGAACGCAGCGATGAATTCAGCGGCCCCGAGCTGAAAAACTGCTGGCAGTGGAACCACCACCCGGTCGAGGAGAAATGGTCCCTCTCCGAGCGCGAAGGCTTCCTCCGCCTGCATGCCCTGCCCGCCGAGAATTTTTGGCGCGCCCGCAACAGCCTCACCCAGCGCGGTATCGGTCCTGAAAGCTTCGCCATCGCCGAACTGGATCCCGCCGGCCTGCAAGCCGGCGATATCGCCGGTCTGGCGCTGCTCAACCTGCCCTGGGCCTGGATCGGCGTCGCCAGGGTGGAGCAGGGGCTGGAGCTGCAGTTCTACAACCAGCAGGAGCTCAGGCTGCTGCGCCTCCCGATCACCGCCGATAAAGTCTGGCTGCGCGCCCACTGTAATTTCGATACCGACATCGGCTGGCTCGCCTACAGCCTCGATGGCAGCCGCTTCACGGAAATCGGCGGCAAGATCGTCATGCCTTACCAGCTCAAGACCTTTCAGGGGGTGCGCTATGCCCTTTTCGGTTATACGACGCGCGCAGAAGAGGGCGGTTACGCCGATTTCGACCGCTTTACCGTGAGTGAACCGCGCAGCCGGGGGCTCACACGGCCCATTCCCCATGACCGGCTCATCACCCTCACCAGCCTCGCCGACAGTACGGTGCTGGTCAACTGGCGCAATCATTTGAGACCGGTCGAGCGCAGCAGCGCCTTTGCAGCCGGGGATGCGGCCCTCTTCAGGGTGCTTGACCGCGGCCAAGGGCGCATCGCCCTGCAGTCAGCCGCCACCGGCGGCTACGTCACAGTCAAGGGCGAGGCCGGACTGGCGGAGGTGCGCATCGAGGCCGTCGAGCAGGGTGAGGCCTCGCAATTTCAGTGGGTGGACATGCTCCGGGGCGATTTGATGTTGCTCTCGCTCCACAGCCAACGCCACCTCTTCGCCGATCCGGGAGCGCACAGTCTCTGTTCGGCCGAGGCCCGCGGCGCCCGGCCCGACCGCAAGGATGGCTCGTGCTTCGGCTGGCAGCTCGCTGCGGAAAACAGGCAAGAGCGGGACTGAAGGAACTCACCCTGAAAAAAGGCCGCCAAAGCGTTGATCGGGGAAAGAAGCCGCCGACGGGCAAGGTAAAAAATGCGCGCGGGACCTGGGGCGCTTTGGATAAATCCGCGCCGGGGCAAGCCGCGGCTCTCCTGATCGACGCCTTTCAGGCGCAGGCCGCCCGCGCGCCCCGGGCCCCGGGCGTCTATCTGATGAAGGACAGCGACGGCCGCATCCTCTACGTCGGTAAATCGGTCGATATCCGCAGCCGTCTGCGCCAGCATGCCGCTTCACTGCGCGCCGGCTATGGGGAGCGCAATTACCGCTGGATCCGGCAGGTCCGCGATCTCTCCTGGCTGGAGACCGGCTCGGAACTCTACGCCCTGCTGCTCGAGGACCAGCTCATCAAGGCGCACTGGCCGGCGGGCAATGTGCGCCAGAAAGAGTATCTCGAATACGCCTGGCTCGCCTTCTCCGCGGAAGCCCTTCCCCGTCTGCAGGTCATCGATGCCCGGCAGCGTGGGCAGTTCGCCGCCGTTTTCGGTCCCTTCCATGACCTCTATCATGCCCGCGACATGGCCGATCTGGTGCAGATGCGCTTCCGTCTGCGCACCTGCACAGCGGTACGCACGGAGGGATGCCTGCAGGGCGAGATGCGCAAATGTTCCGCCCCCTGCCGCGCTCCGGCAGCGGAGGAGCGCTACCGCCTCGCCGTCACCCGGGCGGCTGACTCGCTGCAGAAGCTTGATCCCTTTTTTATCCGCTACATCGATCATTCAATCTTGCGCTGCAATCAAAAGAAAGAGTTCGAAAAAGCGGGCTGGCTGCATGCCATGCGCCACCGCTACCGGGCCCTTATCCAGCGGCAGGAATTCATCGAGAACTTTCGACGCCATGGCCTGGTTATCCGGGAGAATGGGCGTTGGGAGAATACCTTTTATTTCCTGAACGGAAAGCTGATCCGGCGGGAGGGAGGGGGTGTGCTTTCAACATCGGTGGAGGAAGGGGTATTGAGTGAGTGGCAGATCATCGACCGCGCCCAGGTGATCTGGGCGTGGTTGCAGGGCGGGCGCAGTTCAGGCGCGGCGGCGGTGATCGACGCGCGGCTGGTTCAGAAAGGCTGGCTGGAGGCCTCACCTGGGCTGTCGCCGCTCGCACGCGAGGAATAGCTCCAGCCGATGTTCATCGTTTTCGGCGCGGCGGAGCGCAGCCAGCGGTCGTTAAGAGCGCCCATCAGGGCGCCGGCAGCGGGATCCGCTGAATGGATCCGCACAATGGCGTTCTCGTCCAGCTGTGCGAACTCCCGGAGCAGCCTCTCCCCCACCAGCCCGGCGTCACTTCCCCAGCCGGTGAGGTCGAGATCGACCATCGGCCGGGCGGGCAGGGGCATGAAGCGATGGCGAACCCCGCCCTCGGCAGCCAGCTCGATTATCAGAAATCCCTTCTGCTCCTCCCTCTCCGCAAACGAAGTCCGTTCGATCGAGCCGGGGTAAAAGACCGGCGCGTTCAGCCTCCTGCCGGCGAGGTCGCGGGTCAGCACCTGGTAGCGATGAATATGTCCGCTCAGAACAGCCTGGAATCCCGCCGGGATATCCCGCCCCCTGATTACATCCTCGCCGCCGCGGAAGGTATAGTTCTGCACGCCCACCTGCGCGCCCTCCACCGCCTGATGCATGCAAAGCAGGCCAAGATCCGCCTGGCAGCTCATCCACTCCGTTTTCTCAACCTCACCGGCGAAACGGTCGCGGGCATTCTCACGCAGATTTGGAAAGCCGGCCAGGGCCAGCCGCCGCCCGCGCAGGGTGAAGAGAAAAGTCCGCGCATGATCGAAGATATGGATGCGCGCGTGACTCTCCAGCAGTGAGCGCGGCAGGTTGCCGTGTTCATGATTGCCGGGTACGATGCAGATCGGGACGCCCAGATCGGCGATCTGCAGCAGGGGCGCAAAGGCCGACTCGACGATGGCCGGGTGGACGCGGCTGCGGAAGAACATGTCGCCGCCGTGGACGACGAGATCGGCCTGCCCGTCGAGCGCCGGCTGGAGGGCGGCGAGGTAGTTGGCGTAAAAATCATCCCCCCGCCGCCGCCGTTCGACCCGTGGGCGCAGCGGGGCGTCCAGCCCCAGGTGGGTATCGGCGAGGAGGAGGATCCTGATCTCCCCGCCGGCACCGGGCTGCCCGGAGGTTTCACGCCGCAGCAGCGGTCCGTCGGCAGCGGTTCCGTTCACTGCGCCCGTCCGCGCACCGTCCGGACAGGTAAAACCTCACCCGGCCCAGGTCTGTCCCGGCGGAGCCGCATCAATTCCCGTGCTCATCTTGCACGAGATGCTCGGCGTAGAACTTTTTAAAGGCCTCATGGATTTCATCCCGAATTCTGCGGAAGGCCGCCAGTTTTTCCTCCTCCGTGCCCTCGACCGCCGCGGGATCCTCAAAGCCGATGTGCAGCTGATCCTTGACCTCGCCAAGGAAAACCGGGCAGCTCTCGCGGGCATTGTCGCAGACCGTGATGACGTAATGGAAAGGCAGATGGGTAAAGAGCACGACCGATTTGGGCCGGGCTTGCGAGATATCGATGTGCTTCTCAGCCATCACCTGGATGGCGAGCGGATGGACGGCGGCGGACGGATCGGTACCGGCCGAATTGACATCGAGGGCGGGATTGAAATGCCGCAGAAAGGCCTCAGCCATCTGGCTGCGGCAGGAATTGCCGGTGCAGAGAATCAGGATGCGCATGATGGGTTACTCCACTGGGTGATTGTTCGCGTTAAATCGTACGGTCTTTATAGAATCGGGTACTGCAGCCGGGATCGCGGTACGGGTTGTCAGCCGCCGGCGTCAGTCCGTGGAGACCAGCCGACGGCTGCAAGGATTAAAGAGTCGATCAGTCCGCGCAGATCTCCTCATTTCGTTTATTATCGAAACATACGCATTTCCCGGAAAATTTCCAATAATTAATCCACGCGGGTGCCGGCAGGATCGATGCGAGCGTGAGCAGCGTGCAAAATAAATCACAAAGTGCTTGACATTTTGACATGAATTTACTACACTATTTAAGGATATAAGATATAACATGTCATACAAGTAACCAGGGGTATGCTGTGGAAGAACTCTTCGGGAAAATCGGTAAAAACCTGACCCTGAGTGAGGAGATCGAGCTCAAGATCGAGGACTCGATCCGTCAAAAAAAACTGGAGCCCGGCCAAAAGCTGCCCAGCGAGAAGGAACTTGGAGCGATGTTCGGCGTCAGCCGCACAGCCGTGCGCGAAGCGCTGCGCATGTTGAGCGCGCGCGGTCTGCTCAATGTCCGCAAGGGGGATGGCGTCTACGTCAACTCCTTCTCCTCCTCACTCGCCAGCAAACCCATGAGCCTTTATCTCGAGCTGCAATTCGACAGCGACTCTATTCTTCACCTGGTGCATCTCCGTCAGCTCATCGAGCCCAACATCGCGCGGCTGGCGGCGCAAAAGCGCACCCGGGAGGATCTGGCCGGATTCCAGATGAATCTGGCTGCTTTCTCCGACCGCACGCAGGATGCCGACCAGCTGGCCCAGCTTGACGTCGAGTTTCATTCCCTGATCGCCCTCTCCTGCCACAACCCCCTCATTCCGCTCATCATGGGTCCCTTGTTCAGCATGCTCCCTCGCGTCAAAGCTCTGATCGTCAATCATTTGCAGAAAACCCATAGCGATAACGCCCCCAATTATCACAAGAAAATATTCGACATGATCCAGCTGCAGGATGCGGAGGGTGCCTTTTCGGCGATGCAGGAACATCTCAAAATCGCCGAACGGGATTCCCTGCTGCTGGTTCAGTGGATGAAGGACAACCAGGTCAGCCCGAACTGATCGCGGCAGATTGATATCCATATCCTGTTCCCGGGAAATTTATGGCTTGATACGGAGGTCCCTGAT